>JAGWWZ010000009.1 GCA_018970165.1 Planctomycetota bacterium | reverse complement strand
CCGCATTTGCGATTCTGGACCCCAGCCTTCACCTATTTGGGAATTTCGATTCCACGGCCAGTGGGGAGTTCGCGGTTGCAAGTGAAGCGACGGGAAATCGTTGGGTCACGTTGGCTGGCATGGAAGCCATCGAAAACAAATTTACTCTTCAGCATGCTGTCGATGTTTCGAGATGGGTGAAAGGGTCCCAATCGCTTCGAATTCGCTATCGTGTCAAAGCGAGCCGCCTGATGTACCACCCGACCCCGGACGACCCAATCGGTTTAGCTGCAGCGCAATGTCTTCGTCAGCAAATCAATAAGCCCGAGCTAGAACTGTCCAAATATGCGTCCAGGTTGCGGCTGTGGAAGAGTCACCCAGACGACGATTGAGGGGATTGAGACGACAGAAGCGATGGCGATGAAGCAGGTGGATCGCCAGCAGCTTCGGCCTTAGCGATCGCATCCGCAAGGAACGCTTTAGCAAATGCCCAACGACGAGCTGCGGTGCGATGGCTCAAACGGAGCATCTGAGCGGTCTGTTGGTGGTCATAGCCTTCAAAAAACCGTAGTCGCACCATTTCGGCTAGAATCGGATCGATCGATTCCAGTTCCTCCATTGCATCTACCAAAGCCGTCAATCGTGTTTGGACTGAAACGTGCCTGGGGTACTCGGACCGCATTCGTTGATCTCTGCAGACTTGTTCCCAGTGCGATGCACGCGTGAGCCGACGTCGTCCATGATCGATCAGCGTCTGCTTGGCAATCGTAATCGCCAACATACGCAGGGAATGTTCGCAATTACTGGACACTTCTCCGTGCCATGAGAGCAATTTCGACAACACCTCGTTTGCCAAGGCGGTGGGTTGCAATGTGTGGGAGCGTTTCTCAAACGCCATCAAGACGCTCGTCATTCGACGCAACCACGGATAGAACCAGAACAATTCGCGCTGAATGACTTGTGTGAGCATGTGAAGGGTCAGTGGCAGGTGGCGGGATTTGCGAGAGGTAACAAGATGATAACTTGCTCACCGATTGCTGATCAAGCAAATCCAAGACATTTTCTGTGGTTCTTAGTTTTCTGCAGGGTGAGATCTAGATCGCGTTTAAAGCCGACTGGGCTGATTGAGTGTTCGGATAGGCTTTTGCTATTGAACGGTTAGTCCTTCGTGATGACTTTGGATCCAAGGGCGAACCTCAGGAAGCTTGCCATATGCATATGCCAAAAGAGCGATCGGATGAATAGTAGGTTTGTCTACCCCCTGTTCCATTTGCAGTTTGCATGAGGTGCATTCGGTGCTGCCGATTTGGGCGGTGGTCGATTGCATGGCGCTGATCAGCCCCCAACCGACACGCAACGATGTTCGATAGGTTTTGCGTTTCATGCCGTAGGTGCCAGCCATTCCGGAGCAACCGGCGTCTGCGTGCTGCAAGGACAAACCGGGAATCAATTGGAGCAATCGCATTCCGGTATGTTCGGGATCCAGGGCTCGCAAGTGGCATGGGGTGTGGTACATCACCGAAACGGTTAGCGGTTTCAGATCCAACTCTAGCTCGTTTCGCTTGTGCATTTCCCAAAGATAAATTCCTGCTTCTTGAGTATTCGCTGCGACGGTCTTGGCATCTTCATGATCGATCAGTTGCGGATATTCATGCTGCAAACAGAGTGCGGCTGTGGGTTCCGTGGTGACGATGGTATATCCGTGGCGTACGGCATCGGCCAAGAGACGGATCTGGGGCCCGATCAGTTTGCGAACGCGATCGATATCTCCGTGAGCAATTTTGGTCATCCAAGTAACGGTTTGCCATGTAGGGACATAAACCTCGACTCTCTGATGTTGCAGCACGTGAACAAGCGCCATGCCTACCAGCGGATTGTTCCAATTCGCGTACTGATCGACGAGGTAGAGCACTTTGCGGCCAGCGCCGCGGTTGGGGCGAGTCAGTCGTTGTTTCACCGCCCATTTCATGAACGACTGCCTTGCGATCTGGGGAACACGGCGACTGATGGCGATGCCGGTGGTTTTTTCGAGGATCCATCGCATGCTCCGATTCTCGAGCGCCCAATTCGCCAACCGAGGAAATCGGCTGGCTGCAGCGGTGAGCAAATCCATGCGAGATAGCAAACGATCAGTCCAATCCAATCCATGCGTTGCGGCATGCTGAGCCTTGAGTTCGACCATCATGCGAGGGACATCAACCGAGGCGGGGCAATCAACACGGCATTGGTGGCAATGAAAGCATAGATCGGCGACTTGCCGCATGTCGTCGCTCTCCATGTGTCTGAGCGGCACCCTGCCGCTTAAGAGCCCTCGGAGCAGATTCGCTTTGGCGCGAGGCGATGCTTCTTCCGCTCGAGACAATCGGAACATTGGGCACATTCGCTCTGCAGGTGCCGTAGTTCGGCATCGCCCGCATCCGTTACACGATGCAGCGGTCGCTTCCATGGAATTGTTGGATGACCAATTCAGGATCGGCAACATCGATGGGCTTGGCTTGGCTAGTTGGTTATCCTCAGGGACCAATGGTTTTGGTTCCTGCCGAGCAGTCTGGGTGAGTGGGCGACGGTATTCGGATTGCACCTTGAGAATTGGTTGCGGGCGCAGATTGTCGAGCGGTTTGGGCGGAGCATCGGTGATCAATTTTCCGGGATTGAGGATGCTTTTGGGATCGAACAGCTCTTTGATTCGCCGGCAAATGGGATAGAGATCGCCGAGTTGTTGTCGAATGTAGCTCGAGCGGCTCAGACCGACAGCGTGTTCACCCGAGATGACCCCTCGAAAGTCGATCGCTTTTTGGTAAAGTCGATCAGCGATCCGCTGTAGCTTGGCCATGTCCTCTTCCGAATTGGGGTCCAGGAATGGGCGGATTTGTAGATGCCCTTGGGCAGCGTGAGCGAAAAGGGTCGCGGTTACTCGCTCCGCCTTGAGCGTGTTTTGCATTTCGACGAGGAACTCCGGCATCCGATCGGGTGGGATCGCGATATCGTCGAGGAACGGAAGTGGGCGTTGAACGCCCGGTAATTGAACCAGTCGCGGAACGATACGGCGGCTCAATTTCCAAATGAAGTCGCGTTCCAAGTCATCGACGACGATGCGAGATTGCTGGGTCGAGGGAGCTCTCCGCACGATTCTCTGTACCAACGATCCCAGTGATTGCCGCACCTCAGCCGCATCGTTCCCTTGTTGTTCGATCAGCAACAACGCTTCGGCACCTCGAGGCAACATGGCTTCGTAGCGAGGGTCCAATTCCCGGGCGATCTCGATCAGACGGCGATCCATCAAGTCGCATGCAGCTACTTGGTCCCGTCTGGCATCGATTGCAGCGCGAGCGGCGAATTCGAGCTTTTCAAAGAAAAGCAAGACAACGCCCCGGGCAACGGGTATGGGAGCCACTCGCAGCGTCGCCTCCGTGATCACGGAGAGTGTTCCCTCGGCTCCCGACTGCAGGCGAGCCAAGTCGATAGTGTTTTGATCGAGTAGACTTTCGAGTCGATAGCCACATCCCCGTGCGACACCGCGCCATGGCGGACTCTTGATCAATGCTCGATTCGCGTTGAGGAGTTGTCCGATTTCGGATGCCAAATAGTCGATGCGAGCGTTGCCTGTATCGGGTCGTTGCCATGGAATCTTGGAGAACCGAACTTCTTCCCCGTCGGCAAGCACTCCCACTAGCGAGACCACGGCATCTCCCGCAGTACCGTATCGCATGAAATGGCTACCGAGGGCATCGATGGCGATGAGACTGCCGAGAGTTGTGACCGATCGGGTTGGAGGATCGACCCCGAGGATCAATCCCTCCCGCTGCAAGGAGCGGTTGAGATCTGCCAAGGTGATGCCGGGCTGAACGCGTACGGTTTGAGCGTCGCGATCGATACCGAGAAAGCGGCGCATGAATCGGGAGAAGTCGAGAATGATGCCAGGACCGAGCGATTGGCCTGCCAAACCGGTACCACCACCTCGCGGAAACAATGGGATCGCGTTTTCAGCGGCATAGCGGACACACTGCGCAACATCTTTTGCGTGCCGTGGACGGACGACCGCGATCGGAGGGATTTCATACAGGCTGGCATCGCTCGCGTACAACTGGGTGTAGAGTGGGTCGCAGTAGACCTCGCCGTCGAGTACACCTCGCAAATCCGCTTCGATCCTCGACTGTTCGGTATCCATAGGCAATCCTACCTGCAAGCCGTGCCGTTGTAGGTCACTTCACGCATGCTCAAGGTCCACCCGGTCCGTGTGGGGTATACACTGGAATCACGTAAGGGCCTTCGGGAATCACCGCAATAGCTCGATCTCCAGACTGCGAAACGCTCTCCTCGATCGCTTGTTCGATCGAACCGATCATTTCAACGCATGTTAGTTCTCGATCTGCCGGGTTAATTCCGTCGCTGTAGAGCGAAACATTTCCGATCGCTAAGGATCGGAGGAGCATGTGGGTTTGCCAACCGTCGATATCTGCTAACGGCATCGCCTGAATACGGTCTAGGAAAGCCTGAGGCCCGAGACGTTTCAAGATTGCTTGCGACTCGCGGTACTCGGAAGATCCGATTCCTTCCTCGCAACGACTCGCAATGATCATGCGTCCGCCATCGGCCAAAATCTGTAGCGGAGCGACCATCCCTTTGACCGTCTGATAGTAGGTTTTGTCGAGTGGATAGCCAGCAGCGCTGGTGAGCAGGGTTGCGAATTTGCGAGGGCAAGGTACTTCGGCGAATCGACGAACTGCTGCGACACTTTCCAGGTGACTCGCTACGCAATCACCGAAATTGACGAAGCTCATCTTTCGAGATTCGTCAATGATCGTGTTGAAGGCATACGTCGGGCCAAGCATTTGCAGTATCTCGAGTTGCCCCCGGTGCAACGGGTTGTTAGTGAGATTGCCATTGCAGGCCAAAGGGTCGTTCATGAAACGATAGTTGTGAAAAGTGCGAATAGTTGTTTCGCCCGCAACACCGGGCGCAACAACTTTCCGGCCTCCTGAGTACCCCGCCATGAAGTGAGGTTCGACCAAACCGACCACGATCCGTAAATCGGCGTCGACTAAGTGGCGATTAAGGACCACCGGTATACCATCGGATGGTGTTGTACCCAGGTCGACCATCCAGGCTGCGTCCCGTGCATAATGGTTCTCGATCCGGATATGGTCGAAGATCCAGGGCTCTCCTACCACCTCGAGCATTTCCCGTCCCAGGTTGGGTCGATGAAGTCCAGTTGCGATCAATATGGTGATCTGGTCGTTACGGATCCCTGAGGCGCGTAGTTCATCGACGATGCCTCTCAGTATTGGACCGTTAGGGACTGGCCGTGTGATATCGCAGATGACAATCGTTACTCGATGGGCTTGCGATGCGAGTTGGCTCAATGGAGGGGAACCTACCGGATTGCGAAGCGATTCGGCAATTGCTGAAGCGGGGTCTTCCAACAGGGGCATCGCGGGTTTGCGAATGACGGTTGTTTCGCAACCCTTGGGCAAGCGTACGTGCAATTCTCCCTTACCGTAACGTATTTCCACCGAGTCTGGCATTTCCGCTTGCGCTCGCTATGAAGTTGGTTTGATGACGAACGATTCGTGTAGGCCGAACCTATCAACTAAAGCATAGAGTGGGAACTCCGCTTGGCATAGGTGCCTAACGCTGCTCCATATTGCACAGCATGATCGACTCGAGCCAATCGTGCCAATGGCGCATCGAAACCGAGTCCATGATCGGTTCGGCTAGGGGCGGTAGAGCCAACTGCTTGTTTCCTGCGAGCCATGTTAGGGATCCGTTCCAGATGCCGCTCTCATCGATTTCCGCTCGCAATTGAATCGGATCGGCAGTGGTTCTGCCCTCAAAACAGGTTTGCAAGTCGACCGAAGATAGTTTGTGCCATGTGTGGTCTCCGAACCGGCTTCCTTCGACCCATTGAAGGACAGGTTGACGCTGCCCTTCGCGGGTAAAACGGAGTGTTCGACTCAATTGGGCGGGTATAGGAGAATCCTTTGCGATCAGAATCTTGGGTGGTGGAGCGACATTGGAACGTTGGTCTTGGACGATCATCCCCAAGTCGTAGCTGCATGCTGATTTCGCGACGGGAGAACGAGGGTCAGCGGGAGGCATGAGGTATTTAGCCTGTAATGCAGCGCCGCGAGCCATATCGGCGGTTTCGATCTCCGCCACCTGCCCACCAGGTTTGATAAATCTCTTTAGGGGTTCGCGAATGTGGTCGATCCATCGGACATCTCCGATCAGCAAGAGGGAGTCGATCGACTTCGGGTCAAGATTTGCACGGCGCACCGCCTCGGCTGCAAAGGTGCCGCAATCGGAAGCTAGATCTCCGACCCATTCCTGAATGCGATCTCGATAGAGTGCATTCTCATAACGTCCATTAGGCATGTCGATGATGAATGGTACAACGTTGGCATGGCGAAGCCGTTCCATCGCCCGCTCGATCGTACGTTGCACTTGCGACGCGAGACTCAGGTTCTCTCGAGCACTGAGGCCAAACTGCTTTTCGATCAAGCTGGCCAACTGCTTAGCCGCTCGATCTTGCCATCGCAGTGTTCCTCGTTTCCAGTCTCCAACTAACGATAGTTTCTGGGCTCCGGAAAGATCGGCATGAACGACCGAAGCTTCGCAGGCGGTACCGCTAAGCATGACGACGAGCATGGTTTTCTCCCAATCCTCGTCGCCGCGAGCGCTGGCGAGCCGCGACTCGATTTCGACATGTGCCAACGCCGCCGCCAGGGGCTTTTCTAAAAGTTGCAATACCTCGATACCAGCGATAGCGCAGGCAGTGCGCGTACTAATGCGGTGCATCTGATCGTAGCAGCCAGGGATCGTAACCACTGCATGAGATGCGTTGGGTTGCCGACAGCGGGTAGCGACGGTTAACTGCCGAATGATTGCGGCAACCAGTACTTCCGGTGGAATACGACGCCCGCCAAAGGGTCTTTCGAGCATCGGCAAACCATACCATCGCTGTAGGCCATAGAAAATATGATCCGGGTGCTGCACCCGCTGCGCAACGGCGCCCGCGCCGACAGCAATCGTATCTGCATCGCTATAGAGCATGTTCCGAAGCTGCAATGATTCTCCATCGACTGGCACCTCTTCGATCTTATGTTCCGTGTTCACGAAGCTAACTCGCGAATGGATCATTCCCAATTCGATTCCGATCGGTTCGTAGGCCTTGAGCGAAGTCGACGTAACACGCCCTAGACTTGTTGGGCGATCTAAGCCCAGCCGCGCTGGAAGGCTCCCTTCCGCACGCTTGGAAACCGTAGCTCCGGGGCGGTCGATGAGATTCAATTCGTACAGTTTCTCCAGAAGGTCCTGGGCAGAAGGGCAGCGTTCCTGCACGTTCTTAGTAACCAGCCACTGAAAGACCGAGTCCAATCGAAGATCGATGTCGCCTCGAACTTCATAGAGCGCAGTGGGGCGGCGGTGGAGCTGAGCCAATGCCGTTTGGATCGCCTCTCCAGTGAACATGGGAGCTCCTGTAACTATGTAGAAGAGGGTTGCTCCAAGTGAGTACAAATCGCTCCGATGATCAACCAACTCCGGTGTGTTGATCTGCTCGGGAGACATGAACTCGACTGTGCCTACTAAGAACTTGCTCTTGGACTCATCCCGAAAGGAACGAAGCTCTCGTAAGACCGCAAGACCGAAATCGAGGATCTTGAGGGTCCCATCGGGAGTGAGCATCATGTTCCCGGGCTTGATATCCCGATGAACTACCCCCTGCATATGCGCGTACTGCAAGGCCAAGGCTGCTTGCCGAAGAACGGACAACACATCGCTTGTAGAAAGAGGCCCCTGGGCAGCGATGCGTTGAGCTAACGATTCCCCTTGGATCAGTTCCATGACGAGGTAATGAACCTTGTGCCCCTTCACTTCCTGGCAACCAGCATCAAACGCAGTCACAATGTTGGGATGCAAAAGCTTGGCCTGCGCGCGGACCTCCGAATAGAAACGGTCGACCGCAATGGGGTCGCGGGATAGTCGACTGGGCAGGATCTTTATAGCTACCTCGCGATCCATCGTTCGATGCTTGGCGCGGTAAACCTGACCCATTCCACCCGCCCCGATTTTGTCCAAAATCAAGTATTCCCCAACTTGAACTTCCCTCGGGGGGCCTAGCGATAGCGAACCAAAAGGAGCGTTTCCCGAAGACGGGGTCAACTCGAAATCCATCTCTTCAGCCGATCGAATTCCTAGATTATCCTCCGTCGGGTCGAGGGATAATCGCCGCGTGATGGCTTGAGGGGGTTTCTTTTTGGGATCGTTGGGATCTGACATGCTAAAGATCGTTTCCTCTGACAATGTATTAGAATAACCTAACATGGCATGAAGCGACTATGCCGACCCAGGAAACACAGGCATGAATCCCGACCCAAAAAGAAAGAGATGACTGAGCAAACCGTTCTCGAATTGGAAAATGTCAGCCTCGTTCGCGGTTCTCAACGCATCCTCGACAGGATTTGTTGGCTTGTCTCGAACGGACAACACACCGCTTTGCTGGGCCCCAACGGTTGTGGAAAATCGACGTTGCTCAAACTGATCACCCGAAACCTGTATCCGTCTGTCGTGGATGGCCAAGCAGGACTCGTCCGGATCTTCGGCCAAACCGAATGGAATGTATGGGATCTCCGTTCTCGACTCGGAATGGTCAGCTCCGAGCTGGACAATCACTTCCTCATTGGACGATCCGGACGCCTGACAGCCCTACAAGCTGTCCTGACGGGATTCTTCGCATCAGAACTGGAACCTGATGACGAGCTCGTAACCTCTAGCATGCAAAGCAAAGCAAAGGACGCTTTGCGCATGATGGAAATCGAATCGCTGCAGGAGCGGCTCATGGGGCAACTGTCGACCGGCGAGCGACGCCGCGTGATGCTTGCTCGTGCCTTGATTCATGAACCCGAAACCCTCATCTTGGATGAGCCAACATCGGGGCTCGATATACGAGCTCAAGATCAATTGCTTCAGCGTCTCGAATACTTGGCCCATTCGGGCACTACCTTGATCATCGTCACGCATCACTTCGAAGAAGTTCTGCCGTGTGTCCAAAGAACCGTCCTGATGCAGTCGGGACGAATGGTTTTCGACGGACCAACTCGCGATGCGATGCAAGGGGCACGCCTCACATCGATCTTTCAATCGAACCTGCTTGTCGAGCGGACCGCAAAAGGTCGATGGCACGTACGCCTGATGGATTAATAAAACACACGTCCCCTGCCAAGTCAGCCGACTATGGCTGGTTGATTGTCGGTTGCTCGTAAGTCATCGGTGCCGATGCGTCTGGAACTCCGATCGTCGATGGATCAAACCCACCACGACTGACAGGAGCCTGCCCTTGCACTCGCTCAGGATTGTCGCGAGGCGTCAGGAATCGACCTCGTTGGTAAGCGCCGGATAACATCGACCCATTGATTGCATCCTCCGTCAAACTGATCTGGTTGTAGGTTAGGAGCGACCCCTTTTCCTGATGGAAATCCCGAACCGCCAGGTTATAGTCCACCAAAGCTCGGAACAGAGCGCTAGTACTTTGAGCGAGCTGCTGTTGGGCTTGAAGCAGGAAGCGAATGTTGTCGCGACCACTCTTGAACCGTGCCTCAAGGACCTCGACCTGCGCCTTGTCAGCTTCCACACGGTTGTAGTTGATTTGCAATTGTTCATAACTGCGAGCGATCTGACGGGCGGCAGTGCTAAGATCGTGCGAAATCCGCAATTGCTGTTCTTCCAATAGGGCAACATCGCGAGCTAAGCCCAATTGAGCGGCCCGGAATGCTGTCGACGCTTGTCGAAGACCGACCGGGAACGACCATTCCAAGCCTGATCGCCATTCCTGGAAGTCGAGAGACCCGAAGCTATCAAAAAATTCACTGGAACCCGTAAGGTGATCGCCGACGCCTCGAATTCGGTATTGCGACAAAGCATCGAGCCGAGCTCGCCGGTTCAATCTGGCAGCGATCAACTCCAGTTCCCGTCTTTTAATCGTCCATTGCTGACGCCGGATTTCAACCCGGTTATTGATCGCATCGTTAAGTGACGTTTGCCAGTCAAACATGACCATCGCCTGAAGGGGATCGGTGCTTGGTCGGATCAACCGACCATCGGTTGCCGTAAAGCCGATCATGTAGCGTAGGTTCTGCTCACTCGCATACAGACCGGTTCTCCCCGAAAGGGCATCATTGACTTGCGCAGAGAATTGATAATAAAACGCGCGCGCTTGGGCTTCCGAGTCTCTCGCATCCAATCCGATTTTCAATCGCTCGCTGGCCTGTTGCCAAGCTCGCAGTGCACTCTCGCGACCCGAAATTAAAGCATCTAGATTTCGGTAAGCAAAATACAATTCCCAGTAAGCGGTCTCCACATCGTTGACCAAGTTGATGACACCTGCCTCGAAATCCGCCAAGGAAATGTCGGTGTTGATACGTGCAATGAACACACCACCATACGAACCTACAGGAGCGTTGGGACCTGCGATCAGGTTGAATGTCGTTCCCGATCCCTGCATCATCGGCTGACGCCACTCCGCTTCCAAGGAACCAGCAAAAAAGCTTCCCCCCTGGTCGAAACGGTTGTATCCGACATTCGACCTCAATGCATAAGAAGCACCGCTAGCCGTTCGCTTCTGGATTTGGTTCTGATAAACACCTTGTGTTTGTCCAAATCCTAGGATGAACAAGTTTTGGATCCCGCCTCCCGCAAGCGCAGGTGGATCGGTCTTCTGCCAAAATAGTTGCGAGCTAACGGTGGCGTCGTATGCTGCCAAGGCTGCTTGGGTGCCACCCAAAGGATTGAGTTCAACGAGAGCAGGGTCGTACTCCGTGCCGCTGCCTTGTGGGGCAGGAACCACTGAGCCTCCGAGATTCCGAAGAACATCGCTACTCTCAAGAGCCAACCGGACCGCATCTTGCAAACTCAAGTCGAACGACGGAAGCTCACTGGGGTTCTGCAACGTCAAAGGATCGATCGCCTGAATCGCTTCCTGCGATGGCTCAGAAGCAGCATCGGGGAATTCAATCTGAGTCACAAAGCTTTGATAGTATGAGGTATCGGCTGAGTCCCGCCACGCTCGGAATCGATCGACGGGTGCGCAACCTGCTATCAACGTCGATGCAATGCACCCACTTGCGGTCCAACTCCTCAAAGCCCTGCTGGAGATCGTGGTCATGCTATCCCTGCTAGCAAACGGATTAAACTTCGCGCGATCCGCGCAATCGTCTCGATCGAGATATCGGAACGAGACGGCAGGCAACTGAGCAGACGGACCATTCGTTACCAAACAATTCCCAAGCAAACCCCTCAGATCAAGAAATTTGCAAAGAAATTCGCCAGCTTACCTAGTCTTCCCCGTTGTTGCTTTAGACCACGGTTTACCAGGACAAAGATCGCAGTCTGCGGATGTGGCAAGTTCGACCTAGGCGTTAAAGTTTACTCAAGCCGCGCCGCCTGTCTGTCGATGGACAAGACTATGCCGTACCAGGATCAAACTGCGCGAAATCCTTTTGCCGACCCGAATTCGTTTTCGGGGCGTTTGGTATCTGGCTTTGTGCGGATTGCGAACGCTTGGGGACGCGTAGTCATCGAGGGGGTAACCTCGCTGGGCGATATTTCCGTCTTCACCTGGCGAATGATCATTTGGATGGTAACAGCCCGTCCTCGGCCGGAAACGATGATGCCGACGTTTTATGCAGTGGGTGTCCTCAGTCTGCCCGTGGTTGCATTGACGGGCACTTTTATTGGCATGGTTTTAGCGATTCAGAGTTACCATCAATTCGAATTGATGGGTCTTGAATCAAAACTCGGTGCGGTCATTACGATGTCACTGGTACGCGAACTGGGGCCTGTGTTAGCTGCAACCATGCTTGCAGGTCGGGTTGGCAGCGCGATGGCGGCGGTCATCGGTACCATGCGGGTAACCGAGCAGATCGATGCCCTCACCGCGATGGGTGCGAATCCTATCCACTATTTAGTCGTCCCTCGATTCCTGGCCTGTGTCCTCTTGATCCCCGCCTTAACGATCATGGCGGACTTTATGGGGATCGTCGGAGGATACTTTTTTTCGGTGGTGATCTTTGGGGTCGACCATGCTGCTTACCTGAGAAACAGCCGCGAGTTTGTGGGAGGCTTCGACTTCTTCTCCGGTGTGTTCAAGAGTTTTTTCTTCGGCGCCACGATCGCAGTCATCAGTTGTTTTCGAGGATTTCATTGCCAAGCGGGTGCCGAAGGGGTGGGGCGAGCGGCGACGGCAGCTTTCGTTCAAAGTTTCGTCATGATTCTGGCTCTGGACATCGTGCTCAACATGTTCCTAGACGGTGTCTACTATTCGCTGTGGCCCGGAGGATCCAAACTACTGTGATGGACGATCCGCTTCTGAACCAATTGGCATCTGATCAAGCCGCAATTCAACGACCTCTGGTGCAAACCGAGGCGCTGACGATCCGTTTCGGGCGACAGACCATCTTGAACAACATTTCTCTGTCGATTGCGAGGGGCGAAACGGTAGCAATCATCGGCGAGAGTGGTTGTGGCAAGACTCTCTTTCTGAAGTCGTTGGCAGGTCTCATTCCAGCGACGAGCGGACGGATCCTATTCGATGGCATGGACATCTACTCGATGTCGGAAACGGAATTGACCTGTCTGCGAAAGCGGTTTGGTTTTGTGTTTCAAAATGCAGCGCTCTTTGACAGTTTGAATATTCAGCAGAATATCGCCTTCCCGATGATGCAGCATGGTGTACCGCACGGCCGGTCGCCGCAGCATCTCATTGAACAGCGGCTCTCCGAAGTAGGGTTGCCGCGCAACGTACTTCCCAAGCGTCCGTCGCAGTTGTCCGGAGGGATGCGCAAACGAGTGGGGTTGGCGCGAGCTTTGATTCTCGAACCGGAATTGCTGTTGTACGATGAGCCGACAACCGGACTCGATCCCATCATGAGCGACGTGATCAACGAACTGATCTTGCGCACGCAGAGCAAGTATTCGGTGACAAGTATTCTGGTGACGCACGATATGCACTCGGCTCGCAAAGTTGCCGACCGCGTGATCATGCTCTATCCCTTCTCCAGGCTCAAGGCCGATGAACCTCAAGTCCTCTACGACGGTCCTCCGGAAACCATGGAGGAATGTCCCGATCGCCGTGTCAGGCAATTTGTCCGCGGCGAGGCGGGAGAACGTTTGATGGAAATGGTGGCCCAGCAAGCCAGCCATTCCGATGAGACTCCGTTTCTTCACGACACTATCGCTCGAAGGGAGGCTCAGTAGTCCATCATGGAAGACAATGGCTACCGCTTTGGCGTGGGTGTTCTGGTTCTTGCATCCGCAATCGTGGGAGTGCTGCTGATCGCGTTCTTCGGCGCGATTCCGAAGTTCTGGGTGGAGAAGTATCGCTTCACAGTCAACTTCCCGAGCGCTCCGAATGTCAGCATCGACACACCTGTTCGCAAGAATGGTGTATTGATCGGTCGAGTTGCAAAGATCGACCTTCGCAAACAAAGAAACGGCGGCGTCGATCTATTGCTGGAAATCGATCGCGAATTCGAATTGATGGCCGGAGAGACACCGCGGATCCGAACCGGATCGTTGATCAGCGGAGACTCGATTATCGAATTCGTCGAGCCGAGCAATGCTTCCTTGCTTGCCCGGTTCGATGGCTCGGCAAATTCCCCGCGAGACGGAGTTCTCGATGAACGGGAGATGGCTGTTGCTCAGGCTCCCATCGGTGAAAGGGAATTCGTTGCCCGTGGCGAAGTGGTGCCCGATCCCCTCGAAGCTGTTGGTGACTTGGTCGGCCTGACCAACTCAATGCAAAAAATGGCAGAGAGACTGGATAACGTCCTAGCCGTCGCACAGGAAATGGCTGGCGGCGAGGAAGGTTCGATACGTGATGCTGCACAGACGTTTAAGGCTACGCTCGACAATATCAACAACACGGTAACAACCATCAATCGCATCGGATCCCAAGTCGAGCGAGCTCAGATACCTGATCTCGTTGCCGAAGCTCTCGCTGCGGTTCCCGAATTATTCAAGGAAGCGCAGGGCACCCTCTCTCAATTGCAACGCACGCTTAAAGGATTCGAAGAGTTCAGCATCCAACTCGAAGCGATTAGCAAGGACTTCGATGGCATAGGCGAAGATGTTCGATCCGCTATGGCGAATGCCGACAAGGCGATCGAGAATATTGCTGAGATCACTGAGCCTCTCAGTGAGCGAAGCGACGAAATCGCGGATAATTTGGTCCGATCGTTGGCGAACATCGATGCACTTGCTGCCGACTTGCAGGTCTTCGCACGACGCCTCAATAACAATCGCGGAACGATTGCCCGATTGGTCGACGACCCCACGCTTTATGGAAAAATCTCCGATACACTCGACAGCATTCGAAACGTTTCAGGCAACGTTGAAAACCTCTCTCGCAGACTGCAGCCGATTCTCGATGATATCCGTGTCGCCACCGACAAGGTCGCGAGGGATCCAGGCCAAATAGGAGTCCGAGGTGCTCTCAGCGGCCGCCCGCTCGGCGCGGGTTTGAAATAATCGAAGGCTCTACGATCGTTACAATCGTCGTCTTAATCCCAGAAAGATGGATGGATCTTTATCTGGAAATCCGGTGGGAGTGTTGATCGCAAACTACTCTTCGGAGTCGTTTTCCTCTAAGGACGAACTTCTCGGTCGTTCGCGATCGATCCATCTTCCCACAAAAGCATGCACCCAAATCCACTGGCCATTCCCTTGATCGCACCGGACGCCGTTGCTTCGCAACCGGCCGTTCGGCCTCGTTCGCCCGAGTGCTCTTTGGAAGCATGCGAGCAGGATTCACCGGTTTGGAAACCCGGTTCTCATTGCCCGGAACTAGATGGCGTGCGCGGAATCGCGATTCTGTTGGTGACTTTGTACCGTTTTACGAAAGAATGGGATCCGACAGCGCATTGGGTGCTCGGATTCTCTGAGACGTACAGCGAATTCGGTCAACGCGGAGTGGATCTGTTCTTTGTCCTCTCTGGTTTTCTGATCACAGGTATCCTGCTTGATACAAAACATGCACGCGACTATTTCAAAAACTTCATTGTTCGTCGAGCTCTGAGAATATTCCCTCTTTATTTCTCCGCGTTAGCGGTTTGCCTATTCATTCTGCCGCCAGTTCTCGCAACCAATGCATTCGATTTGCCCCACAGCAACCAACTGTTCCTTTGGACCTACACTTCGAATTTCTATATGATATGGACCAACAGTTGGTGTTTTGGTCCACTCGATCACTTCTGGTCCTTGGCCGTCGAAGAGCATTTTTATCTCGTCTGGCCAGCAGTCGTCTTCTTCTTCAGTTCCAAAGCACTGATTCGTATTTCTCTTGCGATGATTTTCGTAGTCTGCATCACAAGAGCCGCAGTCGCTCTGAATCCGGAATATGCCTTGGCGGTCGATACTTTCTCGATATTTCGATGCGATGCTCTAATGCTCGGCGCGGTCCTTGCTGCGGCCATGAGGAACGGTCTGTCGAGCGACACCGTGACTGCGGTCTCTAAGCATCTCTTGTCCGTTCTTATCGTTGCTTGCTTGGTCGTAGTTCTTGCCGGTTATCGTTGGCTAGGATTGACTCACACACTGTTCGGATTGCTTTGGGTCGCACTTCTTGCAGCGGTCGTGACTCGCTCTCGATCGCATAGGCTGAGTCGGTACCTACGCTCGCCCTGGCTCTTGTGGCTTGGAAAATATAGCTACGGAATGTACGTGATCCAGTTGCCGGTGGTAACTCTGCTGCCGCTGTCATGGATCGCTTCGCAGATGCCTTGGTTGGGTAACGCATCGCTATTTCTAAGCGTCGCCTACGTCGTTGCTCTGTTTGCTGCAACGAGCGCACTAGCGTTCGTAAGTTATCACTTGCTCGAGAAACCGTTCCTGAACATGAAGCGGTTTTTTAGCTGATCGAACCGGAATTCAAATCATCCGCAACGATGGCACTCAGTTCTTCCGGTGTGTTGAAGGTCCGGGGCATGTCATTCCCTGGCCAAGAGACCTTCGCGATTGCTCGCTGTTCAGACGCTTGGACAGCTTGGTGTAGCTCTCGCAGCGATCGCTTGCCGCTATCCCAAAGCTTTGCCGCAAGTTCACAGAGACCGGATGCATATAGACCAGGAAGAGGCATAAAGTCGATCGATTCAAATACGACAATCGAACTCGAACTGCTTGACCAGAGCGTTTCCATGGCATCCAGCCACGCCCAGCACCGCGGCCAATCCCCTTTCGGTGGAATGAGATCACAATTCGCAATCAAGCAAGACTCGAAACCTCGTGATTGACAATTCGACAAGGCTGCCATGATACCAGCCATCGGTCCCGAATCGCGATGCAGATCGGCAATCACCGGTAAACCGAGATCACGATAATCTTCCGTGGTTTGTGCTACGATTGATACCTGCCAATCGAGTCGATTCAAATCGTCCGCAAGAGTGACGACAAGTGGCTTTCCTCTCACCAAGACGCGGGCCTTGTTGCTGCCGAATCGTCGGCTCATTCCCCCAGCCAGAAGATAGGCCAGCTTCATTCCGTTGCCGTCATGTCGGCGTCAAAGTGGCAATGGGGAAAAATCGCGCCCACTACCATGATCCCCAAACTCGCTGTGTGCAACAGCCAACAGGGCTCATTCGCAAGAATCGTTCGCAGGGTCGCAGTGGCGACGATGATCATCATGATGAAGTAGATTCGCTCCGCGTTGGATCGAATACGCGAATCGTCGCAGAGTCTTGCAATCCACAAACTCATAAGGGACAAAACGGGAACGATCCAAGGAAACCAGCTAGCGAAGAATTCGAACCAGTACGGTACATATGGCATAGGGGATCCATCACGCAATCCATTGCGTTTTTGTGGACATGCGACCAATGACATGCACGAAGCGGCGTCCTGCCAACTTCTTTGGTCAACCGCCGGATCATCCCGAATCCGAAAAAATAAATCAAGAGCGTTGTTTCGCGAGTTGCGGCGTCCGAATGGCCCCACCCGCAGGACGGCGCAGTCGGGGTAAACAAAGGACCGCCTCGAGCAATAGCGCTGCAATCATTACCAGCACAAACCAACGCCAAATCTCTTGGACGAGACTGGTTGTCCGAACTCCCACCCCAATTCTCGCCCATTTCAATTCGCCAAACGCTTCTGCCAAACCAGGTTCATCAACAATACTCACATCCTCCTCCGCCACACCCCGCTCCATTGCCACCAGAGCGTTGTTGGAATCGTATATGCCCGCATACATCCCATATTGGGTCGAGGGAGCGTTCTCGTCCCCCGCCTTCAATTGGGAGGTCGCATCCACCAAGTTGCGATCCACGCCCGCACTTCCCTGACGAACCGCAGACACTCGTTTCGCGCCATTTGCCAGCATCCGCTGAATGGCCACGTACAACACCACACCGTCTCCTGCAAGGGTCGAGTCTCGGTCCGATGGAGTTGTACCGCAGATCACCACGGAGCCTGCCGATAGAACGGAACCCTCTGGAGTTGGGACCGCTTGGTTCTCAACGACTGCGAGAATCGGTTGACCATCGGATAAACTCGCGAGCGGGGAAGAGGAGCCCGAAAAGGAACAGATTCGTCGCAACCCAAGTTGTCCGAGTGGCAACGGCGCTCCGTTGAGCGTGTTGGCGAGCAACTCTGAATCGTTTTGCCACTGCGAAATCCGAGCAAATGAAGCGGATGCAGCATCTGTATTGGCACCCGCTTCGTTGGATGGCGATCCCACATTGCGCCATTCGAGCCACCGAAAACCAAAAGCCAAAGTGTCATCGGGTGCCTCCGGAGGAACGAACAAAACCTGTCCTCCCGAATCCACAAATCGCTGAACCACTTCGAGCGATTTCCCTGACGGAAGTCGATCGTGCCAAACCAATAAGGCAACATTCTCCATCGCTACCGATCCCAATTGAGCTTGGGTCACCAATTCCGTTTCGCACTTCAGCGTTTGTTGCGGGGCAATACTAGCGCACAATTCGATCGCGCTGATCAAGTCGGGATTGTCGCTTACGATCAATGTTCGCCGCAGTGGCGGTTGCTCGA
Organism: Planctomycetota bacterium; assembly: GCA_018970165.1. Taxonomy (GTDB): domain Bacteria; phylum Planctomycetota; class Planctomycetia; order Pirellulales; family Pirellulaceae; genus JBKCUI01. The sequence continues at coordinate 30,517 of JAGWWZ010000009.1, read as the reverse complement.
ACACAAAGTAACTGATGTCGTTACCAGGATTGGAGTCGCTGGGGATACGCACCCACCCCCAACCGCGAATCCCCTCAGCTTTGCTGTTATCGAATGCCGTAAGGGGAATACGGTAATCGTTGACTTGTGCTCCTCCGCTGTTCCACGTTAGATCCAAACTGGTTCTAGAAGATCCCATGGCGATCTCTACCGGGATCGATTGGGGAGTGTCCGATGCATTGGATGACGAGTCTTTGGCTGGAGTGTGATCGACCCGAAAGCTCAGGGACAGGGTCGGGGTGTCGGTATTGTCGAGGCATTGCGAGTTGGTGACGCGAATGGCGAGATCCTCAGGACGATTACCCGACAGATCCAAAATAGAAAAGCGAAGGTTTTGCGGCAACGCCTGAAAACCGTCTCGCAACGCTGCCCACCGGCCATCTCGACTGCGCCAATCGGACTCGCGAAGATCCGAACCGATCCAAATCACGGAATTGCCGCTCGGATTGTTTTTCTCATAAACCAATGCTTGTTCGAGCAGGCCAGGTATATCGCTTGTCGCGCTCCAGGTTGTGCGGGGAACAGAGCGACGCCATTGATTGAACGATGCGAACTCCTCCGGTTTGCCCGACGCCTCATCGATCTGCACGATCCGTTGGATCCCTAGAGTTTCAAACGTGGAGGATAACTGATCGATGGTGGATTCGAGACGAGTACGGATGGTCCCAGGCAGGGTGTCTGCCATGCTCGGAGAGCGGTCCAGGATGACGATCGCGCGGGTGTTCGAGTCGCCGCTGAGCAGTGCCAAGAGCCCGCTGGTCAGCGGCCTCGCGGTGAATAGGATCAACGCCAGGATTGCCAGCGTTCGCATGGCGAGAATCAACCATTGCCTCAATCGAGTGTAGCCGCTCGACATGCGATTTGCTTCCAGCAAGAATCGCATCGCTGCCCAAGGCACGGTCTGAAATCGACGTTGATTGACTAGATGGATGATGATCGGGATGGCGGCCAGCGGAATGGCGACCAGCATCCACGGTTGCAGAAAGCTCATCGGACACCTCGAGATCCCGTCCTTCCGACGAGGAATCGCATCAAGGGATGTTCATACGATTCACTGGTCAGGACCCGATGATAGTCGACCGAAGTCTCGAGAACGATCTTCTGCATTTGGTTGAGATAGTTCTGCAACGCTCTCTGATATCGATCCGCGATTTCGTTGGGCTCGACGAACAGTGCGGTGTTCCCTTCCATATCAACGAATCGGACTGGCCGACCGAACGCGAAATCGATCTCTTGTTGGTCGAGCAAATGAAATGCTGCGATGTCATGCTTGCGAAAACGTAGATGCTCCAAGGATCGTTTGAGAAGGCTTGGGTCGACGAAAAAATCCGAGATGATGACAACCAAGGCGCGTTGGCGTACCGTTTCTGCGATTTCATCAAGAATGCTAGGAAGTTGGGTGTCCCCCTTGGCAACCGCTCGCTCCAACGTGTCGAAGATGACTCGCAAGTGCGGAGCAGAACGACGTGGAGGAATGTTCTGGACGATTTGATCGGCGGCAAGCGACAACCCCACGGCATCCCCTTGTTGAACCGCCAAGTACCCAAGGGTGGCTGCAATTCGGCGCCCATAATCGAGCTTGGTCATCATCCCTTTCGAAGCGAACCCCATCGAACCGCTGGTATCCAAAACCACACAGCAGCGCAGATTGGTATCGGCTTCGAATTCCTTGACATAGTAGCGATCGGTTCGGCCATAGGCTCGCCAATCGAGGCGCCGCAGATCGTCTCCCGGCACATACTTGCGATACTCCGCAAATTCGACGCTCGAGCCTCGATGGGGCGAGGGATGTCGCCCGGAAACATTCCCCTGCATGGCATGTCGAGGTCGGAGCGGCACCGCCGCCAAACGGGACAGAATCTGCGGGTCGAGAAAGGATCGCGTGATGCTCAACATCGGATCACTGCATCTCGTCCACCAAGCGAGAGACGATCTGTTTGGCCGTGAAGCCTTCTGCCTGTGCGGCGAAGGTGGTGATCAAGCGGTGGACGAGGACCGGGCGGGCGACATACTGAACGTCCTCCAAGCGGACCATGTAACTTCCTTGAAGAGCCGCTCTGCTTTTCGCGCCCAAGATAATATTCTGAACCGCTCGCGGGCCAGCACCCCAGGAAATGAACGGCTTCAACCAATCGGGGGCCGAGGTCCCTTGCGGTCGTGTCTTTCGCACCAACCGGGCTGCGTATTCGTAAATGTGATCCGGGACGGGAATACGCCGAACCAACTTTTGATAGCTCATAATCTCTTCGCCACTGAGGACGGGAGACAATCGCACCAAATCATCTCCGGTCGTCGTACGGGCGATCTGGATTTCCTCCTCCTCGCTCGGGTAATCGAGTTCGACGAGAAACATGAAGCGGTCCAATTGGGCTTCGGGAAGAGGGTAGGTTCCTTCCTGTTCGACGGGGTTCTGCGTGGCGAGAACCATGAATGGCGACTCCAACTCGAACGACTTGCCGAGCACCGTCACGCGCTGTTCTTGCATGGCTTCCAGGAGAGCCGCCTGCGTTTTGGGTGGTGCACGGTTGATTTCGTCCGCAAGGATAATGTTTTCGAATATCGGTCCCCGAATGAACTGAAATTCGCGACGTCCGTCGGAGTTCTCCTGCAGGATATCGGTACCGGTGATATCCATCGGCATCAAGTCGGGAGTGAATTGGATTCGATTAAAACCCAGGGACATGGTTTCAGCGATCTTGCTGACCAGAAGGGTCTTCGCCAAGCCCGGCACACCCATGAGCAAAGCGTGCCGACGCGCGAACAGACAGATCGCGACCTGCTCAATCACTTCGCGTTGACCAACGATCACCTTGCCCAACTCCGCGCACAATCGCGCATAACTCTCGCGAAGGGAATCGATAGCGCGGACATCTTGATCCGATAATTGGACGTTGGCGGCACCGACAGGATTGGCAAGACTCATTCGATATGTGAGGTTGGATGGAGGATGGCAAGAGACCAATCAAACGAACCGAACATTATTGTACTTCAAACTCACTTCGTTGTCGGTTTGCTGAGCATTTGATCCAAAAATCCCATCACAATCTTTCGATAGACGCTCTTCAAGAGCGGATTGGCTTCGATGATTTTCATAGTCCGATACAGTTGTGGGCCCGATTCGGAATCGAGTTCCATGTCAATCGTCGTTCCGTTCTCATCGATCAGGGTCGCGATGTAGTGAATGTTTCCTTCGGAATCCTCGTCCTTGCGAACGCGATCGATCTGCGCGGTCGTTACATCAAAGGGGCGAAGAACACCATCACTGGGAGCCTCCTGCCTTCGATTGCCGGTCAGGCCTCCCAGGAACTCAGCCATGTCATCGACATTCTTTTCGTTGCTGGTTTCTGCCAAGCGACGGCCGAGTCGCGATAGCTTGTCTTCGTTTTCTTTGCTATCGCGGCGCTTGCCATCTTCGACACTCTGGTCCATCTGTCGCTTCACGAACGAAGAAAGCTCGCTGGTCGATGGATCGGCAAAGGACCGTTGTTTACGACTGGACCGAATGACATCGGTCCATTTCTCGTCGGAGTCGGCAGATCGCAACTCGGTAGTGTCCGAGTCCGGTTGAAGTACTCCCCACCTGCCATCTACTTGAATCTGAGGAGCCTCAGTCTCGACAGGGGGCGGGGCTATCACGATGGAAGCCACAATGATCCCAAAAGCTGCGCAGTGCACCCATGTCGACACCATCCACGACCATCGCCAAGGATGTCTCGATAGACCTCGCGGCGAACGCGTCGCGAGCGAAATTTCTGATCGTGATGCTGTGGAAGTAGTCTTCACGGCGTTGACTGATTTTCAGAAGCCTTAGAGGCGGATCCGCTACCCCGCAGGAGCGAGTCGACTTTGCACCTTAATAGTACTTCAAGCTGCGGTTGCCGGAAATGCCGAGATGCTCTACCGCAATGTTGGAGGACCTAACGTTTGCGAGCCATTTCAAGGAAAAGATTGTATCGAGCCTTCATCTCGACAACGCTATCTCCGCCGAATTTGTCGACCAGTGCTGCCGCTATCTCAAAAGCTACCACATGCTCGACGATGATCGCAGCGGCCGAGATGGCGCACACGTCGCTCCGTTCGTAATTGGCTCGATGCGGTTGCTTGTCCTCCATTCGGATCGAATCCAGTGGCTTGCGCAGCGTACTGATCGGTTTTTTGGCCCCGCGAATGATCAGGGATTGGCCATTGGTCATTCCCCCTTCCAGTCCTCCCGCGTTGTTGCTGGGACGGACGTAACCCAGGTTGGCCGACTGAGCCTGCTGGGGATCGTATTGAATCGGATCGTGAACCTCGGAGCCTCTTCTGCGAGCGGCTTCAAACCCCATCCCGATCTCGACTCCTTTGATCGCCTGGACCGCCATCACCGCCTGAGCCAAGCGGCCATCGAGCTTGCGATCCCATTGCGCATGCGTGCCCAAGCCGAACGGCAAGCCATCGACGCGCACCTCGACAATACCGCCGAGAGTATCCCCTTCCTCACCCATTTGATCGATGTAGGCTTCGGCATCCCGATCGCGTTCTGGGATCAAACTGTAAATGGAACTTGTGTCTCGAATCGCCCGCACCTGCTGTATCGACATCCTGCGCGTTTCACCATGACCGAGTGCCATACTTCCAAGTTCAACTACATAGCCGACGGTCTCAATCCCGAACCCTTTCAAGAGCAGGCGGGCGAGTGCACCCGCCGCGACTCGGACGGCGGTTTCACGCGCGCTGGAGCGCTCGAGTACTCCGCGAATCGAACCCAAGTATTTGATGGCTCCCGTGAGATCGGCATGGCCCGGACGCGGGCGTTCCAGTTCCTTGAGCCGCTCGAGTTTATAATCGTTGTTGACGACTTGAAGAGTGATCGGAGAACCTAAAGTAGTTGATTGCCATACGCCGGTCAGGATATCGACGTTGTCCTGCTCTAGTTTCTGTCGACCTCCGCGCCCGTAGCCTCCTTGGCGAAGCTTCAACTCGCGATTGATGAAGTCTTCGTCGATCGCGAGGCCAGCAGGGAACCCGTCGATCAAAGCGATCAGGGTTTTTCCATGCGATTCACCGGCAGTCCAATATCGAAGCATAACGCGAGGATTAGAAAGAGGGCGGAGGATGGGTGGAACAAAACGTGAGGTCGCAGCGAAAACTCGCTCGCTCAGTCTTTACCATAGTGCTTGACTTTATCCCAGTATGCTTCAAACGCCCCGTCTTTGTGAAAATCAGGACTGTTATCGATATCGTGGCACTCCAGACACTTGTCTTGTGCTCGATCCAATGTGAGCTTCATCTGGGCGCGAAACGCTTCCAGCTCTTCTTTGGTGCTATCGATATCGCCCGCTTCTGCTGCTGCGTGCTGCAAACCCGGACCGTGACAATTCTCACAGCCATTGCCGGTCAAGTGAGTCGATTGCTCGAGGGAAACAAAACCTGTTTTGTAGGGATAATACTTTTGGGGGTTCCACCCAGTGACGTGGCAAGAGATGCACTCCGGATCGAAATGCCTGGCAAGGGAACGCTCAGGCGGTTCGACAATCGAGTCTGTCGCATGATGATGTGGAGTGTTCTTCCAAATGTCGAATGCCGTAGTGTGGCACTCTCCGCATTTCTCGCTACCAACAAATTCTCTTTGAGTTGGATGCGTTAAAGGTCGAAGGCCAAGCATCTGAAACGAATCATGCGACTTGGCTTTCAATTCATCTTGATACTTGCTGAACAAAGTCAGCATGCGCGGAGAATCTTCGAATTGGGAACTCAAGGCGATTCGCTGATAACGAACGGGTTGGGACGCGTCAGCAAAGAAACCGACAATCCCAGCGTACATCCCCTTGGCTCCCGCCTGAACAATCTGAGTCTTGATTCCAGGCAGTGTCTCAGGTCGGAAGGTAGGTTCTCCATAGCCACCTGAGGTCAAGACCACGTCGAATTGAGGAAATCGCTTCACAATCTCCCTGGTCTCATCTAAGTTCGCGTGTGCAATCAGGACCTTGATATCGCACTTCGCGCTGTCGATCGCAGCAACGGCTTTGCTAAGTCCCTTCTCAACGGGAGTAATCGTGATGTACTCGTTGCTAATGTCCTTTGCATAGGTGTCTCCAAGCACGCTCGTGATACCGATCATGCGATTCTTGCCCTGACGATCGGTGACGGTCACGACCTTATGAGTCAAGTCGAAGTCGGGAACGAAACTCACGTTGGCGGCGACAAACAACTGATTTCCACCATCGGAATCCAGCATTGAGACGAGGGTCGAATCAAAGGTCAATTGCAGATCGTCTTTGCCAAAGGCTACCGCGGAATACTCCATTTCGCGAAACGCGTGAGCGGTCCAATGGAACTTGATTTCCGACTGACGTCCATCGCGCCGAACTTGGTTCCCTGAATCGAGAGCAATGACATTCCACCCCCGATCTCTCAGTTCAGTAAGGAGCGTATCCTTGCGATTGATGCCACCTTTTTGATTCGCCAAACCCGTGCAACCGCATGGTTCCAAATAGCCATATTGATTTCCGGTGACATAAAGAACCAGCCACGGTTGTCGCCAGTCCTCGGCGATCTTTTGATTCCGTTCTTCTTCTGTGGCGACCGAGATGGGAGGCTGATTCACGTTTGCCAGACCAGCATTGGGAACTGGTGAAGCGACATCCAAATCGGTCAATCGTCCGCTAGCCCCCGGTTTCTGGGGTGCACCGGATCCCTTGGGGGCGCTGGACGATTTCGCAGGCGGATCGTCGCCCGACGCCACCCATGAGGGGGCCGCGGCCGAGGTAAGGCAAGCCGTAACGAAGGCTAGCATTCCGATATGACGAAACCGGTTTCGAAGAAACGATTTTGGCTTGCGAGTCATATCCCGTGTGGACCGTTTGTCCTGTGAGTTTCCGTGTGATGAAACGCTCGCTATTCGGAGAGCCTAAGCTTCAGATACATCGGAATCTCGGGTGAAGATTCCATATCTGTTTTGAATACAATCTTTCCAAAATCTTTCGAGAAGGTGCCGTCGACTTCAACCGGGTCGGAACCGGGAGGAACTTCGAGCGTTACGGCATAGATGCGTTGATTAGCGGAAACGGTGGGTTCTCCGATCGTGACTTTCAACTGAGCAGGGTAGGTGCTGACGAGTTGAAGATTTGGATCGGCGTCGGAATCTTCGCGACGGATTGCGAGCATGAATTTCTTCTTCAGACCTTGGGACGTTTTTGCGCTGCCCAGATTGAAAATGTTTCTTGTTTCGTTGTAGTCGTCACTGGCGATGACCCGCACTGGGGTGATGACCCGGGCGCGTACGGTGTACTCTAAGAACTCTAGATCTTGTTCGCGACCTTCCCCATTTTTGCGTGCAAATTTGATCGGTAGCGTAAGGGGACCGGCGGGAAGACCTTTTGAAAGAAGGATCTTTGCCTCGACGACATGACGAGCATCCGCATTGTCGGGCAGTTCGCCGGGTTTAAGATGACGTTCTTCTCCGATTTCCACTTTGACCTTTTTGGAAAGGACGCCATCCTGTATCTGTCCAGCACCAATGCTGAGAGGGCTTTCCTGTAGGGAATAAATCGTGACAGGAATGGTCGTTTCGCCGGAACTTAAGATATCACCCAGGTTGGCAGATGGTGGATCGAAGACGTAGGCTTGTCCGATGCGTCCCCTGATCGTCAATTTGATTTCTTCCTGGTCAGGGCAGTTTGTTCCGATAGTTGCAGTCTGTGCAAACTCATCGAATTGGGATTCTGCTTTCCACTCGAGTTCGACATCTGTTTGTTCGCCGGGTTGCAGAGTCGCATTTTCAAATTTGCCGACGGTGCACTTGCAGGTGCTCTTGAGAAACCAAATCTGGGCTTCTGCTTGCCCAACATTTTTGAAGATGAATTTGTGGGACCGTTTCGTTCCAGCCATCATAAGGCCGAAATCGAGTTCCTTGCCGTTGATCACTTCGACATGTCCGACTTTTCGACTGGTAGCGGAAGCAATGGCGTCTTGCAGTGCGGATCGGTCCGAGGCCTGCGACACCTCGAGGTTCTCGATTCCTAAGACGTGAACTTGTCCTTGGTGTCTCAGCGAATGCTGATACTTGGCAAGCCCAAACCCAAGTCCCAAACAAGCCAGAGCGAGTAACAAGGTCCGCATGGTGATTTAGAAATTAGTCAAGAAAAGCGAGGGGGAAAACGTGACCGAATTCACGGCCTTCTTTGGCTACGCAAGTATAGCAGTACCGGTTCAGCCCGTACGTAGTCGCGTGTCATCCCGCGGCGGGCATCTACCCCGAGAACAGCTTCCCGCGGAACCAACGGCGAGGGCCATACAACCTGACCTGCCTCGATTTTACGGTCTCGATGCCGTGTCGCGGCATCAATTTTCTGTGATTCTTCGCAATGCATCTGACTTCGTGCCAGATCACCTACCCAATAAGCCGCGAGGGCAGCCTGGATATGCCCCTGGGCAGAGGCTGGAGATAACTCCGATGCCCTTTGAAATTGCTCGTCCGATTGTCGAAGCCATTCGGATCTTCGTTCCGCATCGGCGCTTGAGGCGGCGGCCCTAACCGAAGCTTGCCCGCTCGCATCCCAAGCCAACGCAGAACTCGGTCCGCGACGCAACAATTCCCTTTGGAATTCCCGCAGTAGCGTTTCCCAGTCGCTCCGAGTCTCTGTACCCATCGGTTGCAAGAGTTGGTCTACGGTCCACTCCATTCCCAAGCGAGCTAGTTCAGGATCCCATCGGTCAACGCTCAAAAGTTTTCTCATTTGCTCCGGCGATGGACGACTAACAGGCCTGGAGAGGATTTGGCCGACGACCTCCGTTCCATGAGATATGGGAAGAGCCATCGTCGCGTACCAACTCCCAAGCAGTATCGCCCCCACCCCTGCCATCCCCCATCCCGTCCAACGAGACCGCGAGTCGGTTGAATCGGCTCGCGAACTCCCGCTAGCGACAGGGGCCTCCCGTGCCAGACTCAACCCGATGACGAACATCCCAAGGCTCATCGCACCCGGCAGCATCCATCCACCGGATGCCAACCCATGAAGCAGGATGACCGCAAACGCAACACCAAGCGCAGTGCGGTTATTAACAAGTAGGTGCGCCGAAGTTGCAGCATCCGGCCATCGGCTCCACAAGACGACCGCCCCTGTAAAAGCCGCCAAGGAGACGAGGATACCAAGAAGTCTTTCATCTGAATCCGTAAAGATACTCCAAGTGATAAGGCATGCCGAGCTTAGAGCAGCCCCTGACCAAAATGCGATCCCCAGCAGTCGAGGGCCCGCGTACTCCATGTGCTGCATCGAACCGTCTTGTGACGAATCCTTGGATCGGGACCAAGGCATCCAAAGCGCTAAACCGATCGCCGCCCCCACGGCCAGCAAGCATGGAATCCCACCTGCATGAGCCGTCTCGAGAAGAAAGTTATGCGGATCCGCAGGCGATTCCGCAGCCGTTGGTAACTTCACATGCAAATAGGTGGATTGAAAATTGCCAACGCCATAGCCCATCCACGGCTCCTCAGAGATCAATTGCATCGCACCTCGCCAGTAGTCGAGACGATACGCAAGCGATTTCCCGGCTTCCTGCAAGATCAAAGGATCAAAGAGATAGACGACCAACAAGCCAGCACCGGCGATCGCGCTAGCGATACAAACTCCCAACCCGAGCGAACGACCGCGAATGCGACCATGCTGCATGATGGAAAACAGAGCCAACAGTGCGGTTCCGCCACCTGCGGCGAGCCAAGCCGTGCGACTCTTGGTCAGCAACAACCCCAATCCCACCGCGATCACAAGAATACTCTGCACGATGATCAACGCTCGGGATCGGCGAGATGACCATACGCTCAGAGTTAAGATCCAGTAGCATGCCAGAAAACCACCGAGCGAATTTGCCAACGCATAAAACCCTTTCATCTCGGTGCTGCGAATCCGGTCGGCCAATTGGAGTCCGGCACTCGATTCCGGGGAAATCCCCTGTCGACGAAAAAGTCCGACAGGGTCCCTTTCCAGTTGCCTGCGCACTTCGGGCTGAATGACGCCATACTCCCAATATCCGTACACCAAAACACCGACTCCCAAAGCCAATGCTGCGGTGATCGCTAAACGACCAAACCCGGGACGAGTCGCCATCAGGCAGGCACTTGCCGACCAAACCAACATCGATGTCCACTGCCAAAAACCATTGACCGCATACCGCAGGTTCCCTCTCCCCGCGACCGCGATCGTGGCAAGTGCCAACCATGCGATTGCTAAGCAGCTCAAGATCCCAAGGATACGCCTTATTCCTCGGTAGCGATCTACAGCATCATTCGAACGTATGCCACACTGCTGAAGTGCAACCCCCAGGCAAGTGAGCATCCCGAGTGTCAAGGTTAGCCCGATGTGCACCATCGAGTTTCCCATCGAGATGGCAGCGGCAGAATCGCATGGGTCAATATGCTGAAGCAGCAAAACAGCCGGTGTCATCGCCGCCGCAGCCAACCAAGGCAATTCCCGCCACCACGACGTTGCGCAAGCCCGCTGTGTCATCGATCGGTTCCCCTAGTCAAGCTTTCGAGGACGGCGATCAGGGAAAGCATCGCGAGAACGATCGAAACAACAATCCCCGCGCCAATCATGTCGGTGCGCGGCAAAATAAGGGCCCCCAACGAACATGTCAGGGTTGCCAAGTAAATTGTTGCCACCGCCTGCGTCTTCGTCATTCCCATTTCTACCAAGCGATGAGAAAAGTGCTTCTTATCAGCTTGAAAAGGACTCCGCCCTTCGCGAAGTCGAATCCAAATGACGCTCACCATGTCGTACAGTGGAATTGCCAGTAAACATAGTGGAGCTAGAACCGCATGCGGCGTTGCACCCCGTGCATCGGGATACGTGGACAGCAACGTCCCGATCGCGATCCAATAGCCGACGAAATAACTCCCCGCATCCCCCATGAATATCTTCGCTGGAGGCCAATTGTGCTTGAGGAATCCGAGCAACCCTCCGAGCAGAGTCAACATCATCGCTGCGACGAATAACTGAGGTTGACCCATCGACGACTCCGGGGTGCTCAGCAACATCACCGACAACATCGCGCAAATGATCGATGCGACCCCTCCGCTCAATGCATCCATGTTGTCCAACATATTGAACGAATTGATCAACATCACAATCCACAGAACACTCAAGATCGACGTCAGCCACGGCGCATCGATATAGGCGGTCAATTGCAGATGTTGTCCATAAACGATGGCAATGGCGACTCCAATCTCGACTGCGAGTCGGAGTTTCCAATCCAGACCAAAACGGTCATCGAGCAATCCGAGCATCATGAGCACAGTCCCGCCTGCGATCAAAAGCCATATCGATCCGATGCGAGAGAGCAGACCCGGCAAGTAGATCGAGACCGACTCGGGCAAGAACGTTTTTGCCCAGTCGGAATTGCTGACGAGCATCCACGTGGTCAATGATCCCACAGCGAATACGACAACTACGCCGAGCCAAATGCCGATCCCGCCTCCCAATGGAATCGGTGTGGTGTGAACTTTCCGAGCGTTGGGTCGATCCAACAGTCCCAGTTTACTCGCATGACGCGCGATCCATCCTGTCGCGAACACGGACACGAGAAACGCTGGTATCACTGTCACCAAAAATACGCCCCAGAGTGGTTCATTCATCCGAGCACCCATCGCGGCTTGCATTCTCGCGGCTTGCATTCTTGGGTGGGATGGACTGAGCGAAACGACGACGAGCGGTTGCTAGAAAGGTCCGGAAATCATCCCTCCGATAATCAGCATACGTCCAAGGCATCGGCTGCCAGGCTTGATCGCGAAAGGCCAGGGTAACTTCCGCGTAAACGCCATCCCTCAGATAGATGCGATGTTCCCGGTTCTTGGTCGAGGCCAATACCAGTTTGGTCAAGCTGACATAGCCCGGGTCGATGTTCACAGGACGAGAAGGGGACGATACCACAGCGAACTTGGATTCCAGTTGATTGCAGAAAAGCTTGCGATCCGACAAATCGGACGGGTCGCAGAGGTCGCGGAACAGAGCCAATTGCTTTTTGAGCCCCGTTCCCATGGTTGCGTGATAGTACTCGGATTCCACGAAATCGAAAGCCGGACTAAGGTCGGCGATTGGGCCCCAGGCTTGTTGAAGTTGCCCCCAGATCGACGCAAGAAGATCCTCGTCGGCACTAAAAGCTGCGACAAACGGGACGCATGGGGGAGATTGCTTGATTAGACCCATGCTCAAGGACCGACCGGTGCCAAAGATTGCTGGAAATAGGTTGGACTCGGCGAGTCGCCGGGAAACGAGTAAAGTATTACGCATGGATTCCGCACTTGGCTCATCAACAAATAACTTCGATCATGCACCCGGCAGTTCGTCTTCGGGGGTGCCCCATCGGGTTCCGTCGCCGATCCACATCGGGCCGATGGCTGTTTACCCACCCATTCTGCAGGCACCCATGGCGGGGTACACCAATTACGCCTTCCGCCAAATCGTTCGAGAATTCGGCGGCTCCGGCCTCCAAGCTACCGAAATGGTCAATGCTCGAGGATTCGTCTGGCTCGATGAACATGACTGCGAGCATCCCGACCGACTTTGGGGTGTTCGAGACGAACCGCGTCCGTTGGCGGTCCAGATCTGGGACAACGATCCGGACACCATGGCAAAAGTTGGCCGTCGTCTGGTCGAAGAGTACCGCGTCAGTGTGGTCGACATCAATTTCGGTTGCCCGGTAAAGCAAGTTACCGAAAAAGCGCACAGCGGTTCCTATCTGCTTCGCGATCCAGATCGCATGTACGCCATCATCTCTCGATTGGTCGAGGTCTGTGCTCCGACTCCCGTAACGGCCAAGATGCGGCTCGGATGCACTCGCGACACGATGAACTACATTGCGGTCGCTCAAACCGTCGAGCGTGCGGGGGCCGCTGCCTTGACCGTGCATGGTCGAACCGCAGAAGACTTTTTCAAAGGCTCCGCAGATTGGTCTCGCATTTCCGAAATCAAACAACATCTGCATCGCATGCCGATCATCGGCAACGGCGATCTTCAAACCGCAGAACAAGTCCGTCACGCCTACCAATACTACAACGTCGATGGAGTCATGATTGCTCGCGCAGCTCTCGGCAAACCGTGGTTGTTTGCCCAAGCCGCCGCAGCGCTTGAAGGCCGACCGATCCCTCCCGATCCGAGCATCGACGAGCAACGGAGCATCATGATGCATCACTACGATTTAGTGGTCGAGCGTTTCGGTGTGCAGCGAGGGACCATGCTGATGCGCAAGTTCGCTTGTTGCTATGCACAAAACAAACCGGGAGCTCGCCATTTCCGAGCCCATATCTCTCGGGTCGAGACGCAAACCGAATTCTACGATGTGGTCGATCGGTTCTTTCCCACGCAAGCGGACGTCGACAATCGCGAACCAGTACATGCGGACCCCGATCCCGTGAGTATCGCGGAGGGTGGGGCCTGTGAAACCTGCTAAATGGCCGTTACCCTAAATTAATTCACACAAAAAGAAGACAGGAAAGAGACTCATGAAGTTGTTCGAAGGTAAGAAGGGTTTGATTCTTGGTGTTGCCAACGACCGTTCGATCGCTTGGGCCATCGCGAAGGAGATCATGGAGCACGGTGGAACCTGCGGCTTTTCCCACCTGCCCGATCGCGCGGAAGATGAAAAGAAGAAGAATCGGATGCGAGTCACCAAGTGCATCGAAAACTACACCAGCCAAACCGCCTTCCTTCACCCTCTCGATGTCCAAGACGACGCCCAGATCAAGGAGTTCATGGACGTGGCAGCCAAAGAACTCGGCCAGATCGATTTCCTTCTGCACTCGATCGCGTTTGCCGATCGCGAGGATCTGTCGCGCGACACCGTAGAAACAAGCCGTGCGGGTTTCAAACTGGCGATGGATGTCAGCGTGTACAGTTTGCTCGCGGTCACCAACGCCGCTCGCGGCATCCTCAAGGACAACGCATCCGTCCTGACGATGACCTATTTCGGCGGTGAAAAATGCGTGCCGGGATACAATGTCATGGGTGTTTGCAAAGCGGCTCTGGATGCCTCCGTTCGATATCTCGCATTCGATCTCGGCCAACGGGGCATTCGGGTCAATGCCGTCAGCGCAGGACCGCTGAAAACGCTGGCCGGCGTTGCTGCTGGCGTCGGCGAAATGCAGGAATATTATGACTACGTGGCACCCCTGGCTCGTTGCGTCACGCACGAAGAAGTGGGTCGAAGCGGTGCATACCTGTTGAGCGACTACAGCAACGGCATCACCGGCGAGATCCTGCACGTCGATTCAGGCTACAATATCATGGGTAGCCCCGGCCGATTGCTGATGCAGATGAAGGGACAGAAAACCTCTTAATCTCGCATGTCTTCTTGGACGTGCGATTCTTACGGAGCAGGATATGACCCCGCATTTTCCACAAGAAAAAATCACACGTTCAACGCGGACACCATTCTTCGCGGCGCACACTCTATCCGCGTGCGTCGCATTTTTGGTTGCGACCCTACTCGCAACGCAGACTACCGAAGCGCAGACGCCTGATAGGAAAACCTACGAGCGCATCGTCGACGACAAGGCAACGGGCAAACTCATCCTGCAGTTTCCCGTTCGCCGATTTGAACGCAAAGATCGTTCTGGACCCGTCATCACCACGCACGCAATGATCCATATCGCCGATCGTCCATTCTATGAACGGCATCAAGCGTTGTTGGATCCCTTGGACGTTGTGCTGTTCGAGGTCGTCCTGCCTGCTGGGACGGGGCGACCGGAATACTCGTTGCAGGATACCAACTCCGCACAATGGAAAATCAATACAACAAAAATGCGTTTGCAAAGTCTCGCTATACATGCTCGAGGCTACGCAGTCGAGAATGGAAAGCTGCCGACCAAGTTTGACGATATTCTGAAACAGTATGATGATCTTCGCCAGTTCGCCGACAGACTTTCCAAAGACGCTTGGGGAAACGAGTTTGAATTCTCAAGCATCGAACTTGAGCAAGCCGAGGACGAAGATTCGGAGGCGTCTCCCAAACGTGGCCCCAATGAGATCCTCGAAATCATCTCCCTGGGCGCGGACGAGGCCGAAGGAGGTGTCGGCGAAGACGCTGACATTCGTCTTTCCGAACAACCCCCGATGCTCATGGGCAATTCCGACCCAAACAGTATGCCTCGCATCGCCGAATACCTCGGCATGATCTTCCAAGGCAGAGTAGAGAAACACAACAAAGCCAATTGGCGGAGCAGCGATCTCTCGGAAGACCAAGTGAGCGAACGATTCGCCGAGGCGGGAATGCCAGACGAACAAAAGAAGAACGCGGATCCTTGGATGCCCGCTCGCGTCTTGGAAACAATTTCCGAGCTTTCTCAAACGATCCCCGGCTTGAAAAATGCAGGCAAGGCATTCTTCATCGATATACTGGGCGCATCCCCGATCCAGATGCAGGAATCGAGCAACGATCCATTCGCCAAGGTCATCATCAAGGACCGCAACCAAGTCGTGATGAACGATCTCAAAGCGATCCTCGAAAAAGAGCCCGAGGTCAAGAGCATCGGCATCATCTATGGCGCCGCACACATGCCCGACATCGAATCGCAATTGATCGAGATGGGATACGAAGAAACTCGCACCGATTGGGTCGATGCAATCACGACCGTACTTCCAGAAGATCTCGCGGAAAGAAAACAACTGGAGATCTCTCGCTCGACCGTCCGCGCGATGGGATTGCTCGGCGGCATCGAATCGCAAGGCCAAGGAAAGAGAAAACGTTGGCGTAAATCGAATACTTCCGAAGAAACTCTCGCACAGGACTACCGTAAAGAAGTACTCCGCAGTTGGGTTGGTGAGTTAGCCAAGTCCTTGGATGCGGATCGCGAAGTGGAAAGGGACAAGGCTGAGAAAGACTTGATGGCGCTCGGTTCGCTCGCGATTCCCTATCTGCCTGCAAGCTCTGATGATGACTCGGACGAATTTCGAATTCGGTTGGACCGCATCCGCGACACCCTACTCGAGAAGGACAAGGCGGTCCTCTCGAAACCTTCCCGGGTCAATATTGTCGGCAAGATGATTGGCAAGGAGGCGTTGGAGTCCCTGGCAGAGCAATCAGGCAACACGCTGCAACTCGCGAATGTTCCTCGTCTTGATGTGCAGATCGACGTCGAACTCGAAGACATGTTGTATTGGGAAGCCCTCGACGAAATCCTCGACAAACTATCCCTTGCGATCGTTCCGAATGACGGAGACGAGTTGAGATTGGTTGCTCGCAATGAATTCATGCCCCAGCGTTTCGTGATGGCCAGTTACTCGGGAAGTTTCCGGCTCGAACCTATCGCAGTCACTAAGGAACAGCGGCAGTATGAACCCGACCTGAATGCGACGAGCATCGAACTCTCATTGTCGTGGGAACCTCGCCTCAATCCCGTCTTTGTTCGTTATGAATTGGAGGGATTGGAACTCAAGTGCGACAACGGCGAGATCTTGCGTCCCAAGAAGGATCAGGGGACCGACTTTACCACCAGCGGATCGCAACTTACCTCCCTTATTCAGTTCGATCGCCCTTCACGATCGGCCAAGGAAATCACGGAATGGCGAGGCAGTTTCCTGTGTGTGATGCCCGGCAAACCGGTGGCGATCAGTTTCAAAGATCTGGACACGGCCCGTAACACCACCCTCTCCAATGGCGATCTGCAGGTGACCCTCGAGCGTTCTCGCAAGAACCGGGACGTTTACGAAATCCTTGTGGGCGTTGCGCTCCGCGGTGAACAATCGACCGACTCCATGCAGGGTTGGACCTCCATGATCGATGCGTACCTTGAAGATGAAAAGGGAAATCGACTCCAGCACGCTGGTTGGTCGACCAACCGGATCACGGACGAAGATGTTGGACTGGCCTTTCTCTTCGAAGTCGAAGAAAGCCTCGCAGGATACCGCTTCGTATTCATTGCTCCGCAATCGATCATGCAGCAGTCGGTCGAGTATTCCTTGGGTGGTATCGCGCTGCCATGACGAATAAACTTCCTTGGGGCGAATTACCTTGGGATCCCGAGATGGAATCGCCGGCTACGATCCTTGTGATCGGTGGCGGGCCGGTTGGCATCGAGGCCGCCCTCTACGCGCGTTTTCTCGGCTACTATGTTTCTATCTTTGAAACCCGTCGAGTCGCCCATCGCATGCTCGATTGGCATGATCGTCCTCTGGCACTTCCGGTTTCCCAAGTCACGACCTCGTTGGGACATGCTGCGATCGCTGCACAAAACCCAGACTACAAACGCCCCGACCCGGAGCGATTCTTTACTGGCCGCGAATACTCCGAGGAATATCTCCTGCCGCTAGCCAAGACCGATCTCCTTTTCGATGACATCCATTTCCTGAGCCCGGTGGTCGATGTTTCGCGAATCCGAACGCATCGCCGCGACGGAGTCCTGTTGCAAGAACGATGCAACGACGAATTCCGTGTGTTGGTTCAGGGGCAACATCGCGGACCCTGGACCGCTCGAGGAGATTGCGTCCTCGATTGCCGAGGTCACGCCATCGAGCCCATCGGTATGGGGCCAGGTGGTGGACTTGCCATCGGAGAACACGATCTCGAAACAGACTTTTTGCGATACGCACCCGGAGACCGCAAGTACGAGGCAAAGCACTTGATTGGCAAGCGGCTCGGTTTGGTCGGCGAAGATGCAATGGCCTGTCAATGCGTTGAAGATTGGTTGGCTCATTTTGGGACAGATCCTGATACTCGATTGGTTTGGATGGTCCGCCCCAGCGAAGACTCGGCGTCCGATCGGGCTTTGGAATTGCGAGCTCGCATCGATGCGATGTCGCTCCGAAATGTGTTGTGCATTCAAACCCTCGGAGTTGAGTCGATCTCGAGGAACGAGGGAGGAACCTTTCGCTGGAAACTCCTCAAAGAAGATGACTCGACGGTCGAACTCGATACGGACGTCGCGATGCGGCGTACTGGCTACCGCTATCGATCGCTCGGTCCCGAACTGCATTGCCATGCGGACGCATGGGTCAGCCCGAATGGTGCGGTCCTCTCGGGCGAGGA
This sequence comes from Planctomycetota bacterium, assembly GCA_018970165.1. Lineage (GTDB taxonomy): Bacteria > Planctomycetota > Planctomycetia > Pirellulales > Pirellulaceae > JBKCUI01. The sequence continues at coordinate 12,481 of JAGWWZ010000009.1, read as the reverse complement.
TGCAACAGAAACAGAGCAGCTCATCGATACACTTCAGAAGCGGGTGATTACTGCGGAGCCTGGATATTACGCGCTCCGTGCCAGCCCAATCGGTCAAGGAGCGGGTGTTGGATTACCCAGGGCGTTCGAGCAGATTCGTCAAGTGTTCGCGATCATCGGCGGTCGCGAGGACCTGGATCTTTATCGGATCGTCGAACAGCAATCGGCGAACCAATAAGTTATACTTACACCTCCCAGTCATGCATTCCTAAACCTCGGCGAGGATCGAATCGATGTTAACGTTAATCGGCAAGGGTTCGGCGCAAACCTGCAACGGAGTAATGCGCAGGGATTTCCTGCAGGTAGGATGCTTGGGAGCTATTGGTCTGGGGCTCCCCAAATATCTTGCTGCGAGCGAGGCCGGTGCAGTCGATCCATCGAAATCGAAACGATCGGCCATCATGATCTTCAATCTCGGTGCACCGAGTCATCTCGACACATTCGATATGAAGCCTGATGCACCGGCTGAGATTCGCGGCCCCTTCAAACCGATTTCGACCAACGCTGACGGCATTCAAATCTCGGAAATCTTTCCGCGGCATGCGCAAATCGCGGATCGTTTTTCGTTGGTGCGATCCTGTTTTCATCGAGGTGCGGCGGTCCATGACGCCGGTTGGCAGATCATGCAGACTGGGCGACAGTTTCAGGGTGGAGTCAACACGCCTCATGTCGGCAGCGCCATCAGTTATTTGCTAGGACGCAGATCCGACCTTCCCCCCCACGTTGTCCTGCCTGAAACCATGGGCCGCGGCGGTGGCAACCTGCCTAACGGTCAAGCGGGCGGATTTCTTGGCAAAGCACACGACCCTTTCGCCCTGATGGCAGACCCATCGAAGGCCGACTTCAAAGTCCCCGATTTGCTCCCCCCCGACTCGATCGGTGCAGCCCGCATCGAACGGCGGCGAAGGATGCGCGAGGTGATCGAATCGACCATCGATACGTTCGAAGCCAGCGAATCGGCCAAGATGATGGACGATAACTTTCAGGCAGCCTACCGATTGATGACGAGCCAACAAGCCAGAGCGGCCTTCGATTTGACCGCGGAGCCCGCGGCCGTTCGAGAGCGTTATGGCATGAACCGGTTTGGACAATGCTGCTTGCTGGCTCGACGACTCGTCGAGGCGGGCGTTCGATTTGTCACGATCAATACTTTCCTCACCGTGTTCGATGAGATTACATGGGACATCCACGGCAGCAAACCCTTCACTTCGATCGAAGGGATGAAGAACATCGTGGCGCCGATGTATGACCAAGGCTATTCGGCACTGATTGAAGATTTAGTGCAACGAGGCATGCTCGACGATACTCTCGTATGCAATGTCGCTGAATTCGGTAGGACTCCAAAGGTCAATCCTGCCGGTGGTCGCGATCACTGGCCGGGTTGCTTCACCGTTTATTTTGCAGGTGGCGGTATTCAAGGAGGTCGAGTGGTTGGCAAGAGCGATCCGATCGGTGCGGTTCCCGCCGAACGTCCGACCGAGCCACCGGAGATCATTGCTACGATCTACCATGCATTGGGTTTGAATCTAGAAACTCATTTGCCGGGTCCTGCAGGAAGACCGTTCCCGCTGGTCGACTTCGGCTACCGAGAAATCCGAGAGTTGTTCTAAAGCGAGTTCCCGCAGTCAGACTCTTCTGGGCTTTCCGTTCCAACCTGCATGACCTATCCTGTTTGGCATGATAGATCCTCGCTTTACAGTACACGGCGCAAGCCGACTTCTCGCGTCCGGCGCCCTGAGTAGCCGCGAGTTGGTCGCGTTCTTTTTGGAACGAATCGATCGCTGGAACGGCCAAGTCAACGCCATGATTGCGATCGATCGGGAGTTGGCGTTCGAGTCGGCGGATGCTTGCGATGCGATGCGTGACCGCGGCGAGGCCGAGTCCCCTCTATGCGGGATTCCTATCGCTCTGAAAGACAATCTTTGCACGCGAGCGTACACGACTTCGTGTGCATCTCGCATGCTCGAGAACTATGTCTCGCCGTTCGATGCACACGTGGTGGAACGATTGCGGCAAGCGGGTGCGATTCTGATCGGCAAGACCAACCTCGATGAGTTTGCGATGGGTGGTTCGACCGAAACAGGTATCTTCGGTCCGAGCCATAACCCTTGGTCTAGTGATCGCACGTGTGGCGGTAGCAGTGGCGGTTCCGCCGCCGCGATAGCCGCAGGCTTTGCATCCGGTTCGCTCGGAACCGATACCGGAGGTTCGATTCGTCAGCCCGCAGCCTTTTGCGGTGTGTGCGGCATCAAGCCGACGTATGGTCGCGTCAGCCGGTATGGCTTGATCGCCTATGGAAGCAGTCTCGATGTCGCGGGTGCATTTGCTCACGATATCGAAGATCTTGCATTGATCCTGCAATGCATCTCAGGACACGACCCGCGCGATTCGACCTCGCTCGATGTTCCTGTTCCCGATTTTCAAGCTGAAGTGAAGGCGACTCGCGCCCCCCTTCGGGTTGGCATCATCCGCGAACATCTCGATAGTGATGGATTGCATCCGGAAATGCGTCAAGCACTTCTTGAGGCAATCGAGGTTTTCCGATCCAGTGGTGCAACCATCGTCGATGTCTCCTTGCCACATACGAAGTATTCGATCCCAGCCTACTACATCATTGCTCCCTGCGAAGCCAGCAGCAATCTCGCGCGATACGACGGTGTCCATTATGGTTTTAGAGCGGACAAAACCCACAGTGTTGGTAAGGAATCGCCGCTCGAGGAGATGATGGAATCGACGCGTTCGGAAGGGTTTGGTCCTGAAGTTCGTCGCCGCATCCTGCTCGGTACCTATGCGCTTAGCGCGGGCTATTACGATGCGTACTATTTGAAGGCGCTCAAAGTGCGACGCATGATTCGCAACGATTACGATGCAGCTTTTGAAAACGTGGATCTTCTACTCGGACCGACAACTCCCAATGCTCCCTTTCGCCTAGGTGAAAAGGTAAATGATCCCGTTCAACTCTACCTCGAAGACTTGTTCACTGTCGGGGCCAATCTAGCTGGGATACCCGCCATCTCGATTCCGATCGGGCGAAATGGAGACGGCTTGCCAATCGGCATGCAGTTGCAGGCTCCTCCGCTTCAGGAGGGGACTCTCTTAGCCGCTGGCTATCAATTCCATCGGGAAAGCGGCTACCAACCGACCCTCCCAGACATGGATGGGATGAAGTCATGAACGGAACTTCTTTGCAATACCGCATTGTCATCGGTCTTGAGGTCCACGTTCAATTGGCGACGGAGACCAAATTATTTTGTCGTTGTCGGACCGAATTCGGCCAACCGCCTAATACCCAGGTATGCCCGGTTTGTTTGGGTTTGCCGGGTGCATTGCCGGTATTGAATGAACAAGCAATCGCGCTCGCGTCTCGCGCAGGTGCCGCTTTGCACTGCGAGATCGCCAGCTTCACCAAATGGGACCGCAAAAATTATTTCTATCCGGACTTGCCCAAAGGGTATCAAACCAGCCAGTATGACTTGCCTATCTGTGCCAATGGCTACTTGGATATACCCGTGGGTATCGAAGGTGGCGATTCGATCGACGACGCGCCGGTCAGCCAACGCATGAGGAAACGGATCCGCATTCTGCGCGCTCACCTGGAGGAAGACGCAGGCAAGAGCATGCATGACGAACATGCAGGACGCGCGGATTCACGCATCGATCTCAATCGCGCGGGGACGCCGCTTCTGGAAATCGTGTCGGAACCTGACTTGTCGAGTGCCGCGGAAGCTAAAGACTACATGACCGAAATGCGGTTGATCATGGTCTATCTCGGAGTCTCCGACGGCAACATGCAGGAAGGTTCATTGCGAGCCGATGCCAACGTCAATTTGCACATCGATCGCGATGGCACTACCGTGGCGACACCGATCGTAGAAATCAAGAACCTCAACAGCTTCCGCGCCGTCGAGCGGGCGATCGAGTTTGAAGTCGAACGACAGAAAAGCGAGTTCCTGCGAACGGGATTGACCAAGGGTCAAGTCCCCAAGCAAACTCGTGGATGGAACGATGTCTTGGGCCAAACCGAATTGCAGCGAGAGAAGGAAGAGGTCTCGGACTACCGTTACTTCCCATGCCCCGACCTTGTACCGGTCATCCTCGACGAAGCGTATCGAGACCGCGCTCGCCAAGACGCCGCAGGAACTCCTACCTATTATCGAGACCAACTGATTGAAACGCATCAATTGCGCGCTGCCGATGCGGAGGTGTTAATACAACAAGGCCGCGATTCGGTGGAGTACTATCTCGCGTTAATCGCCAACGGAGCAACCGCCAAACGCGCGTCGGCATGGATGCTTCAAGATATCTTGCGATACCTCAACGACAAAGGAGTTAGCATCGGCGAGTACCCCATCCAACCTCCTAAGTTGGCTCAGCTGTTGAAATCGATCGATGGGGGACGTGTGGATACGAGCCAGGCCAAGCAGGCGCTCACACTCCTTCTCGAGCATTCCGACTGGACCGCCGAACAATCGATCGATGCCTTGGGTATCGTGAGAGTCGACGATTCGGAGATGGATACGCTGTGCGATCTGTTGCTATCCGAGAACCCCGATGTTGTGGAGAAAGTCAAAGCAGGCAATGCAAAGGCTGTTGCCGCTCTGGTCGGACAAGCCAAGAAAAGGAATCGCAACGCCGATCCTCGTGTTGTTCAGGAATTGTGCTTGAAGAAAATCGCCGAGCGTTCATAACAGCGTCACCAGCATTAGAAGTATCATCAGTATCAGCACCATGGATCTACAGAAATACTTCCGACCAGAAATCGTAGCGATGGCCCCCTACAAACCTGGGGAACAACCTGGCGCTACCAAAGTCATCAAACTCAATACCAACGAGAGTCCCTACCCCCCCAGCCCACGAGTCCGAGATGCGATCCTCGCTGCCAGCGAACGTCTCGAGCGTTACCCAGATCCATTGGGTACATCCTTTCGCAACGCGGCGGCTGGCGTACTGGGGGTCTCACCGGACCAAATACTCTGCGGCAACGGGAGCGATGATATTCTCACGGTGCTCACGCGCGCATTCGTCGGCAAGGGGGATCGGATCCGTTTTCCATTCCCTAGCTACATCCTTTATCGCGTTTTGGCTGCTCTGCAGGGTGCCGTGTCCGAAGAGATTCCGTTCGACTCCCACTTTCAATTGACCGATCGGTTCTTTCAACCGGATCCAAATCTCAAACTCGTTTACATTCCCAACCCAAACAGCCCGAGCGGCACGTTGATCGATCCTGAAACGATCCTTCGATTAGCGAGACAACTCGATTGCCCTGTTGTGGTCGATGAAGCCTACGTCGATTTTGCTCCGCGAAGCTGTGTTGACCTGATTGCCCAGGATCCGCGTATTCTCGTAACGCGCACCCTCAGCAAGTCCTATGCATTGGCAGGTTTGCGATTCGGGTACCTCGTCGCGCACCCATCGGTCATCGAGATTCTGAGAAAGGTCAAGGACTCCTACAACACCGACGCCATTTCAATCGCTGGAGCTACTGCAGCGATTTCCGATCAAACGTGGTTGCGAGCAAATGTTTCAAGGATGAACCAAACACGCGAACGCATGGTCGGAGCGTTAAGCGGTCTTGGATTTCAAGTGACACCCTCGAACGCGAATTTTCTTTGGTGCACGCGCACCGATCGCCCCGTTGAACCGATCTATGCGGCTCTCAAGTCGAATGGCATCCTCGTGCGGTACATGAACTACCCGCCATGGGGAGACGGTCTGCGCATCAGCGTCGGTACCGATAGCGAAATCGATGCGATGCTCGTTATTCTCGAAAGCATCCTGCGTGTCTAGCATCCATCGAGTGACTCCCGTCTAATTGATGCGCATTCGACATACGTTTTGACCCTGTGCAGTGCCAATCTCGTTTCTGTCGAAACCGTAACACTTGCAAGCTGAAATCGGTTCAGGAAATCGCGAATCGTATGTCTTAGTAACGATTGAATCGAGTTCGCCAATCGTATCGCTTAACCAAACTTTCAAATGTTGAAAGGACTGTAACAGTTTGCCGAGGCGCTCAACTCCTGTGGTACGTTTGATGCATCTGCGGGGGAGATATTCTGTCAATAAACCGCAGAAACCGAGGAGACGCCGTTTCATGACGCCTAGTTGGTTTGCATACCGCGATACAGAGCGAAACGCAAATGCGATTCTTGCGGTGTTCCATCGGTCGAATCTCGCACCAGGTGTGAGCGAACGACTGCTCTTCGATGCAGAAGTTCGCACCAAGTTGTCGATCCCGGGACTCAGAAGCGTATTGGACTGCAGATGCGAGGAGGAACAAATCCTTATCGCTTTGGATGGTAGCGCTGGAGAACGATTGGATTTGCGGCTCAAATCCGGGCCGCTTTCGACACTGGAATCGCTCGATTGCTTGATCGCTCTGTTGACAACCCTCGATCAAATGCATGCGAGGGGTTTGTTGCACGGCAGATTTCACCCGTCTCTGATTTCACTGAAGCCGAATGCAAGTGGCTATTTGATCGCTGAAACACTAGGATTCGGGTCGACGCTATGTTTCGATGCGACGAGTGGGAGCGATATCGAACGACTGCAAAAAATTCGATATGCATCACCGGAAGAGGCTGGTGCGATCGATAGCGATGTCGGTCCTTTGTCGGATTTGTATTCCGCTGGTCTACTGTTGTATGAATGCTTGGTAGGGAAATCACCGTTCCGAGGAACGACGTCAGTCGCCATTCTTCGCGAATACACGATGAAGGTACGTGACCTTCCATCGAACGATTCCCAGATTCCGACCGAATTGAACGCCGTTGTGCAGCGAATGCTGCAATTGAATCCGCGAGACCGTTATCCGTCAGCCGCCGCTGTTGTTCGCGACCTCACCGTTATTGCGGACTCGCTACGAGCTGGCAAATCGATCCGGCTACCCATTGAAGAGATTCAGCCGCACTGTCGCATCTCCGAGGCCTCGTTTTTCACAAGAGCGGGCGAGATGCACCAGATTGAACGAGAGATTGGACAAGCTGTTGCTGGCAAAGGGAACGTCATCTATGTCGAAGGACGATCCGGCAGTGGCAAGAGCCGCTTGATCCATGAGACGATCCAAGTTGCTCGCTCCGAAAGATTTCTGATTCTTCGTGGCCAGGGAAACGATCGCGTTGGACAGCAACCCTTCGGGATATTTCACGGCATCGTTGACGGCTTGATCCAAGCCAGCGAGGAAATACCAGAACTCAGGGATCGCTTGCGGGAATCCTTGAAGGATTATTGTAGCACCCTGGTGACCGCTCTTCCCAAGTTAGCGACTCTCATCGGTACAGAAGATCGAAGCAAACCAGTTCCCGAGGAGTTCCGTGAAAATGCGGCGCTCGAAGTGCTCACTCACTTATTCAATTCACTGGGCAGTTCGGAACTTCCGGTGCTCATTGCTTTGGATGATTGCCAGTGGGCCGACGATATGACTTGTCGGTTGCTTTGCAAATGGACCTCCAACCCTCAAGGGGCTTCTCGCCATGTTTGCGTGATGGTCGCATTCCGATCCGAGCATGTAGCAGAGGAGCACGTCCTGCGGCGACTTCATCCAGAATGCCACATCGTGCTTAGAGAATTCAGCGATAGTCAAATCGCCAAACTTGCTGCCGCCATCGCTGGACCACTACCCGATTCGGTTCTACCCGTAGTGCAGAAAATGTCAGGTGGAAGCCCTTTCATGTTATCGGTTGTGCTGCGAGGACTGGTCGAGACCGAGGCCATGACACCGAGCAGAAACGGTTGGGCGGTAGACGAAGCAGCCTTGGAGGATTTCCAATCATCGCGTGGATCCGCTGAGGTATTGGCTCGGCGACTGGAGATGTTATCCACTGAGGTTGTCGATCTGTTGACTGCGGGAGCGGTCTTAGGCAAGGACTTCTGCCTCGATGCGGTCACAAAACTCAGCGGAATCGGAACAGCCGACGCCATTCGATGGCTGGAACAGTCGCGAGAACGAAACCTCGTTTGGGCCAAAGCAACCGGCGCTCATTTTAGTTTCGTGCACGATCAACTCCGCTCTGTGTTGCTCGCACGTGCTTCTGCGGAAACGCTTCGCAAGCTGCACCAGCGTGCCGCAGAATACTACGAGCGAGAACCGTCGAAGGAAATCTCGAGCATCGCGTTTCATTATGACCAAGCGGATCAGGTGGGTTCGGCAGTCAGGTACGCGATGCTGACCGCTGAGCAATGTCGAAGGCAATATTCCTACGAAATCGCAGAAAATTACTTTCGACTTGCGTTGCGAGGCTCTGCATGCGCAACCGATGATTCACGGCTGCGAATCTTCGAAGGTCTTGCCGACACCCTGACGCTTCGAGCAAAGTATGCCGAAGCAGAAGAAGCTTACACTCAGGCTGCTAGCTTTGCCCAAGATAGATTCTCGCAAGCACGAGTCCAAGCAAAGCAGGCTACGCTGTGGCTGAAAAGCGGCGACATTGAACGGTCTACCGCAAGCTTTGAAGCAACCCTCAATATGCTCGGGTGGCGAGTTCCAAAGACATATCTTGGAGTGTTGATTCTTCTCGCTTATGAGATGATCATCCAAGCTCTGCACACTCTTTTTCCAAACAGACTCCTGCATCGCATCCAACGTCTTCCCAACGAACATGAAAGACTAGCGATCTCGTTGTGCAGCAAACTGGCTCACTTCTATCGCTTGTATCGCACGAAAGCACATTACCTGTGGAGCCATCTTCGAGCGCTGAACACTGCAGAACGGTATTTGCCGAGTTCGACACTTGCGGATGTTTATGCCAAACATGCGCCCGCGGTCTGCTTGATTCCTTGGTTTCATCGAGCGATTGCGTATGCGGAGAAGTCCCTTTCGTTGCGAGAGCAATTTCGCGATGATTGGGGCAAAGGGCAGACGCTCAGCCATTACAGCTGCATCTTGTACTTCGCATCTCGACACTCCGAATGCATCGAAAAGGGACGGCAGGCAATCCATTTCTTGCAACGGACCGGTGACTATCGCCAAGTCCATGTTTCTCAATATCAAATCGCTGCGTCCCTGTACCATCAGGGGGATTTCGAAGGGGCTCTTCAGGTGGCTCGCGAAAGCCATCGCTCTGGTTTAGATCTCGGAGATGAACGAGCGTCGGCCGTTATCTTGGACGTTTGGGCTCGAGCAGCTCGCACAACGATTCCGCAAGCATTGATCGATCGAGAGATCGATCGCGAAGTCGACCGCAGTCAGGGAGGTGCTCAACGACTCATCCAGCTTCAGATCGCCTCTGGGGTTGCCGCATTGTATCGCAAGGAATATCAGGTTGCGATCGATCACTTGAAGCAAGGTCAGTCGCTGGCAGTCTCTCATGGCTTGATCAATGCATATTCGGCTCCCGCGACAGCTTGGCTCGCTACGGCTTTTCGCGAGAAGGCGGTCACGGAAAGAAACTATGCACCGCAGTTGGCAAAATACTTGTTGAAACAAGCAAATCGTGCTGCCCGTCAGCACATTCGGATAGCGCGGCTATGCGAAAACGATTTGCCCCGAGCGCATCGCGAACTCGGATTGATTTACGCCATGCAAGGCGACTATGACAACGCCGAAAAGTGGCTGCAGCGAAGCATTGAGACAGCTAGATCGCAAAACGCTCATTTTGAACTCGGGCTGACTCTTCGCGCATTGACAGAGATAGGCGATGTGTTCAAGGGATTGGATGTCCAGGCGGCTCACGAAGAATCCCAGCGTCTCTTGGCTAACGTGCAAGATCCCATCGCAATCGAATGCGTGAGCCAAGAGGGAGACTCCACGTTATCTCTCGCAGACCGATTTGAAGGGGTTCTCGAGTCGGGTCGTCAAATCGCATCCGCCGTCTCGCCGGAACAGGTTTTTGAGCAAGCCAAGGACGCCGCAAACCGCTTGCTCCGCAGCGAGGAATGCTACCTGATCGATTTGCAGAAAATGTTCAGCGACTCCTCGTCAACGACGGAGTCCACCAGTGATCTGTTCACGGTGATGATGATTCAACACGCGATGATGAAGGGGAAGGCGACTGTCCTGTCAGAGGATGAGTCCATGTTCCGAGATCGCGAGATCGGACTAGGTCGCTCCGGACTGTGCGTCCCGATCAAGGTGCGAGACGAGGTGGTCGCGTGTCTCTGTATTTGCAGTAGCCAAGTCAAGAGACCATTCGGGGCCGACGAGGAACGCTTAGGGGATTTCATCGGCGCAATCGCAGGTGCCGCTCTCGAAAATGCTGCCGGTTTCGCTAAGCTTGCGGAACTCAACGCCACGCTCGAGCAAAGAGTTTCTGTAGCCACCGAGGCCATCACGATGCGAGCCAATCAACTCGCCGAGTCCAACAGTGAACTGGAGCGAACCGCGCAAGAACTGTTGCAAGCCCAACGGGAATTGCGTGAAGCCAAGGATATCGCCGTGGCCGCCAACGAAGCAAAAACGCGTTTCCTCGCGACCATGAGCCATGAGATTCGCACTCCGATGAACGGCATCCTCGGAATGACTGAACTCGCTCTACAAGCCGATCTGGATCCCAAGCAGCGCAACTGCCTGCGTATCGTAAAGCAGTCGGGCGATGCGCTCTTGGCAATCCTCAATGACATCCTCGACATCTCGAAGGTCGAGGCAGGGAAGATGGAATTGGAACATATCCCATTCCAACTCGCTGAAACAATCCAGGGTGCAGTCAAGCTCATGGCTGTGAACGCATCCAAGAAGAATATTGAATTGCTGTGCGAAATTGCACCCGACGTTCCTACCGGAATCGAAGGGGATCCAGGCCGACTGAGACAGGTCTTGGTTAATCTCATCGGCAATGCGGTAAAGTTTACCGATGTCGGTGAAGTGTTCGTGCGATGCCAATGGATGACCAGGCAGGCAGACCGATCGCTTCTTCACTTCTCAGTGCGCGACAGCGGACCCGGTATCCCGGCTGATCGGCAAGACGTGATCTTCGAAAGCTTCCGCCAAAGCGATTCGTCCACGACGCGGCGATACGGTGGAACCGGACTAGGGCTTGCTATCGCAAAGCAGTTGGTCGAACTCCAGGGAGGATCGATCTGGGTGGAAAGCGAGATTGGTGTCGGCAGCACCTTCAACTTCACTATTCCAGTTATCGAATCCCATTGCCAATTCGATTTCACATGCCCGTTGGACGGAGTTCGAGTCAGCTTGATCGCTAGCCACGAAAGCATCCGGACCAGTTATCGGAATACGTTGGAACATTCGGGGGCCGATTGCCGTTGCTATCCGAGCCTCGCTCAAGCATGGCCGGATCTGATTCGTTCCGATTCGATGGACATTGGGCAAACCCATATTGTTGTACTCGATACCGATTGCGATGATTCATGGGCGAAACAGTTCGGCAACCATGAGAAACAATTTTGGCTCCGTGAAACGCCCATCCTGCTATTGGTCTCAGCAAATCAAAGTGCTTCTGCACCTAACACCCAGGATTTGGACATCCCATCCGAGCATTACCTATGCAAGCCGATCAGCAACATGGAATTGATAACCCATGTACGGAAACTCTTGGGATTATCCCAACCCAAACAGGTCGCCGATCAGGAACCGAGTGCCATCCAACGTTCGCTCCATGTGCTGGTGGTCGACGATAGCGAGGTCAATCGAGAGATCGCTGCAGGCTTTCTGGAACTCTTCGGGCACACGTTTCAGATGGCAGAGAATGGAGAAGAAGCGGTCGCCGCAGTCGAGACTTCGAAATTCGATGCGGTACTTCTCGATATCGAAATGCCCTTGCTTGACGGTTTCGGAGCAACGCGGCAAATCCGCGCACTTCCAGGAGAACAGTCAACGATTCCGATCGTGGCGATGACGGCACACGCGTTGGTGGAAACCGAATCACGGTGTCTCGAAGTCGGCATGAACGCTTGCTTGACCAAGCCGATTCAAGTCGATCGACTGCAACAAGTCCTGCAGGAAATCGCGAAAGGGAATTGGACTCCCAATCAAGAATTGGTTGTCTGATTCGAGACGGCCGCGGAATTCGATGCAGGTAACTCGATCGCCGGTGGTGTATCGGCATATCCAGCGTATCCGCCTGCAACTTCTCGTATTCGCCCCTCAATTCTTAAAAAGGCATCGATGACGTCTGGGTCGAACTGGGTTCCCCGTCCTTCCAAAATAATCGCCATCGACTTCTCGTGGCTGAATGCAGGTTTATAGATTCGTTTCGAACGCAATGCGTCATAAACATCCGCAACCGAAACGATTCGAGCTGAAAGAGGGATCTGAGCTCCTGCTAGTCGATTGGGATATCCGTTTCCATCCCAACGCTCATGATGGTGGATGGCGATCTCGTAGGCCATCCAAAGAAAACTCGCTTCTGAATATGCCTGAGCAGAAGCTTTTAATGTTTCTCCTCCAATTCGAGTATGCTCCTTCATGACCTCGAATTCCTCAGCGGTCAGCTTGCCAGGCTTGCGAAGAATGCTATCCGGAATCCCCACTTTCCCAATGTCATGCAACGGG
>JAGWWZ010000008.1 GCA_018970165.1 Planctomycetota bacterium | reverse complement strand
AGAGCGACGATCAGTTTGAAATCGATATATCGATTCAGAATGCAGGAACGGGAGGCGTCCCCAACAGCTTGGTCCTGTCTCAGTCACTGCTGAGGCGAGCGACGATAGGCAAGCCTGATTATTCTCCAGGTTGGGCTTCGATTCTCGATTCCGTATCGGTTTCTGGACCCGAGCGATTGAAGCTTCGATTTCGTCGCCCCCACGTCTTGCCGCAAGCCTTTCTGCAATGGCCTATCGAACGGGTAGATTCGAATTCGGGTCCTCCCGGCGTGCTGTACAAACTCAAGGGTGATCAAGGTCAGGTCCGACGATTCGAATGGGCACCCACGACACAATCCGCAGAATTTCAGCCCATGGAGATTCAAGAGATCCTCTACAAAGATCCGAACGAAGCGATCAACGATTTTCTGAGGGGGGACATCGAAATCATCGATCGGCTTTTCCCGGCCGATGCAAGACGACTTCGCGGAGCAGCCGTGGCTCGATCGGTAACCGTCGAGAATTACGCGCTTCCCACCGTTCACATGCTTGTGCCCCGTCGCTCGAATCCCTATTTGGATGATCGAGAATTTCGACGAGCCTTGCTCTATGCAATCAATCGCGAAGCCATCCTCAAGGGTGAGATCCTCGGAGGTGGTGAGGCCGCCCAGAGCCAAGTGATCAGCGGACCGTTTCCTCGAGGAGCCATCGATACCGACCCGATCGCTTATGCCTACAACACCTCTGTCGATAACTTGGCCTATGATCCTCGTTTGGCCAAGGTGTTGATGTTGATCACCAACAACAAGCTCCGCATGTCTGCGGAGAAAAGAGGGGAAAAGCCGCCGCCGATGCCTCGATTGACTCTCGGTGTTCCCAATTACGAAGCTGCCCGCGTTGCGGGGCAGGCGATCATCGAGCAATGGAAGTTGATCGACGTGCCAGCTGACCTCGTGATACTCGATCGCGTCCCCGGACCGAAAGAGGATTCACCGGTCGATATTTTGTATCTTACGGCATCGGTGTGGGAGCCAGCGACCGATGCGGAACGCTTGTTCGGAATCGGCGCTCCTGCAGAGACCAACAACCAATTCATCGTTCAAACGCTCGCTCAACTGAGTTCGGCTCGAAATTGGATCCAAGTACGGCAGGGGTGCCAGGATTTGCACGCACTGGTCGCGGCTCACCTGCCGATCCTGCCCTTGTGGCAAGTTGGGGAATCGTTCGCCTATCGAAGCGAATTGGTAGGGGTCGCGCAGAAACCGCTCGGCTTATACCAAGACATCCAGAAATGGAGATACCGCGTCCCATGAGAAACTCTATCGTCATCGCGATGTGCATCTGCTTGAGTCTCTCCTCAAGTCGATTGTTCGCTCAATCCGTGAACGAAGAGGTCTGGGAATTCTCCCCTTACCGAATTCGAGTCTGGGTCAGCATGTCGCCATCGTTGGGTATGGACGAAGCGGGGAAACAGGATCTCTATCGACGCATCGCGGAATGCTGTGAGATCGAATTCGGTGCAGCATCGAAAACTGAAGTGGCAGAGACGCCAGACGCTTTGTTTGGTTCGGTCCTTTATCACCTCGATGAGTTGACCGTCGAGCAAATGCTTTCGCGAGAACTCGTGCTGATGCTCAGCAAGTCGGACGAAGCAAAGCAAAAGTTTCTGGAAATTCAGCCGCGCAGAGAGCAAAAGGTTCTCTCGGCAGAAGAGAAAAAGAAACTGTCCAGGAAAGAGCTCGAGGAGCTCAAGGCCAAAGAGGACGCAGAGGCGCGAGCCGCGAGCTTGAATAGTGTCCGGACACTCGATTCCGTCATGGAGCGTGTTCCCAAAGTTGCCGTGATGAGTCTGGAATACGGAGCTCTGCAGAGGGATATGATCCCCTTCTTCGTCGACGATGATGTCGTTCCGCTGTCGGAAAAATTGATGCCACTGCTGGCACAAAAAAAAGCGCTCGAAAAGAAGATTCTTGAATTTCGAGAAAAAGGGGTCACCACCCTTGGAAGCTCTGAAGACTCCAAGCAATTCAATCAAGCTTTGAGCGACAAGGCTCGCGTGGAACGAGATATTCAGAAAGTACAGCCGCCTCTAGAACGCAAGAAAAAGGATATTGCCAACTTCCAGGCTTTGCAGGGGAAGACAGAAAAATACCAAAGGTCATCGGAGCAATTGCGCAAGGATTTGCAGAGCGGTGATTTATTTGCCGCCCTGGTTCCCAAATCCGAAGCCCCGAAGTTCAAGGAAGTGGCTCGTTCCATTCCTACGCGTTTCCCTTGGCAACCCGAGGCTCTGCTCCGCGATAAAGACAAGATCGTTATGGTATCCATCGATCGCCGCGGCGAATCGATCACGATCGGTGTCAAGGAACTCGATGCTTTTGTGCGTCGTATCGGTCTGCTGGAAACGATGCAGGTTCAGTCGCTCGATGAATTGCCTCAGGCGGTAGCCTATCTTCAGCGCCGCGCTTTCACTCCGATGGCCCGCATCGAGGACAACGACAATAAGACAGCTGTACTTCGCGTGCGGGCTGCAGGTTTGGCTACCTCTGACGAATCGCCAGTCCATATTCGTTTGGGTGATGTAGTCGCTCCCTATGTGCGACGCGATGATCTCAACGGCAATCCCACTCAGCTTCAAAGTCTGGCATTTACCTACATCGCCATCACCGAAGCGATCGACTCCGCTCGCTACTACGGAGCGATTTTCGCGGCCAGTCGCGGCGCCCTGGTAGCGGCCAAGAATCGCCGGACCCGACGCGTAGCCCTCAAAATTCAGCCGCGGTTCCCAGCCAGCCAACTCAAGCTCGGCATTCGCCAAATGCCCTCGAGCGTTGTTCCAGGTGCAGAGATCTATTTGCGGACTCCCGGATCGGAAGATCTCACGATGGTCGGTCGGACCGATTGGCGGGGAATCATCGACGTTCAGCAGACCAAGGCTCCGACAATCACCTATGAGTTACCAACCTATAGTACCGTTGTGTCGATCGCCAAGGCTCGAAGCACCGTAGCCAATGGCGAGCCTATCCCGGAAGGGGAAGCACCCCAGGAGGCGGAACTGTCCAAGGAAGAGAAACTCAAGCGGCAGCGGGAAAAGCCCCCCACCAACACCGTACAAATCAATGTGCCGCTGTATCTGTACTACATCAAAAATGGAGAAACGCTCTTGGCGAGGCTACCGATCATCACCGGATACCGCGAACTCGAAAAAGCGGATTTACCCGACGATCGCCGCCGCTTGCAAGCCGAGGGATTTCTCAAAGGCCTGCAGGGCGAGGTTCTCGATGTCGTAGCTCGCCGAAAAATTCTCGAGGCTCGTATTCGGCGCAAACTCGACGAGGGAAAGCTTGATGATGCGGCCGCGTTGGTAGATGAACTCAAGAAAGTCAAAAACTACGAGGAAATGTCTGCACAAATTCAGGGGATCCAACTCCGCGCCTTCGCGACCGAATCGGGTTACGTGCCCGCCCCTGTCGTCGAGAGAATCGATAAGATGATCAATTCCACCCGTTCGCTGATGGCTCAGTATTTGCAAACCGACCTGGTGCGCGAACTGGAAGTCAAATTGATCGAGGCTAAACAGAAACAGTAATCGGCTATGCCCAAAACCATTCTCGATGTTGGGAATTGCGGACCCGACCACGCTGCTCTTTCCGCCATGCTGCGACAAGGATTCGATGCGGAAGTCTTGCAAGCAGATCAGTGGAGCGACGCAATCGCTACTCTCCAAACTCGCCATGTCGACTTGGTGCTCGTCAATCGGAAACTCGATATCGATTACTCGGACGGGATTGAGATTATCCGGCGACTGAAAGCAGATCCTGTTTTCCAATCGATTCCCGTCATGATGATTACGAATTATGCTGAACACCAACAAGCTGCCGTAGCTCTGGGAGCCGAGTACGGGTTC
Organism: Planctomycetota bacterium; assembly: GCA_018970165.1. Classification (GTDB taxonomy): domain Bacteria; phylum Planctomycetota; class Planctomycetia; order Pirellulales; family Pirellulaceae; genus JBKCUI01. The sequence goes on along the minus strand of JAGWWZ010000008.1, from coordinate 44,805 downwards.
GGCAAACTCGAGCTTCGGGCCCCAGAGACCAAAGAACGGTTGGCCAGATGTTTGTGCCCCGAGTCCAAAGAGGTGGAAAATGAAGCCTAAGAAGAACCCAGTGGACGACGTGCTCGAAGCGCGTCGCATCCTCAAGGAAGCGGGGCTTCGAAGTACCCCCGCTCGCATCTCGGTGATCATTGCTCTAAAGAGATCGGCGAAACCGCAGACCCATGCCGAACTTGCGGATCAGTTGGTTCCACTTGGTTTTGACAAGGCGACGGTGTTTCGGAACCTGACCGATTTAGCCGAGGTCGACTTGGTGATTCGTACCGAACTCGGAGATCACGTGTGGAGATTTTTGCTGGCTGACCCCAGCCACGATCGTAGCAGTCATCCGCACTTTGTGTGTATGGACTGTGGGATGGTTTCATGCATTGAAGATATGCCTCTGCCCAACCCCTCTGTTCGGCGTTCGCACAACATCGCGCGGATCAGCGAAGTGCTGGTCAAAGGGCACTGCGGAACTTGTTCCTCCGCCGGTGCCGTTTAGTCGCCGTTCGCACAAGGCAGTCGATTACGGCTGCGGCTTGCTGACGACCTTCTCGATCTTGATCGCCTTGCGCCCTTTGTAGGAGCCAGCGGAGGCGAGGAACTTGATTCGGTTTGCGATCTCGACTTCCAGCGGATGGTGTACATCTTTTTCCGTCGAGATGATGTCTCCTACCTCCAAACCGAAGAGTTCTCCAGTCGTGATCGAAGAACGTGCCAGCGTGACCACCATATCGGCGATCGAACCATCGAGTCGGGTGCTGATCTGCGCTACCGACTGGTCGTTTTTGCGAGCAGCCGCATAGCCGATCCAACTGTTGCTCGACAACTTGCTCCCGACCCGCTCGATGGTGTTGAAGGGGATGCATAGGTTAATCGTTCCCCGAATGGCTCCCATGATCAATTCGAAACTGACCATCACCACCACTTCGTTGGGCGGAACGATTTGAACCAATTGGGGATTGCTCTCGACCCGTTCCACCTCTAAATCCATTTCGATAACATTAGCCCAGGCGCTCTGCAATTCCTTCAAGAAGACATTGGTGATCCTTGCAGCCAAGCGTAGTTCGATGTCTGACAGCGGACGCTTGGGGACCGCCTCGGTGCTGACCGAACCACCGAGCATCCGATCGATGATCGGATACAACAGCGATGGACTGATATCGAGCACCCAATTGCCCTCCAGAGGCAGGGGCTTGAGCAAATTGAAACAGGTCGGTATTTCGAGGGAATAAACAAATTCGCTGTAGGTCAGCTGATCCACGCTGATGAGTCGGACTTCGATGATGCTGCGAAGCATCGCCGACAACGATGCACCGAAGTTGCGGGCAAAGCCATCGTGCAGGGACTGAAGCGATCGCATCTGCTCCTTGCCCACCCGCTCGGGTCGCTTGAAGTCGTAGTTCAAGACCCGAATCTTCGGCGCCCCTTTCTTACCGTCCGACTTCACGGGAGAGGCGGGGGTGGGAGCCGAAACGGCCGATGCACTTCCCTCCAATGACTTCAAGAGGCTCTCGACATCATTGCGGCTCAGTGTGCTATCCGACGACATGGCGAACTCCTTTTCGCTGACCTCTACTCCCTGATATGCCCTTCACCGGTCACGATGTACTTGTACGTCGTTAACTCTTGCAATCCGCATGGACCGCGAGCATGCAATTTGTCCGTGCTGATCCCGATCTCCGCTCCCAGTCCAAGTTCGCCGCCATCATGAAAACGGGTCGAACAATTGATCATCACCGCAGCCGAATCGACCTGTCGGGCGAATTGACTGGCCCGCGAGATGTCCTGGGTGATAATCGCATCGGTATGATGCGAACCGTAGCGATGAATGTGGTCGATCGCTTCTTCCAGCGTGTCGACAATGCGGATGCTGAGGATGGGGCCGAGATATTCCGCCGACCAGTCTTCCTCCGTTGCCTCAATCGCATCTGCGATGATTTCCATCACCCGCGAGTCGCCCCGAAGCTCGATCCCTCGATCCCTCAAGGCCTTGGCCGCGCCGGGCAGGAAGGTTGTCGAGACCGAACTGTGAACCAACAGCGACTCAGCAGCATTGCAAACACCCATGCGCTGAGTCTTGGCATTGATCACAATGCGCTCGGCTATCTCTAGATCAGCTTGCTCGTCGACATAGACGTGGCAGTTCCCTGTGTAATGTTTGAGGACAGGCATCGTCGCTTCGGATACCACTCGGCGAATCAAACTCTCACCGCCGCGCGGAATCACCAAATCGATGCAGTCGTTGAGCTTCAATAATTCGCCAACCACACTCCGATCAGGCGTTGCAACCAATTGAATTGCATGTTCCGGTATTCCGACTTGATGAGCCGTCTCTTCGAGTACCGATACCAGCGCAGAAGAACTGTGCAAGGACTCTTTTCCTCCGCGAAGCAGGATCGCATTGCCACTCTTGATCGCGATCGCCGCTGCATCCACCGTAACATTGGGCCTGGATTCATAGATGAACAATAAAACACCCAACGGCACACGGACTTTTTGGATTTGAAGGCCGTTGGGACGAACGCCTCCACCGAGTAACTCGCCAACCGGGTCCGGTAGCGAGGCGATCGAACGCAGAGCCTGCGCGATGGCACCTAGACGCTGCGGATTGAGCAACAGGCGATCGACCGCGGCCGGAGTCAAACCGAGTTCCTTCGCGTGGGAAACATCGCGCGCATTGGCATCGAGCACCTGATCAATTCGCTGCGTCAATCGCTCGGCCGATCGCTCGAGCCACGCGTTCTTGATCGATGTGGACAGATCCCGCAACTGGAGCGAAGCTCGCTTGGCCCGCTCGGCCAGTCGACGACTGTACTGGGCAGGCCCCTCGGCCAAAAAAGGATCTTGATTATTGCTAGCAATCGCCATGGGACCGTGAGGAGTAGACACCGTGAGATGTAGGCGTGAGGATACAGGGAGTTTCGATCGGAGTATCGAGGAACCCACAGGTGCGGTCAATGGAGAATTCCAACGATCTCCAGGAGAGACGAGGACGAGGGTTACCGCTACAATAATTGCTAGCAGGTTGTGAATTTCCTTCCATCGAAACTGCGAGGATACTTAGCATGGCACTTTCCGTTCGTGAGCCGGTTTTGGTTCCGTTTGATTTTTCAACGCATTCTCGCTCTGCGGTCGACAAGGCTTTAGAGATCGCCGATTCGCCATCGCAGATTCATGTTCTGCACGTGTTACCCACGTTTGTACCGTTGGCCCCCGAAGGATTTCCTGTCGAGGCGATCGATGATCGAGTCCGTTTGGAGTACACGCAAAAGGCACTCGAAGAGGAGTTCGCGGACTCTAAGTATGCTGGCATTTCTAGAGAAGTCTTGATCGGTGATCCTGGGATCGTGTGTGTTGAGCGAGCGGAGGCGATAAAGGCTGGACTGTTGGTTGTTCCGTCCCATGGTCGGAGCGGTTTGTCTCGACTGCTGCTCGGAAGTGTGGCAGAGCGGATCATTCGTCTCGCGAAGTGTCCGGTTCTGGTTCTTCGGATTCACTAACCTGGCGACTCGGTTAGCGGATAGCGATCGAGTTTTGCAGCGGCTTGAGAATGTGTTCGACGATGTAATCGTCCATCAGTTCGCGAGTCAGTTTTTCAAGTCGCTGGAGTTCTTCGACAAACGACTCGTCGGGTCCCAGGGAATCGAATCGGCGTACGGTGACGTAGACGCTGAGCAGTTCATCTGAGAATTCGGGTCCTCGATGTTGTGAGGAACCTACGCGAGGTTCGAAGTTGATCCGAGCATGGGTGCGGAAGACATCGTCGAGCGAGATTTGGACCATGGGTTCGTAGGCCATGATTTGCGAGCCGGTCCGTTGCGAGATTGCTTCAAACCCCATGGGGAGACCGATGGCATCCGCCAGCAATTGGTTATGGTTTCCGCGATAGGCGTAATCGAAGCCGTACATGAGGCTGATGGCTTCGCAATCGAGGCGGCTGACTGACAGCATATAGGGGGCCATCTCGAGGACTTCGCGATGCTGCTCCATGGCTTCGTCGAGGGTGTTTGGATTGACGACACCGCTGCTGACGCGTCGCGACTCGACCGCGACCCATCGATAGGCGCCATGTTCTTTTTCCTCTTCGAGGATGAATTCGCCCCGTTCGCGTTGGTAGAAATGTTGCAGCTTGGGAAAGCGTCGCTGCATTTGCTCGAAGAAATGGAGGACGGAATCGCGGCCAGTGGGCAAGTCCATTTCGGTTTGCAGAGTAACATTGGCGTAGAAGTCATCGCTCAGGGAGCCGTAGGGATTCATGCTTGCTATTTATCCTCGAATCGAAGAGCAACGAAGGTGTGAAATCCAAGGTCGAAGATTGCTCGATGCAATGCTCAGGACACCACGGATTATAGAGTGCAGTGACGCTGAATTCAAAGGCTTGACAGGTCGACGACTGTGGAATCGTTGGCCAGAATAATATGGGGTGGGGTTCTCGCACCTAATTTAGCTGTAGCGGCTGCCAGACCCATAGGATCGGGTCCTGTTTCCAGGGGATTGATATGCATGAGGATCAGTCGTTGAATTCCATGTCGATATGCATTCTCCAGAACAGCATCGGTCCAACTATGTCCTGTTTTCTCTGCTAGTTCGCGTTGATCATCGCGGAAATTGCACTCATGAATTAACCAATCGACACCTTGGATCTTGGACCAGTAATTCGAGTCGGGGCGCGAGGTTGTATCGGTCACGAAAGCTAGGCTGACTCCTGGTAATTCAAGCCGATATCCTACGCTTCCCCCGGGATGCTCCAAAGGGAACCAACTCACGCTAGTTTGCCCTATTTGCCAAGGACCTTCATAAGAATCGATGGGATGCCACAGAAACGGGGGGACCGCAGGAAAGATTTCATCATTGAAGATACTCTGTTTGATGGCATCTATTTTTTTAGCTTCACCATAAAGATGAATATTGCGGACAGGTGTGACAGCAATTAGATCCAAGAAATACGTCAGTCCTATGATGTGGTCTAAGTGAGCGTGCGTTAACAGAATGGACAAATCGGCAGACCGAAGCAGATGCTCTAATCGAAAGACTCCTGTACCTGCGTCAAACAATATGTTTGCTTCTGGAATAAGAAAAGCAGTTGTATGGCGGGTATCGTTGGGATGGTAACCGGCGGTTCCGAGGCAGTGCAGTTTCATGACAAGGCTATCCGGAGGGTGGCTATTCGACGAGCAAGTCCCCACATTCTTCAGAACTTATGATAAGGGATTTTCATGGCGAAGTATGCCCGGCACTGTGGTGAAGTTCCAACCATTTTGAGTTATTCCAACGCAACATTCTCAGGTTGCCTGACCCGTCGATTTCGGCTCTCAGGGCCGAATCGCGTGCGGTAATCAATAGCGAACCATCCGGAGGGGTAAAAGCATCGATTACCCGCGAGGATACCGCCCTGGCCGAGCCACTGACTACTACCCATTTGGGTTGGGCCCATTGGATCACTTGTTCGGCACGAGCCGCAAGCGAGCCGTGGTGCGGAGCCATCATCACATCGCACCGAAATGGGAGTTGGGCTACCAAGGCCTGCGTTCCTGGCGGTTCGAGATCCCCGGGAATCAAGATAGTCCGCCCCGCGAACCGAATCGCCAAGCACAAACTCTTCGCATTGTCGCTCCACTTCGGTGCATCAAGTTGTTCAAAAGAAGGATGGAGAACCTCGATCTCCCAACCCCCTCGCCCAGCGTAGCGATCCCCACGCCGCCAAGTAGCAATACGAGTATCTCGCCTTTGCAGTCGCGAAACAAGATCGACAATCAACGGTTTATCCGCTTTCAGAACCGATTCGGTAGTCGCCAATTCGCGCGGGAAGAATCGTTTGGCCAGTCCCGGCATCGCGTTGTAGTGATCCGAATCGGCATGCGAGAGAATCATCCGATCGATGCGCGAGTAGCCGAGGTGCCACAAGGCGTTGGCGATCGGCTGATAACTTCGCTCGTGATCGCCAAGTCGTCCCGCATCGTAGAGCCAGAACTCGCCGTTGGGAGTTTCGATCGCGGCGCATGTTCCATGGCCCACGTCGATCCATGTGACTGCCAGCTTGCCTGGTCCATCCTGGGTCGCCATGCCGCGCCACCAAAGGCTGATCGGTTCACAGGCCAAACCGATCGCGAACCAAGCCGCCAGCGATCGCCATAGGATTCGACGAGCACTGGCGCGTCGCGTTCCTCGCCACACAACAATGCTCAACGCGATCGCATAAAACATCACTAGCCACCAAAACGGAGGAGCTGCTCGCCAGAAGTGGCTCATCGGGATCGCGTCCGCAAACGCTACACATTGGGTCAATATCCAAAGTGAGACACCGCACAGCACACCCAGCAGCGCCGCGACTGGAGGAAGCCAGCCGAAAACGATGAGCGCTAAGCCCGAGAGAAGCGCAATCAACATCGGCAGCCAAAGCACAAGATTCAAAACAATGGCGATCGGACTGAGAATATGAAAACTGTTCCAAACCAAAGGTGCCGAGAGAAAGCAAACCCAAAAACTGCTGCGCAGCGATTCCCATGCAAATCGTTTCGCGTTCCCCCAAGCGACTTGACTGCTGGTCTGCCTGCTCTCCAGCAGTCGTCTGAGCGGAGTTTGTCTCTGTTGCAAAATCGGGAAAGTCAGAATCAAGACAGCAACGGTCATGAACGATAACTGCGTGCCGATTTCAAAGGCGATGCTGGTCCGTTGGATGAGCAGAAGCAGGGCGGCACCCGCGAGAATATTCAGGCTGGTCAGTTGCCATCGCAATAGCCGAGCGATGCAGGCTGCCGTCAACATCAACGCAGCCCGAGCCACGGGAGGATTCGCGCCGCAGAGCATGGCATACAAACCGCAAATCAGCACGATGCCGATCAATGTCGGGGCTCGAGGTAGTCGCAACATCAATCCGGCTACCATCAACGCGACCGCCACCATATCGATATGCATCCCTGAGATGGACAACATGTGTATGGTGCCAGTGGCGAGGAGCTCTTCTTGCAATTCCCAATGCGCCTGTTCCCGTTGGCCCAGGACCAGCGCAGCAGTCAAGGGGGCTTGGCCGAACGGAACATAGCGATCGATCGTTGCGAGAGCTCCCTCGGTCATCATGGCAAGAGGTCGATCCAAACGAAGATACTCTGCGGTGCGAATTCGAAGGATCTGCTTGGACGATTCCACTCGCAACTGGGCCGTCCATCCGAGTTCGGCATAGCGAGCTCGCAGATTGAATTGACCCGGGTTGGAGGGCTCCGGGGGCAGCCGCCAATGACCGTAAAGCTCGACCAGATCGCCGGGATAGCAACCGCGCAGTGGATCATCGATCACCACGGAAGCTACGGCGTCGCTCGAGGTCCATCCTTCCGCATGTCGAGCTTGATGAATGCGAACGCGGGTGAGGGTTTGCCAGTGGAGATCGGTTTGCGACGCGCGATCGTCTTGTGATAAGCCTTCGCGATCGGAGCTTTCGATACCCGATGAGCGAGGCATTGTCGAACGCCGATAACGAAGGGTTTCTTCAATGACGGCTCGGACTGCGATCGGACGCCAAGCATTGCTGTGCATACCTTCGGGCTGAAGGTCTTCGGTCTGCGACTTCCACGCCTCCGCTTGCCGACGGCGCTGGTCTCGATGGTGCTCGTGCACGACCCCATACGCGGCAGCGATACCGAGCATGTAGACCAGCGACATAAGCGGAATCGGAACGTTCGCTGCGCCGGACTCGGCTCTTGCTCGCGTCATGCGATGGCGCAGCGTCGCATATCCCATCCATAGCATTCCTAAACCAATTGCCGTGATCAGGGACCAGACGATGATTCCGAACGATTCGACGATATAGATCGTAAACAGAACTAAAGCCAGTAAGACGACGAGAGGATAGTAGACTAGGCCACGAAGCCATCGACGCGCGAGGCGTTCTCCGAAAGTTCTCTTTGTTGGGAGTGTCGAATCGATTCCTCTATCCGTTCCTTTATCCGTGTCCTTCATTTCGGTTTGCTTGATAAGTCGGATGTGCGATGCGATCGGTTTCAAATCCAGACCAAATAGTCCGACCGCCATCGACCGGAAGGCAAACGCCGGTGATGAACTCATGCCGGGCTAGAAAGAAGGCGGCTTGAGCGACATGTTCGGGCTGGCCGTGTCGTTGCAGCAGACAGGCGCGGCGGATCTTTTCCGCCCCTTCGGCATCGATCGATGGATCGAGCATGACCGGACCTGGCAGAATGCCGTTGACGCGAATCGACGGGTTGCGAGTCGCCAACTCCACCGCCATGCAGCGGACGATCGTTTCGATCGCTCCTTTGCCGGTGAAGTAGGCGCTGAAGTCGGGATAGGGGCGGGCAACTGCCCAATCCCCGATCAGCACAATCGCGCCGCCAGTCTCCTGATGCGTCATCTGCAGTCCGGCTGCTTTAGCGACCGCAAAGGAACCGAGCGTGTTGATCTCGAAGTTGCGTCGAATGTCGTCGCTGGTGGTTTGCTCCAGCGACTTCCACTCCCATATCGCAGCGCAGTGGATCGCCGCATCCAGTCGTCCGAAGTGGGTGACAATTGCTTCCACCGCGCGCTGCATCGACTGCATATCGCTAACGTCGCCATCGGTGACCATGCAACGAACCCCTTCGGACCGCCACGCCTGGGCTACCTGTTCCGCTTGATCGATCGAGCGATGCGCGTGCAAGGCGACGGAATAATTTTCTCTTGCGAAGTGTTCGGCGACCGTTCGCCCGACGCGCGGAGCTCCACTCCCCGTCACCCAGACAACCCGGGTCGATGCGGACTCGGCACCTGGCTTAGCCACAGAGAAAATGTTCGAAGATGGGTCTCTCGTTTTGTTGCTGGACATGCAACGATTATCCACCAATCGAGCTGGCAAGGCACGGGGGAGGTGAATTTTGCGTATGCGCGGTGACTCGGAGTGTGCTACAAATAAGCAAATGAAGCAGAAATCTCTTTATCCTATCCCCGATACCATCCGCGAAAAACTCCAGGAATTGCGCGGCATGATCAGCCGCTTGATCGCCTGCCAAGGTTGGGTGTCGATCGGGATTTGGGTCATGGCGGCCTTTTGGGCCTTCGGTTTGATCGATTATCTGCCAACTCGATTCGGTGCTGACGAGTCCCCATCCCTGGTGCGGATGATCATGCTAGCAATCCTGGGGGCAGGAGTTGCCGCACTGGTCTACCACTTCTTTTGGAATCGCTGGTTGGTCCATTGGAGTAATGACGCGTTGGCTCTCGCGATCGAGAAGCACTACCCTGATTTCAAGAGTTCGCTAGTGACAACGGTTCAGGCATCATCGGCTACATCGAGCGAACCGACCGATCGTTTTGATCATCCCCTTCGCCCAGGTGTCCTAGAGATTGCTCGGAAAGAGGCTGAATCTCGAATCGCCGGTGTCGACGTTCGGACCATGGTCCGATTTCAGTCGTTGCAGCGAGAACTGATCGCATTGGCCGCCATAGCCGGGATCAGTTGTGTGGTCGCACTTTTGGCTCCGAAGTGGACATGGCATTGGGGGCAACGACTGTTTGGGTTGTCGAACGTTCCATGGCCACGAACGACCCAGTTGGGGCTGATCGGCGTGGAACTCGATGTTCCTCCGTTCAGCAATCAAACAGTTCGCGAGAGATACGTGGTTGCGTTTCAGGGGTCCTCGGTCCGCGTCCCCAAGGGGAGTTCGGTACAACTCAGAATGTGGGCCGAGAATCTTTTGGCCGCACCATACGATACCTGTGCTTTGAATTATCGCGATACAGATGGCAATCGGGGCCGGGCGAATCTGCGACGTGGCACTAAGGATGGAGTGCGTCAGAATTTCTTGCTCGATGGTCCTCCGTTGGAATCGATCAATGACTCGCTTTCGATGACCCTCTCGGGTGGCGACGCCAGGATCGGGAACCTGACTCTGCAGACCGTCGATGCACCCTTGGTGGTGGCGGCAAACATCGATGTCGAATATCCCACGTATCTGCAACGATCGACTAAAACCGTTTGGGGCAAGGAGACTCTTCCCTATCGCAACGGTATTCGCCTGCCCCATGGAACGCAGGCGGGACTGCGGTTTCAAACCAACAAGGGAGTTACTCGTTGCGAATGGCTGATGATCCGGTCCGGGCAGGATGGGGTGACGAGCGAGCCGCTCGGATCGCTCGAGTTCGATCAACCGACTGAGGAGTTCAGCGTGCCTCTCGGGTTCTTGAATTCCAATCTTCTCGTGGAAGTCCGATTGTGGGATTTCGAAGGGCTCGTGTCGACCCGCGTGCAGCAATTCGTTCTCGCATCCATCACCGACAATCCGCCGAATGTCGATTTTGTTCTCGATGGGATTGGGACCGCAATCACCGAACAGGCGATGCTGCAAGTTCGCAGCAAGGTAAGCGATGACTATGATTTAAAGGAAGCATGGATTGAATCCATCACCGACGAACAACCCAAGCAACGAACCATGCTCGCAATAACACCGCAGGGGGAAGCGAATATCGATCTCGATCTCAAAGCGATGCGAGAGAATGGTCAGGAGACGCCGAAGGCGGGCTCGGTCCTGGCCTTGATGGTCTCTGCCTCCGACTTCTTTCCTCAAGACGATACGCCTCATATCGGTCGGTCGACTCCGATTCAGTTGAATGTCGTAACGCCCGATCAGCTTCTGATCATTCTCGAACGCAGGGAACTGGCCATGCGAGCCAGACTGGAACAGATCATCAGTGAGTTGGGACAGTTGCGCGATCTGCTAGTGGCGATGAACCGAACCCCGGACCCCAGTACCGATCCGGGAGAACGAGAGGGATCATCCGATGCAGAGGATCCCAAGGCTCGTCGTTTGCGTCTTTTGGTTCTGCGTGCTCAGCAAGCTTCGGCGCAGGTCGATAAATCGGGGGGCGAACTCACGGGAGTCCGTTCGGAGATCGCTCAGATCCTCGCGGAACTGATCAACAATCGCATCGACAGCAAAGATCGACGCGAGCGATTGGAGCTAAAAATCCAGATCCCCTTGGTCGCGCTCTTAGGTTCCCCCTGGGAATCGTTTTCCAAAGGTGTTGCAGAGCTAGAAAAAGTGGTCAGTCGAGAGTCACCCTCGGATCGCGAACAGAAAATCAATGTACTGCTCACACAAAATGCCGAGATCATCGCAGCCTTGACCGCAATCCTTAACGATATGATCGACATCCAAGACTTTAATGAAGTGATCGATATGGTTCGCGATATGTTGGAGGATCAAAGCGAGGTTCTCGAACAGACCAAAGCCGAACAGAAGAGGCGTTTGCTGGAGGCCTTGAAATGAGCGAAATGCTTCATCGTGTTTGCTATGCTTTGCTGGCCGTGTTGTTTCTATCGCCATCGGCATGGAGTCAAGACACACCAACTCCGGATGCCGTTCGAGAACTGGAACAGCAACAGCGACAGCTTGCCGCTCAATACGCGAAACTCGAGGAATTGTTTTTGCGAATGAGCGAACTCGAAGCCGTCTCGAATCCGACCCGGTCCGGTCTCCTAATGCAGGCAGCCCAACTGAGCAAGCAACTCGCAACACAGCAAAGATTGTTGCAAGCCAGCGATCTGCTCGCTAAAGGCCAGTTCTCCCGAGCCATCACCGAACAGGAAGCGAGCCGGGAGAATCTGAAGAAGTTGCTCGAGTTGCTGCAAAGCGAGAACCGCTCCTCGCGATTGAAAGATGAGCGAAAGCGATTGGAAGATATTCTCAAGGATATTCGCCGCATCGAGAACATTCAGCGTTCCACTCGCGGTCGAACCGAAGCTGGCCAAGATGCAAAAGATGCGGCTGAAGACCAAAAAGGGATCGAACAGCAGCTCGAAAAGACCGAGGCAGAACTCAAGCCCGAGGAGGCGAAGGGTTCTCAGAAGTCGGATGAGTCGGATCGGTCGGATCAGTCGGATCAGTCGGATCAGTCCGATCAGTCGGATCAGTCGGATCAGTCCGATCAGTCCGATCAGTCCGATCAGTCCGATCAGTCAGGTGGCAAACCTGAGTCGCGTGAGGAGCAGGCCCGCAAGCGGGTGGAACGCGCTCGCCAGCGGATGAAGCAGGCTGAAAAGAAACTGCGTGAGGAACGCCGCAAAGAGGCTGTCGAAGAGCAGCAGCGCGCCGAAGAAGAGCTTCAAAAAGCGATCGTCGAACTCGAACGCATTCTGATGCAATTGCGCGAAGAGGAGATCGAACGGGCGCTCGTAGATCTCGAGACTCGTCTGCGACGCATGTACGAATGGGAGAAGACGATTCGCGATTCCACAGAAAAATTGGCCACCCTCTCTGGGGAAGCCAAGGATCGACAGCTGGAGATCCAAGCCAACAAGCTTTCCATTGAGCAGGTGAAAGTGGCGATGGAAGGTCAGCGTGCGCTGTTGTTACTTCAGGACGAGGGTTCGAGCCAAGCGTTCCCCGAAGCGCTCGAGCAGGTCAATAGCGATGCGCAAAGCGTCGTGCAGCGATTGGTGGCTTCGGATGTATCGGAGATGACGCTTGCGATCGAGGATGAGATTTTGGGCGCTCTCGAAGAGATGCTCGAATCCCTTAAGCAAGTGCAGAAGAAGCGGGAGGAGGAAAAACAGCAACGCGGAGGTGGTCAGCAGGGTGGCGGCAATCCCGAGGATCAACCCCTGGTCGACAAGCTTGCCGAGTTGCGTTTGATCAAAACCCTTCAGTTGCGGGTGAATCGTCGAACCGACCGTTTGGCCAACGAGAGCAACAATCCGAACGATTTGATCGGTCAGGTAGGGGATCCGAGGTTGCGCGAAGAACTGAAGGTGTTATCCGATCGACAGCAGAAGATCCAAGAGGTCACGCGCGAGATTCTCCTTGAAAAAGCGAAGCAGTAGTTTTCAGCGCCTCGCTGAGAGGATCGATATCAGTCGATGCATAACCGAGATGCAGATGTCGTCTCCATCCTTCGGCACAACGGCATTTCAGTTGCATTCGTTGCGCTAGTTCATTCCCCAGGTCGAGCATGGTTTGGCAATAGGAGTTCAGTCCTTGGCTGGCTTGCAACCATGCTTGTTGCGATTGATGTTGTTGAAGCATTTCCATTTTGCGATCAATCACTTGGTCGATAGCGATAGCGATTTGAGGCGAGACGAACTGGCCGAGGGGATCTCGATTGCCGTGGGGTTGGGCGTGGTAGATCGCCAGATCTCCGTCCCAGGCTGGGCAGGGTGGTTCTGAAGGGTAGTTCGGTGCCCCGCGGGCAAATGCTGCAGTGAGGACGAGGCGGCAGGTCTGCATATGATCCTCCATGTAGTCCACTGGAGCGTGGGTAAGGACAATCGTGGGTCGAGCTGATCGAACGATTGCGCAGAGTTTTCGAATATTGCTTTGGGTGAAATCGATCTCTAGATCGTTGCAAATCGATGGGTGGTAGGTCGCTCCGAGCAAGGCCGCAGCTCGACGACTTTCCTGCTGCCGGACTGAGGCTGTTTCCTCCGCAGAAAGAGTGTTGGAGCCGCAACAACCGTTGGCGAGGTTCATGTAGTGGATATCCCAGCCGAGGTCTTTCAGCTGCAGCAAGGTTCCGGCTGCGACGAATTCGATATCGTCTGGGTGAGCAAAGATTGCGAGTGCGGAGGGCATAATCGATGGCGGGAAATGAAGATCCAAAAAGAAAAATTGAAAATAACGGGAACGAACGTTATAACGAAATTAGCTCGAGATTTCACAAGGGATCGATGCAATAGACAGAACGACTACGACTTGCGTCGCTCCTGCTTGGGAAAATAACAATCAAACGCCCGTTTTTTGGAGTCGATCGTCGTGGCTGAATGGTTTTATCGAACCACTGTTGGTGAAGAAAAAGGACCCATCGGAGGTGCCCAGCTCTTGGAGCTGATTCGTCGCGGCGAAGTGAAGGGGAATACCGAGATTCGAAAAGACCAATCCCCTTGGGTCTATGCTTATGAAGTCAACGGACTGTGGCAGGCAGTTGCGAGGCCTTCCGTCGAATTCAAATGTCCGCACTGCGGTGCGACCATTCCCAAGCCCCCAACGTTTTGTGCCGGATGCCGCAAGGATGTAGCCAAAGCGGTCGGCCACATCGTGACTCACCAGAAACCCAAAGAGCAAGAGAGTTCGTGGAGCAAGGAAAATAAAGAGAACGTTGCTTCTGAGAAACCGAAGGCGCCGCCACTCGTAGGTTGATAAACTTTGGCTAGGTCATTGTGCAGTGACCGAGCTAAGGCAAGCTGCTGATGAAGCGAACAAACTCTTTGTTGAGTTTGTCGAGGTCGTCACCGAAGCATTTCCGAAAATCCGCCATACGTTGTTTCGCATCTGCAGGTTGACCGAGCGGTCGGGATTCAAGGAGTTTCAGATACTCGACATACTGTTTCGGCCGCCGTTTGATGAGGAAGAACGTCAAGCCCCAGCTTTCCGCGTAGGCATTGGTCGCTGTTTCGCCTTGACGGAGCAACTCGTCCCGCACGATCAATTGAAGCAACGAGTCCTCTCTCCGTTGTGGGGCGTAGCGACGAAGGTTGATCAGGTTGAAGCGGTTGACCTTGCCAGTTCCTCCCCATCCGCTTGAACTTGAGAAGTCCGGAGATTCAAAGAACGTGGCGAATCCTTCGCTTACCCATAACGGGTAGTCTCCAAGGCGTTTTTGGATGCCGGTATTGAACGCGATCAAGTGGCAGGCTTCGTGCAGGATCGTAGCCACTTGCCGCTCCGCTTGAGGCCGCGAAAAAATCTCGGTGATGAGATCTTCGCGTTGAATGCGTGTGCCGGCGGGAATCATTCCTTCGATACCGGTCAAGTCAAAGGTTGCGAGCCGGTTGGTGGTTTGCGTGTAGTAGCCGTAGGTGCTCTCCGCTCCTTGGAAGTCCCGTTTGGCGTACTCGAGATATTCGTCTTGGGTTCCAAAGATCAGGGCAACCATCGGAAAACGAGGCTCATGAACATCGACCCCTTTTTCTTTCCAAAAGCGACGCAGGCCGTTGTACATCCTTTCGTACAAATTCGCGTTCCATCTTGCATATACCTCGGTCGTGTTGTAACAGACCACGAAGTGTTCGGTGACAATGGATTTGGTCCCTGCAGGCATAAGTTCCTTGGCCCTCTCGGCTGCTTCGACGGCTAGGCAGGGTGTAAGTATTCCCTCCACTTCTTGGATGCTCGCGATTGCCAGATCGGGGTTGCCTCCTTCGACCGCAGAGGGAGGGAGTGCGGTCAATTGACCGTAGGCATCGAGAATGAGGAGCCCGTACTTTTGGTTCTCCGCAACCAATTCACCGACCAGGTTGGGCCGGTCGGATTTGAATCGGATTTCCACCAAGCGGGGATTGGTCGCGGATTTTTTCTCGCTTGGTTCTTGAGCGACGAGTGCTTGACCAGCGACGCCCATGAACATCACGATCGAGCAGTAAACAACTAGGCCGCCAAGAAGGGGGCGGTTGACCAGCGGGTTGAGAATAACGGTTCCGCAATAGGATCGGAGCGGTCGTCCAAAGGTGTGAGGGGATGCTCCGAATGCGGAGGCGATCATGGTTCTTCACCGGCGGGTTTCTTGCGAAACACGGCGACAACGTCTTCGACCGGTACTACATAGAGCTGGTTGTCGGGCTCAAAATCGACCGGGATGGCGTTTTTGGGGTGGAAGATAATCTTGTCATATTGCCGTAGGGGCATATCTTCGTCGTGTTCCACCTGACGGCTAATCGTCACGATGCGTCCGGTGATTGTCGGGATTTCGGCGACATCTGGGAGAGCGATTCCCCCTTTGGTTTGCCGCTTGGGCTCGTCTTTGAGGACCAGCACCCGTGCGCCAACCGGCTCAATCGTTTCAAATTGTGATTTTTTCGTCATAAGCCCGCGCCGACGCTCGAAGACCTTAATTACCCAGACGTCAAGATAGGCCACGGAAACAAAACGACAAGGGCATTTGCCCTTGCAAAGACGAACAAAATCGTCATACTCCGGGGCCCTACGGGAGCCATTTTCGGCGGGTACGTTGTCGGTTGAGAAACACTCAAAAGTCGGTAACGGCCTAGAAGGCAACGCGTGAAGGTCGCTGTTGTCAGTAATTAATTAGTATTTGAAGGCATCGATTCAGAGCGGGTCGCAGTAGGCAATGATTGAGACGATTGAGGTTAAGAAACGAGAAGTCACCGGATCGCGAGCAATGATCAAGATCCGCGAAAGTGGCCGAATTCCAGCCATTCTCTACGGTCACGGCGAGGAAAACCTCTGCCTGACAGTTTCCTTGGACACGATCAACGGTTTGATCAAGCACGGCACCAAGTTGGTGACCATGACGGGTGACGTGAACGATACGGCGTTGTTGCGTGCCGTTCAGTGGAGCAGCATGGGCGATTACATCATTCACGTCGACTTCGCTCGTGTATCGCAGTCGGAAACGGTCGACGTACCGGTTCCGGTTCACCTGTACGGCGAAGCCCCCGGCGCGATGAGCTCCGCCGGTCAATTGCGGTTTATGACGCACGAAATCCAGATTCGCTGCCCTGCAGCGAGCATTCCGGAATTTTTGGTTTGCGACATCAGCGCGTTGCAACTCGGCCAATCGATCCATGTCAACGAACTGAAGTTGCCGGAAGGCGCGATAGCGATTACTCCAGGGGGAGTCGTGGTCGTCCAAGTAGCAACGCAAACTGCCGGATCGGAAGAGGCTGCAGCTATAACCGGTGCCGAACCGGAGCTGATCCGCAAAGAAAAGCCTGCTGAAGCAGGTTCGTGATGGCTGGGGCCACCGGGGCGTCTGGTGGATTCGAGCCTGCCGGTCTGAGCATGGTCGTCGGCTTGGGAAACCCCGGCGACAAATATCGGAATACGAGACACAACATCGGCTTTGACTGCATCAGCCTCCTCCATGAACAGATGGGGAAGCCGAGCCTTCAAGCCAAATTCGAGTCCCTACTGGTTCGGGGCGTTCTCGCAGGACGAGACGTCTGTCTAGTTTGGCCTCAAACCTTTATGAACTGTAGCGGACGGGCGGTTGCTCAAATCGCACGGTTCTACAAGATTCCTGTAGAAAACATCCTGGTAGTTTGCGACGATCTGAGCTTGCCGCTGGGCAAGCTGAGGTTGCGACGAAGCGGTTCCAGTGGCGGACAAAAAGGCCTAGGCGACATCTTGAACTCCCTCGGGACTCAAGATGTGCCCAGGTTGCGGATCGGGATCGACTCCACCCCGGATGGCTGGGAGACAGTCGATTTCGTGCTGAGCCGATTCAACTCCCAGGAAAAACCCCTGGTCGCCTCGGCTCTCGCGACCGCCAGCGACGCGATCGGATGTTGGCTCAGGGAAGGGATCGAGGTGGCTATGAATCGCTTCAACGCGGGGCGCGGATGAGCCAAATAACATTGAATGTTCCGAGGTTTTCACCCTTGCGAAGTTGAGGGTCGCTCGAAACAATCAAAGACAATTAGCCTCTCACAGATTCGCTACCGCCAAAAACGGATTCATCCAGATACTGATTCACCATTAGCATAGATTTTATTGATAGTTGAGGAGTTGGACGTTGACTAAAGCAAATTACGAGTGTTTGTTCCTGTTCGATAGCAACCACTATGCCCGAGATCCGGGTGGCATCGCGGGTAGCGTTCAATCCTTGATCACCGACCTGGGAGGTGAGATTCTCGTGAGTCGTTTGTGGGCGGAACAACGATTGGCCTATCCGATCAAAGGACATAACAAGGGAACTTATTGGCTGGCGTATTTCGCGCTCGACAGTCTGAAACTCAAAGAACTCAACCGAGCATGTCAGCTCAATGAGAGCTTGCTTCGATTCCTGGTGACCCGCGTCGATCCACGTTTGATCAATGCGCTGGTCGCACACGCACAAGAGAAGGTCGTTGTGCCGATCGATCAAGCACTTCGTCAGCCTGTGGCGGCAGCAGTCGGTGCAGACGACGAAGAAGATGTGGAGACCGAAGAAGAGTAATTGCGGCGAGTAGACCACGGACGATTGTGTCGAGGAGGAGAACATGGCCAGTTACAATCGAGTTGTCCTGTTGGGGAACCTGACGCGCGACATTGAGCTGCGTTATACCCCGGCTTCGAAAATGGCGGTCTGCCAGAATGCGATCGCGGTCAACGATCGGCGTAAAAACGCCGCTGGCGAGTGGGTAGACGACACCACCTTCGTCGATGTAACGTTCTTCGGTCGGATGGCTGAAATCGTTAGCCAGTACCTTGGTAAGGGTTCGCCGATCTTCGTCGAAGGCCGACTCAAGCTCGATACTTGGGAAAAGGACGGACAGAAACGCTCCAAGCTCTATGTGATCGTCGAGCGCATGCAGCTGTTGGGCAAGTCAGAGGGCGGTGAAGGAAACCGACCCAAAGCTACGGCTCCTGCAGGGAATCGCGTCACCGAGTCGAACTCTTACGCTTCGGCCCACGATGACATGCACTCCCCCGAGATTCATCCCGACGAACCAATCTATCAAAAAGAAGAATTGCCCTTCTAGTTCGTTCCTCGGAACGATATAAACACCAAACCAAAAACCCTGAATTTCAGCGATTCCAAAGCGATTCCATTATGACGACGACCAAGAAACGAACCCCTCAGTTCCCTCGGCTCCCCAAAGGTCCCAACGGCGGCATCCAATTGATGCTCATTCAAAACATCGAGCACGTGGGTAAGGCTGGTGACATCGTTGAAGTCAAACCAGGTTATGCCAACAATTATCTCCTCCCCGAAGGCCTAGCGATCATCGCTAACGATCACCACAAGCGGATGATCGATAAGCACCGAGCCAAGTTGATGGAGATTGAAAAGCAGCGATTGCAGTCCCTTCGAAGCTTGGCAGATCAGATCGGCAAGCAGTCCATCAATGTCGAAGCCAACGCCAACAACGAAGGGCATCTGTACGGTAGTGTTGGAGCGAAGGAGATCGTCGCAGGCCTCAAGGCTAACGGCTTCACGGTTTCCAGCGACCAAATCAAGCTCGATGGCGTTCTCAAGGAACTGGGGCTCTACACGGTCAAGGTCCAATTGCATTCGGACGTTTTGACCGAACTCAAGGTGTGGGTCGTTCCGGCTGCTGGAAACTGATTGCGTGTCCGGCCCGTTGCCGCGAGAAGAGTACGTCGAACAAGCGTACTTGTTCGAGATTCTCTGGGAGCGGCTGGGACACGACATCACGCTTCAGGACTTGCTCCATCATTGCCGCTACGAAGTCTTGGCGACAACCAAGCTTCCGATGGCCATCGATTTTCTGACCACCGAGCTCAAGCATTCCGGTTTGCTCGCACCCGGCATGCACCGATTGCAGCATTACTTTTCTCCATTCCAAGCTTTCTTAGTGCAGCAGGCCGAGAAGGATACCGGTCGATTTGATTTCCGTACTGCTGTCCGGATCTTGCAGTACGAGGCCCAATACAAGACCAGCGAACGGATGGATCCGCAGGGTTTGTTCTTCTATCAGTTCGAAGCCCTTTGTCGCAATCGACTCAGCTATGACGGAGGGCTGACAGCGATGGCGAAAGATCCGCACTACAGCCCTGAGTGGCATGAATGGTTATTGGTGGTGCGAGCCCAAGTCGGCTTGGTGGATCTGGCCGATCTGATCTACGGGAGGAGCGAAGACTTTGTTGCCTACCGCAAGAGGCATCTGGGGGAAGATGCAGAGCCCGAGTATCCGATCCTATTCGGATTGCGAGAGGGCAAGATCGCCATGGCGAACCGGCACAAAGAGCTTCTTTTTCTGTTCGCTGCGATGCAACGCCATCTCGGCTACCCCACGGTCCCCAAGCGGGAGCTGTTCGACAACACCCTGGAAATGATTCCTCAAATGCAGCGCCGCATCGAGCGGCTCGAAGCTCGAATCAAGTTCATGGAGGAGGAGCAGCGCCAAGGGATCGACATCACGAAGTTCTACGGAAAAGGACAGCCACCGATTGTCGATTTGGGGGACTTGGAACCTTGAGCTAGGTGCCCGTTGGGGTTGGGCATGATACAATACCTCGGCCGCGATTGACTCGCAGCAGAAAAGGCTTTCGCATTTATTCCCTCAATCGATATCACCCATGAGCGTAGCCGAACAAGCGCAAGCGGATCTGGAGCGACTCCAGCGCGCGCGATCGCAGATCCAATCCCAGCTGTCGAAAATCATCGTCGGCCAACAGGAGGTGATTGAGCAGTTGCTGATCAGCATCTTCGCCAGAGGCCATTGTTTGCTCGAAGGGGTGCCGGGTCTAGCAAAGACTCTGATGATCAGCTCACTGGCCAAGACGATGAACTTGTCCTTCAGCCGGATCCAGTTCACTCCCGACCTGATGCCGGCGGACATCACCGGCACCGAGATCATCGAAGAGAATCGTTCGACAGGTGCGAGGGAACGGCGATTCATGGAGGGCCCTTTGTTTGCCAACGTCATCCTGGCCGACGAAATCAACCGGACTCCTCCGAAGACTCAGGCGGCGCTTCTCGAGGCGATGCAGGAACAACAGATCACCGTTGGCCGCGTTCGCCACGCGCTTCAAAACCCATTCTTTGTCTTGGCAACACAGAACCCGATCGAACAGGAAGGGACTTACCCTCTTCCGGAAGCCCAGCAGGACCGTTTCATGTTCAAGGTTTGGGTATCCTATCCAACTTTTGACGACGAGTTCGAAGTAGCCCGGCGCACCACAGGTCGCGGTGCGCTGGAGATTGAACCGGTGCTGAGCGGTCCTGAGATTCTGTCGCTTCAAGATTTTATACGGAGCATTGAAGTCTCCGAGAATGTAGTCCGTTACGCATTGGCACTCGTTCGCCAAACACGCGTCGGCCAAGTAGGTATACCTGACTTCGTCCAAGAGCAGCTCGCTTGGGGTGCAGGCCCGCGAGCGGTGCAGTTCCTGATACTGGGAGCCAAAGCCAAGGCAGCCTTGTCGGGTCGCGCCCAGGCAGATACGAGCGATATTCAATTCTGCGCCAAGCCGGTTTTGCGCCACCGGATCGTGGTGAACTTCGCCGCCGAGAGCGATGGCATCACGAGCGATAAAGTCATCGATGAACTGATTAAGCAAACGCCGACGGCCCAGGATGAACTGCTGAGCGATGCCCGATTCAAAAAACTATTTGCATCCTGAAGCCATTCGGCGCATCGCCTCGATGGAACTCCGCGCGCGAAATATCGTGGAGGGGTTCCTGTCAGGCATGCATCGCAGCCCCTACTTCGGCCAGTCGGTCGAGTTCGTGCAGCATCGCCAGTATGTGCCGGGTGATGATCTTCGCCACATCGACTGGAAAGTCTGGGGACGCCAAGATCGACTCTACATCAAGCAATACGAAGAGGATACCAATCTTCGTTGTACATTGCTGGTCGATGGATCCGCGAGCATGAACTATGGTCGCGGACCGTTGAATAAATTCGACTATGCAGCTACGATCGCCGCGTGCCTTGCATATCTGTCTCTGCGTCAACAGGATTCCGTCGGATTGACTCTCTTCGATCAAGAGATTCGCACCAAGTTGCCGTGGCGATCGAGCCGCACCCATCTGCAAGCAATCTATCGCTCGCTGCAACAAGCCAAGCCGACCGACAAGACCGATCTCACCAAAGTATTTCGCGAAATCAACGATACCTATCCCAAGCGGAGTTTGATGGTCATCGCCTCGGATTTTCTCGGTAGTGAGAAGGAGACACTACGGGGACTCGGTTCCTTGCGGAAAGCGGGGCACGATATCTTAGTGTTCCACATCCTAGATGATGACGAACTCGATTTCCCTTTTAATGATCCGACCCGATTTGAAGGAATGGAGTCGGTGGATCATCTCACCTGCAATCCACGCTCATTGAGGGAGGGTTACCTCGAAGCGCTCGAACGTTTTCTCAATCGAATCCGTCATGCGTGCGCTGGATTGCGAATCGATTACCAATTGATTCGAACGAGCAAGAACGTAGATGCAGCGTTGAGCGCGTACCTGAGCGCTCGCATGGCTCACATGAGGAAGCGATAGCCATGCAATTTGTATTCCAACCCTTAGCCTGGGGATTCCTGTTGGTTCTGTTGCCATTGTTGATCCACCTGATCAACTTGGTGAGACATCGGCGTACCAGTTGGGCTGCGATGGAGTTTCTCCTCGAGAGCTATCGCAAGAATCGGCGATGGGTGTGGCTCAAGCAAGCTTTACTGATCGCTTCGCGTATGTTGGCGATGGCACTTCTCGTTGCGATGCTCGCCCAATGGATCACCGGCTCGAAATGGCTTTCAGCCTTAGGTCGAACGACGACGCATCATTATGTGATTCTCGATGACTCGGCATCCATGTCCGATTCCGCCAACGGTAAATCAGCCTACCAAACAGCACTCGGTGCGATCGCATCGATCGCCACGAGTGCGAACCAAGGTTCTCAGCAGCATTTGCTGTCGATCTTCCGCGCCTCTCGCGGCACCCTGGCAGCCAATCGTTCGCCTGAGGCAGACAACAAGAGTAATGACACTCAGGCCGCTGAACCTAAAGGGGCGGGAACCGGTGATGTTTCAACGCCCGGCTTGGACTCGGAAGTGCGGGCCGATGCCATTGCGGATCTCCTGGCGAGAACTATTCCGGCGGATGCCTCGGGGTTGTTGTCCAAGATCAACAGTACCTCGCCGACGCAATTGGAGTGCTCACTAAACGATACGCTAGCCGCAGTGGCGCCCCTTTTGCAGGCAGACCAAAGCGATCGCGCGATCGTCTACATCATGAGCGACTTTCGGACCAAGGATTGGAGCAACGCAGCAACGCTCCAGCAGCGACTAGGAGCGTTGGGCCGCGGATCGGTGGAAATCCAATTGATAGATTGCGTCGAAGCGAGGCATGAGAATCTGACATTGGCGGCGATCGAACCGCGGCAGGAAGTCCTCGCCGCTGGCGTTCCCACCATGATAAACATCACCGTGCAAAATCATGGCGCGGCTTCGGCTCGCAATGTTGCAGTTCGGATCCAAGCGATCGATTACAGCCGCAAAGATGGCGAAGTGAAACCCTCGGAGCCTTATTCGGGGGTGGTGACGGAGTTGCCGCCGTTGGTATTCGATCGGATTGAGCCGGGCGAAGCGGTGACGAGAAATGTGCAAGTCGTTTTCCCCAAGAGTGGCTCACATGTTGTCACGGCGGAGTTGCCTCCGGATGCTCTTGCGGCCGATAACACCGCTCGATGCGTTCTCGATCTGCTCGATGGAGTGCGAGTCTTGCTGGTCGATGGCGATGCGGGTGGCAAGCACTCCTTCTTCGTCGAGTCCGCACTCGATCCCGGAGGCAACGCTCGAACAGGGCTGTTGATCTCGCGCGAGGGTCCCGAATACTTGCGAGATATCGATGCCGAGGGTTTGGATCAGTACGCATGCATCATCCTGCAATCGGTCCCCAGCCTCGATGCCCGAGCGCTCGCCAATTTGCATCGCTATGTTTCTCGCGGTGGAGGGTTGGCTGTTTGGTTTGGAGATAACGTCACTGCCAACGATTATTTGCGAAGCTATGCTGCTTGGACCAAGCCCATCCCGGGAGTCGCGGACCAGACTCCATTGATGCCCTTTGGTTTGCTCGGCCCGGTCGATTTTCCGAAAGATCCAGCAGATGCGACGCCCGATATCATCGCCGACAATCATCCTATCTTCGCCCCGCTCTTGGGGCTGAGTTCATCACCGTTTCAATTTGTGCGCATTCAGCGCTATGTGGAGATCGATCCTGGCGAGAACAGCGGCGTAGCCAAGCGATGGAAGCCGGTTGCAACATTGAGGAACCGCAAGCCGCTGATGGTCGATTACTCATTGGGGGATGGTCGCATCTTGATCGCCTTGACTTCGCTCGATCGACGTTGGTGCAATTGGCCGCAGGACCCGACGTTCGTCGTGGCGGCGCTGAAGATGGTTGGGTATCTGTGTTCGTTCCGCACTTCGGAGACCTCGAAGCTCGCGGGTAGCGGCTTGCGTTGGGATTTTTCTGCGCAAGAGATGTTACCGGAGACGGAGTTGGTTTGTCCTGCTCCGACGGGCCGAAGCATTCGACCGATTATGCAGGTCAACGGAGCCGCAGTAGGCGAAACCAGCCTGCGCGCCAAGCTGGAGATTCTTCCCGAGGGGGACAGCGAGGACAGGGTTCGCGCCCTGACATCGGCGGGCTTGTTCGAGTGGTGGGGGACAGCCGTGCAAGGGGATAAGATCGTCAAGAACCTCGCCCGGAATACTCCGCCGGCCGAGGGTGACACCCAGCGCATCGCCCCAGCCGATCTGAACAACGCGCTCCCTGGTATCAAATACAACTATCGATCCGCAGCTTCGGTGGGTTCGAACCTCGCCTTGTCGGGATTGAGCAATCGGAATCTATTGTTGATGGCAATGCTTCTAGCACTCTTGGCTTTTGAGCAGTGGCTCGCCTGGAGCGCTTCCTATCATTTACCCAAACGATGACAACTATGCAGGACACGCGTGTCTTCTACCAGTTCATGCGTTTGGAACAGCTAGATCAGTGGCATCACTGGTTCCTGCTGGCCTGCGTTGTTCTCGGCATCGCCAGTTGGGTCGTCTATTGGTATCGCAAGGACTGGGACGAGTTGCCGCGCATGGTCGGATATGCGCTTCTCGTTCTTCGACTAACCGCGTTGATCGGTATCTTGGTTTTCTTCATGGATTTGCAAAAGCGAAGCGAGCGCCGCGATACCCGAGCCTCCAAAGTTGCAGTGCTAGTCGATACGTCGCTCAGCATGACCATGAGTGTCGATGACACCCCCGCTTCGGCAGCCAACCCCTCGGCCAGTCGGATCGCTTCCGTACAGCGCGAACTGGGACAGACGGAACTGTTATCGCAATTGCAGCGAGGACACGACACGACGGTCTATCGCTTCGATCAAAGTTCGCGGCCCAGTCCGGTTGCCACGTTCCTCAAGCCTCAAGCCAAGAGCGGATTGGCCGACACATCGCAGGGAGCCGAAAGCTTGCTCCGTTTGTTGCGATGGACCGCATGGATCGGTACAGCGATTCTAGGAGCTTCCATGTTGGTATTGATCGTCGCCCTCCTGGTTCGCGCCTTGAGTCGTGCAGGACCAACCGGAGTTTCCATGGCCTGGAGTTATGCCGTCCTGTTCTCCGTCGTCGGATCCATCACTGGATTTGTAGCCATAGCTACATCGGTTCTGCGAGCTGACAGCATACCTTGGCAGGCCCTATGGTCCACTCAGGAGATTGCGCCGCAAACGAAAAGCGAGAATCCTTCGGAAGCAGCTCAATCGATCGCGCAAACACCCGATCAAGTCCCTTGGGAAACGCTGTTGGCAGCGACGGGAACCGAGTCGCGAATCGGTGATGCGGTCAATTCGATTCTCGATCAAGAGCGAGGCTCCCCGCTCGCAGGAATCCTCTTGTTCACCGATGGCCGAAGCAATGCCGGGGTTGATCCGATCAACAGTATCTCCGAAGCATCGGTTCAAGGGATACCGATTCACCCGATCGGACTGGGTACGGAGAAAAACCCAATCAATGTTCGTTTGCTGGACGTCGAGGCGCCGAAACGTGTCTTCCCTGGTGACCGCTTTCGAATGACGGTCTTGCTCCAAGCATCGGGGTTGCAGGGTTCTCAGGTCCCAATCCAACTGCGACGTCGACCAGGCGGGCAATCGAATATCGGTCCTACGATCGAAGAGGAGCGAATGGTGGCTCTCGAAGGAGACGACAACATCACGAGCCTGGTGTTCGATGTAGAGCCTCGCGAAATCGGCCCTTGGATCTACGAAGTGCGCGTGCTGGCTCCATCTCAAGATACCAACGCAGCCGACAATGCCTTCGAAAGCGAAGTTCGGGTCGTCGAACCCAATGCAACGATTCTGATCTTAGCGGGTGGTCCAACACGCGAATACCAATTCGTCCGTAACCTGTTGTATCGAGATGCGACCGTTCAGTCACACGTTTATTTGCAATCGGGTGGACCGGGTGTTTCTCAGGAAGCCAAGAAGCTGTTAACCGAGTTTCCAAAAACGCGCGAGGAAATGTCGCAGTATGATGCAGTCATTGCATTCGATGCGGACTGGATGGCTCTGTCCGACGAGCAGCTCGATATCCTCGAGCGATGGATCTCGGAACAATCAGGGGGATTGGTGATGATCTCGGGACCAGTCGCGACTCCGAAATGGGCAGGGAGCGCAGGGAACGGGAATCGCAAGGCGGAGATCGTGCGAGGGCTTGCCCCGGTCGTGATGAACAGCCGCGGCGCGAGATTGGTTTCCATCGGGCGGTTTGAATCGGAGACCGCATGGCCACTGACTTTCTCACCTGATGCATGGTCCAATGAGTTCATCCAGGTTGGCAAAGATCTTGAAGAGAGCCAACGCGCGTGGCAGCAATTCCGCGGCGTATACAGTTTCTTCGCATGCTATGAACCGAAGCCAGCGGCTACGGTGATCGCCAGCTTCTCAGATCCCACCACCGTCGTGAACGGAACATCCCCCATCTACTTGGCCTCCCACTTCTACGGCTCCGGCAGAGTTGCCTTTCAGGGAGGTGGCGAATTCTGGCGATTGAGGGATGTTGGCGAGGGATACTTCGATACGTATTACACCAAGCTCGTTCGTTGGGCTGGACAAGGGCGACTGTTACGAGATTCCGATCGAGGCATATTGCTCGTCGACAAAGAGCAAGCCGTAGTGGGGGAAACAGTCGTGGTCCGAGCCGTTCTCCGCGATGCCCAGTTCCAGCCGTTGGTGCAACCTGAAGCAGTCGCCAAACTTCTCGAACCGGGCGGCCGATCGAGCCAGTTGCGATTGCGACCGATTCCCGATCCCACTCAAGCCGGTGTCTATGTGGGTCAGTTCATCACCAAACAGACTGGGACATATGAAGTACAGCTACCGATCGGAACGCTTGCGGATCAAACCATCCTGACACAGCAAACCGTGGTTCGGGTTCCCGCTCTGGAAATTCAACGTCCACAGCGCAATGATGTGCTTCTCAATGAGTTGGCCGTTCGCACGGGTGGAAAATATTGGATCGGTCTTGATGCGCTGCGGGTTGATCCGCAGAAAGATCCGCAATCGGTTTCTCCGTTGGTCTCAGCGATCGAGCCGCGAGACCAGACCAATTATGTTCCCGGTGCTCCCGACGTTGAGTTTCAACAGCGATTGATGACTTTGCTGATGGCATTAATCGCCGGGGCATTGAGTCTGGAATGGCTCACTCGACGGCTCAGTCGCTTGGCGTAATCGAACTCGCACCGATCGGCCAAACCAAAAAATAGAGCATTTGCAGAATCGGCAGAATTGGTTTGGAGCAGGCAAGGGAATCGTATCTGGCCCACAGGGTTGCTGTGACCGCGAACAGGAGCGCGAAGAGTGAATACAAGCTAGCGGTGTCTGGAACGGCGATCTGTAATACACCCCAGATCGCCGATAAAACGTACAGTGCGTAGACGCATCTCCTCGACCAAAGTGAGTAAGGTCGCATAGATGCCATGACCTTCGGACTGTCTTCTGTCACGCTTCCCTCCCAGACGAGAGCGTCCCATCGTTGAGGATCCTCATCTCGCCGAAAAACAAGAATGAGAATTATCTCGTCACTTGGTGATCGGATAGGACCATGTCTTGGTCGATTCGATATTGGGTTTCAGTTCCTCCATCGTCCACCAAGTCGACTTCATGCGGCGTTGCGAGTAGAGCGCTGCTGCTTGATCGACATAATGTGGCGAATCACGGTGCCCCGATTGCCCCCACGGCGTGCAAGTGAAGGATCGAGCGCCGTTGGAGTCAAAGAACATCAAGATCATCGCCATCGAACCGCTATTCGCAACTTGAACACCGGGGCGTTCCTTCAAGTCGGTGCAGCGCACATCCAGCAAAGTCTCTGAGAAATTCCCTTCCTTGTCGCCAGAGCTGTAGTCTGCGCCATCGACCGGAAAATACATTCCGCCACGTCCAACGACATGGACTTGACCCCAGGGGACATCCCACTTGCCATGCCGTTCCTTGAGTTCTCCAATCACTTGAGCGAAGAGTTCAATGATCTTCTTGCGAGACTCCGACGAAAGGGGTTCGTCTCTGCCGATGGGTGACAGATCCACCTGTTCACCGCACCGAAGTCGCCAGAATTTGAAAAGTACTGATGCAGTGGAATCTTTGGTGTATTGACCGTCCCAGGCCAATACAGCTTCGACCGCTTTTTGGATTTCGGCATCTTCGCGGTACTTCGATTCGGCAACTTCCCAAGAGGCTTGCAGCTCTTTCTGCCAAATCGGTGCCAATCGGTCGTACACATCGAAAACGATTGCCAGGGCATCTTCCGCAGTGATCGATTCATCTTCATGGAGCAGTTCGACCGTCCGTCTACCTCGCGGATTGTTTTTATCCCAGCTGACGTTGTAGATGTAGGGCGGATACTTGTCCGGTGTAAGGGGGGAGTCGACCATCATGTTGGCAGGGCTAATATTGCAATTCTGCATATAGCCTTGCGTTGGATTGACGATGCAGACCAAATCCGATTGGGGATGGATTCCCTTCCAAGCTGTCGCGCTGGTGGTTCCGTCGACGGGACGGCTCCAATCGTATTCCTGAGATCGAATGGGTGTCGCACCGTTGCGAACGTAAGAGATGTTGCCATCGACGTCTGCTGCCATGACGTTCTGTTCGTTGTACTGGTGTTCGCCGAGGCTCTTGTTGAACTCTTCGATGCTCGTGGCCTTGGCCATGCTATAGAACTGTGCGTAGAGGCCGGTTTGGTCCAAGTAGGGAGATGCGCCGACGTAGGCAGTTCCCGATTTCAAGTCGGGTTCGCTGATCACAGGACCCAAGTGGGTGAAGAAGCCTTGTTTCGCAACCGGATCGCTACCCGCAACGGGAATAACATAGGTTTCGATCGAGATCGGCTTCCACGCGCCGTCGTACTGATACTCGGGTCGCGGCAAGAGGTGGAACTTGATGCGATAAACATCCGAGGTATCCGGACCACCGGTCGTCAGCGCCCAGCCGACCCGTTGGTTGTGGCCGATCGCGAGCATCGGCGAACCGATCAGGTAGTATCCGTTCATGTGCAAATCACCGCCATGGAATCGAGCTTCGTATAGGACCGCCAGTCCTTCCCAAGTCAGGTGCGGATCCGACAGGAGGATAGCGGAGCGATCTGCAGAGCGTTCCGGAGAGACGGCCCACTGATTGGATCCCATGGGAGGCTTGTTCCGGTCGGCGCCGTTCTTCAGGTCATCCATGATCGTTCCGATCGGCCATCGCAAGATCATCGCTCGCCCTACTGCCAATGGATGCCATGGCTCGATCGGGATCGCCACATCGGCGGCTTCGTCGGGATGCTCATCGATGTAGGCTTGGATTCCAGCCGTGAAAGCGGTCAAGTTCTTGCGGAGTTGTTCGGGCGCCTTGTCAAGATACGGAGCGTGCATCGTATCGTTGTGCGTCAATCGCATCATGTAATCTTGCTGGATGAAATCCTTCCCTTTAACTTCCGCCATGCGCCCAACGCCCGTTCGGATCGCTAGGTAAATGTCTTCTAGACGATCCTCGGCCTGGGCGTATCCAAATGCGAACATACCCGCGGCTTCGTCGTCGGAGTAAATATGGGGAACTCCCCAAGTGTCTCGGTGGAGGGTGGTATCGGCCGCGTGGGCAGCAACCCCGGTCATGCACAGCAGTGCGCTCAAAAACAAAAGTTTCGAAATCGTTGACATGGATACAATGGAATCGGTTGGAAAGGAATGGAACGGAAGGATGTTGACGGTTCTAATATGGGCCGTATCGCAAGGTTTTGGAATAGTCCCACGCTGAGTTTTGGCCAGTCAGTTTTGGCCACGCTCCCCAAGAGGTGTAGCAAAACTCGGCCTACCGTATCACAATTAGCTTATGCTGAGAAAATTTCTTCGATCCAAAATTCATCGCGCGACGGTCACGCAGGCCGATCTTCATTACGAGGGTTCGCTCACGCTACCGCCGGACCTGATGTTGGCCGCGGGAATCGCACCGTTCGAGTCGGTCCATGTTTGGGATGTGACGCGAGGTACTCGCTTGGAAACCTATGCAATCCTTGGAGAAGAAGGCTCGAGCGATGTGTGCATCAATGGCGCCGCTGCCCACCTGGTTCGCCCAGGTGACTTGATCATCGTTGCCACCTTCGGATTCCTGGCCGAGTCGGGAAGCGATCTCCGGGTTCCGGAACCCAAAGTGGTGTTCGTTGACGCAAACAATCGCATCACCTACACAGGCCGTGAAGTTCCTGGACCAAGACGCCGAACTGCTGGCGAGCCACCGGTCGATTCCTGTTGTTGAACCGCTCTTCCGGAGACTAATGTATGTTGCCGCGAGTTCTCGAGCCCGAGGTCATGGACGGTCGCCAGGAAGCGACCGAATACAACGAGATGGATCACAGCGCGGTCAACGATCGTTTCGTCTCCGATTTGATCGAGGCGGGACCAATCGGTCGAGATATCCTCGATTTGGGAACCGGTACAGCTCTGATTCCTGTGGTCCTATGCACGCAAGATAAAGAGTCCCGAGTGATGGCGTCCGATGCATCGGTCGAAATGCTCGAACTGGCTCGGTACAACATCGAACTCAATCACATGCTGGACCGCATCCAGCTCAATCGATGCGATGCCAAGAAGTTGATCTTTCCCAATGCGTATTTCGATACGGTGATGAGCAATTCTCTAGTGCATCATCTGCCGACATGCGACGCATTCTTTGCTGAGGCTCTCCGTGTGCTCCGTCCAGGCGGATTGTTGTTTGTTCGAGACTTGTGCCGTCCGGAAAGCGATGCTGAAGTGGAGCGATTCGTTACGCTGTACACCGAGGGAGAGACGGAATACTCGAAACAACTTTTTCGTCAGAGTCTGCATGCGGCCCTGACCGTTTCCGAGCTTCAGCAAATCGTGGAACCGCTCGGTATCCCAGGTCATGCAGTCCAAATGTCGAGTGATCGACATTGGACTCTTGTCTATCGTAAACCGGCCTAGCTAGGGCGCCTCGAACTTGTAGATCATCTGGTTGCGGTTGGTATCGACCATGAAGTAGACTTCGCCATCCGCATCTTCACCAAACGCCATGACGGGCATGCCGCCCGCAACGAGTTGTTCGTTGCGAATCGCTTCCTTGACTCCATCTTGGTTGGTAAGAGCCCAGATCCGGCCCGAAACGTAGTCGGCATAAAGGTACTTGCCATACAGTTGCGGAATGCGCTTGGATCGGTAGACGCGACCACCGGTGATCGACTTGCCAGCTTGATGATCGTATGCCCAGACCGGGTCGACGGCGTTGGCGGCATCGGGACCGGGCGTGCGATTGCCGAACGAGTAGCCTCCCTCGCGCACCGACCAACCGTAATTGCCACCTGCGGTGACGATGTTGACTTCTTCCCAGAGGTCTTGGCCCACATCGCCGCACCAGAGGTGGCCTGTTTCCTTATCGAAAGCGATGCGCCATGGATTTCGAAAACCGTAAGCGAAAATCTCAGGGCGAACTCCTTCGCTTTTGGCGAACGGATTGTCGGCGGGAATTCCATACGGAAGATCACCTGTTTTTTGATCGACATCGATTCGAATGATCGTACCTAGGAGTTGCGATCGGTTTTGTCCGTTGGCGCGCGGGTCGTTGCGTGCTCCACCGTCACCCATCGCGATGTAAAGCTTGCCATCAGGGCCGAACTCGATCGGTCCTCCATTGTGGTTTTGAAAGGGTTGAGGAATAACCAGCAGCACTTCCTCGGAGTTGGGGTCGGCGACATTGCGATTCGCTGGATCGACGCGCATGCGGGATACCACGGATTCGTGAGTCTTGGGTCGCGTGTAATGGATAAAGAACTGCCCGTTGCGATGAAAGTCTGGGTGCAAGGCGAGGCCGAGCAATCCTTGCTCGTTGGCCATCGGCCCTTCATACCAAACGCTTGCGCGGCCACGGAAATCCAGGAACAGCGATGCTTGTTCTACATCGGGCTTGTTTTCGAATGTAAAAATGCGTCCCATTTGATCGAGTGCATAAAGCCTGGATGGATCACCCTTGGCATAGGTCAACTCCAAGATTCGCAGAGGGCGATTGACCGTGCCATCCTCTTCTTTGGGCTGCCAACCTTCCCAGGTCAAGTTGGGAAATGCTGGGACGGTCCGAATGGCAAGCTCACCATCGATCGGGGATTTGGCGGAGCCGTCTGAGCCCAGTTCTCGGATCTTGATATTTCGAAACGCGATCCAGTTGCCGTGGTCTTGCAAGCACAGGTAGCCTTCGCCCGCATTGCCGAAATTCGGATACTTGGCAAACTTGCTCTTGGCTACCAAGTTGTTCCATCGATCGTCACCCAACCGAAATTGGTAGTACATCACTCCATTCATAGATACTTCGCAACCGGCAGGAGAAATACGGAGGTAGAGTTGATTCCACTGACCGGGCGGCCGAGTCGCATCGGGGGTTTCTTTTTCGCCCGCCCATGCTTGAGGAAACGGCCGAAACATCTGGTATAGCCAGCCTGCTTTCTGCGGGTCGTGGCCATCGATGTTGTCTTGGATTTGGACTTCAGGGCCGCTTTGCCAGGGAGCGGGATTGTCTTCGGTCACATGGAACATCAACCCGCTGTTGCCCCCTTTGGAGATGTTGTATTCGAGGGACAATTCAAAGTACTTGTACTTGCGATCCGTGATGATGTCACCGGCTCCTTGACCAGCGCGCACTAGAGTGCCATCCTCAACTTTCCATCCATCGGAGACCCCTTCCTTCTTGTAGGATCGCCAGCCATCGGTCGATGCACCGTCGAACAGAAGTTTCCAGCCACTCAACGATTCGGAGCGTGTGAGTTGATTGGGTGGATTTTCGGCTTGGGCGAGCCCATTGCCGAAAAAAGAGAGAAGGGAGGTCGATACAACAACTAGACACCAAGCAGCATGCGGTTTCTTAGTCATGGCAGTGAGGAAATGCGAGGGGTGACTGGCGGGAAGGAGATATAACGCTCCGCGTATTGTAACTGGCAAACGCCTAGAGAGGGCGAGACTTTAGATCCGTAAGCTTGGTTTCCCACTGCGGACGGAGTTGGGGATCGATAATCTTCACCAATTGCTCTGAATAATAGATCGCCGAGTCAATGAGCGAGATCTCCTCGGCGATGGCCGCCGCCAGTTCGAGAGCTCGTATTCGGATCGCAGGGTCGGGGGGAGGAGACCGAAACAGAGACGCTTTTCGAAAAGCAGCCAAGGCTTCCAACGGTCGTTCGAGAAACTGAAGGCACATTCCCAGTTGCAAACTGGCGCGAGCTCGAAGGGAAGGTTCCTCGGCAGCCTTTTGCAACAGATCGACCGCTTCTTCATGCCTGGCTAGTTGCCGCAAAGCAATAGCCCAGGGAATTAACAATTCTTTCTCGCCAGGTCTGCGAGCGAAACGATGCGAGCAGATGCGAATTCGCTCGTTCGCCATATTGATTTCCGCCTGCTCTAGTTCATATCGATTCTCGGCAGTCGGTTTTTGCGCGTGCCGCAGTTTCGCTTCACTGAGCATCTGGTTGGCCAATAAGAGGGTCAAGTCCTCGCGCATCAACAACAAAGGTTCGCTGTCATTGCAATACTGCACTCCAGCATCCAAGACCCGTTTGGCGTCGTTCCATCGCTCTTGGTCTAGATAAATCCGACCCAACTCGAGATAGGCTTCGGTATTGGCCGGAGCATGCTTGATCGTTTGCTCCAACTCTTGAAACCGTTTGAGCGGAATGGCTGCAGGTTTGGATGGCTGAACATCCGCAGACGGCGCTTTCAGCAACAGCCCATCCACATCCGAGTACTTGGCAAGGAGTTGATTGCCAACCTTCGATGGTGAAGCGTTATTCGACTTGGCGTCCGGTTCTTCCATGCTGCTATTGTACACGGGACGCGAGAAAGAAAAAAACAGCCCGTTTGGCAGTTCGCGGCGAAAGCGTCGGAGAGGCTGCCAAACGGGCTGTTTGAGAATTTGCAAGGATCTCTCGAGGATCCGAGCAGAATGGTTCGAACAAGTAAGATGCGTTACACGACCAATTCAGGATCCTGACCAGGGGTCGGAATCCAGTATTTTCCATCCTTGCCCGGTTCAATCGGAGCTTCGTCGCTGAAGGAATCGATTGCATCGAAGTTCGCCAAAGCGATCTTGCTGTTGAGGCACTGATCCCACTTCAGAGGCTTGCCCGTATAGGTCGCCATGCGTCCCATGATGCTCGTCATGGTGCTGGTTGCACCGTAGTCCCCTTCGTTGGGTGTTTCTCCGCGGCGAATGGCGGCGAACATGTCAACGTGCTCTTGAGCCCAGCCGTTCTCACCCGCAGGGGCTCGCCAGACAATTTCGTTCTTCTTGTTGTAGATCTTGCCACCGCTGATATCGCACCAACCATTGGTGCCATGAGCGAACTCGCTTACGGCATTCCAACAGCCGGGAATATGTCGGCATTGGCTGAGCATCTTCGTTCCGTTGGGATAGGTAAACTCGACAAAGTGGTGATCGAAGATCTGGCCGCTGTCTTCACCCGTTCGCACCTGCCGACCTCCCTGGCCCTGCGCTTCGCTCGGATAGCCGTTCATCAACCAGTTGATTACGTCCAGGTTGTGAATGTGCTGCTCGCAAATATGGTCGCCACTGAGCCAGTTGAAGTAATACCAGTTGTTCAGTTGGTACTCGAGTTCGGTTTGTCCCGCTTGTCGATTGCGAGTCCAAACTCCATCCCCGTTCCAATAGGCTCGCGCTAAGATGATGTCTCCGATCGCCCCTTCTTGCAGCATATTGATGGTGGACTTGTAATCGGATTGATGCCGACGTTGCAGTCCTACTTGAACAACGAGGTTCTTTTCTTTAGCAATTTTATTTGCTTCCAGAACACGACGTACTCCCGGAGCATCCGTCGCAACCGGCTTTTCCATGAACACGTGCTTGCCAGCCTTTACAGCTGCCTCGAAGTGGAGAGGTCGGAATCCCGGTGGCGAGGTCAGGATCACCATGTCGACGTCGGAAGCGAGGACCTCTTTGTAACCGTCAACGCCAATAAAGACCTTGGCGTCAACATACTTCTCATGGTTCTTCTTCAGTTCCTTCAGCGCTTGGTCAGCGCGGAACTGGAACGGATCGGCCATGGCGGTCAGCTTGACACGGTTCGAATCGCTGTTGGTATCCAATGCTTGACCCGCAGCGCCGGTTCCTCGACCACCACATCCGATCAATCCCAATCGGATTGTATCGCTACCCTGTGCGTGTGCGGAACGAGCGATAGGCAGCGTTGCGACCGCCCCCGCAATCGCGCTCGCTTTTAAAAATCCCCGTCGCGTCGCATCGGTGGAAGAAGGTGTCTGCGTGGCGGTTGGTTTCGAACTCATCGGTGCTGAAACTCCCATCGAAGGTGATTGTGTGATTCGTGTCGCGTCAGTTGGTAAAAAGGAGTGTTTCACGAAGGGCCTGTTCGGTGAGGTACCGAACACTGGAGAAGATAAGTCAGGTTCGTTCGGACCAACGTGAAACACCGGCGGGCCTAGCCATGGAGAAGAGATTGGAAATCCAAACTCCCAAAACCCATCGCTAAGGGTTGCTCTAAGCAACCAAGTAAAAACTATAACCCGCTCCAAGCAGATCGCAATGGATCGTTGGCCCTCGTAGAACCGGGAACATTGGGTATTAGATTATTTAATATCCGATCGGCTCGCTTGCCCCATCATCCCCGGAGCCCAAAATCCACTGGGCAATGAGGGAACTGTCGCTCTCGACGATGTCGTTCGGGATGTCGGGACCAAAGGTAGCGAATCCCAGCGGCAACTTGGCAGAACTCAAAAACGGATAGAAACCGCCTAAGCCGAGAGCCTCGTCGAGGTGGGTAATGAGCAGATGGCTGGGCGATACTCCTTGATACCAATCCAGCAGCCGCTGAGCGTGGGTAGCGCCGGTGGTAGCGTTGATCGTCAAGTGGGTTTGAGTGATTTGGCTTTCTTGCAAAATCGATCGCCACATTTCCATGGACTCGATATCCCCGAGAGGAATGCTCGGAATATCTAGCACGACCCAATCGCAATGATCGATCCCGCTTGCGATCGCCGAAGCTAACTTCGGCGCATCGACTTGTTCATAATTCCATTCCATCAGGTCGCAGTAGTCGGCGAGCCGTGGGCGGGGAAGAGCCGATGCGTGAACGCATGAGATAACCAACGGTTGAAGTCCGAGGTGCAGCGATGCGATGCTGGCAAGTTTTGCGACAGCACTTGATTTTCCGTGGCCCGGTGGACCGACGACGGCGACGGTTGATTTCTCATGGGCCCAGGAGCGTGTTGGTGGGTCGATCGAAATTTCGCGGCGCAGCATTTGTGCCAAATAGGCTCGTACAACCCATGGATCGCGGTCATCGCTGCCAAGAGCAGAGAGTGCTTCCTTCAACCAACTATCGACGCGGTCTCGCGGCAGCTCGCGCTTCAAGAGCTCAGCACCGACTTGGATGAAACACAGAGGATAGGGAGCGGGTTCGAGGAGTGGGGATTCGACTGGAGGGTGATCCGTTTTGATTTCCGCAGCGATTGGCTCGTCGCTTGGTGGGGATGGCTCATCCAATGCTGGGCCAAGTTGAGTATCGGGAGGAGGGCCGCTTGATGCCGTCACTTCGATTTGGTCGCGGGACCAGGAGAAACGGGATCTCTGTGTTTGTTTGGTATCGAGGATGATCGCATCGGGGCCGAGTTCTGTTCGGACTTTGCGAAGCGCGTCGGCCAGATTCCTTGCCCGAAACGATTTGATTCTAATCGGTGCAATCATTTAGTCGGCTCGTCGGTTACCATGCCTACCGATTCAATATTGGTATCCCTCGCCACTTCGTTGAAGGACAGAACTCGTAGGTCGGAGACAGACTCCTGTGTCATCTGCCGCAGCGCTAAGCGAATCTTAGGGGAAACCAAAACACATCGAGGTCGGCCGAGAGTATCGAGTTTCTGAAGTTGTTCTGCGATGCGCGAGCAGATCCTCGCTGCGGCATCGGGGGGCAGGCGGAGGAATACGCCCCGTTCGGTATGCTCCGAGTTGGCGGCGATACGGTCTTCGAGCGCGGGGTCGAGAGTGATCACACGCAGCGTTCCCGATTCGTCGCGATAGCGATGCGAAATCGTGCGAGCCATGCGATGGCGAACGTATTCCGTCAGCCAAATCGGATCCTTGATGCGATGGGCATGATCACCGAGGGTCTCGAGAATCATCCCCAACTGACGGATGGGAATATCCTCGCGCAGCAGATTTTGCAGCACTTGCTGGACATCGGACAGCTTCAATGTTCCCGGGATCAACTCCTCGACAATAGTCGCGTGGGTCTTCTTG
Organism: Planctomycetota bacterium; assembly: GCA_018970165.1. Classification (GTDB taxonomy): domain Bacteria; phylum Planctomycetota; class Planctomycetia; order Pirellulales; family Pirellulaceae; genus JBKCUI01. Next base: position 7,604 of record JAGWWZ010000008.1, on the reverse strand, counting down.
ACTTGATCGATCAGTTGTTTCGCGACTTCACGGGTGAGGAGTTCATCGGCGTGTTTGCGAGCCGCTTCCTGCACGTGCGTTGCAAGGACTGCTCCGCATTCCACAACGTGATAACCATACATTTCGGCTTGTTGGCGCATGCGGGGATCGATCCAGTATGCCTTGCGTCCAAAGGCTGGATCGATCGTTTCTTCTCCATCAGGTGTGCCGAGGGTCAATCCCTTGTCGATCGCCAACAAACGATCCGGCCGAAGATACCCCGAGGCGATCCGATTGCCTGACATAGAGAGTTCGTATTTCGCTTCGGGAAGACTCATCCTGTCCTTGATGCGAACCATCGGTAGCAGGATGCCCATCTCGGTTGCCAAGGTCGCTCGAACCGTCGAGATTCTCTTCATCAAATCCCCGCCTCGATTGGGGTCCGCCAATGAGATCAGGCGTGCTCCAAGTTCGAGGCGAAGCGGATCGACTTCGAGATACTCTTCGACTTTCTTCTCAGGGACTGCTTTCGGAGCTTGCTCGGCTTCTTGTTTGCGCCGGGCGGCTTGTTTGATTTCTTCTTTTTGTTGGCGTTGCAACAGGAATGCAAGTCCGATGCAACCGCCACCCATGGTTAGCATTGGCAGAGCCGGCAATTTCGAGAAAACGAGAAGGCATAGAAAGACCCCCGCGACGATCAGCGCCGGTGGCTTGGAGAAAATCTGCCGGATGAAGTCCCCCGAGAAGTCAGACTTCTGCGTGCTTCGAGTGGTCAGCAAGGCTGCTGCCAACGAAATGAGGAAGGCGGGGACTTGGCTTACCAACCCATCACCGATCGTCAACTTGGAATAAACCTGTGCGGATTCGGCAATGGTCATGTCAAAGTACATGTATCCCATGTACAGACCGCCAACGAGATTGATGAATGTGATGGCGATACCTGCGATCGCATCACCGCGCACGAATTTACTGGCACCATCCATCGCCCCGTAGAAGTCAGCTTGCCGAGTCACTTCCTCGCGGCGTCGCTGGGCTTCTTTCTCATCGATCGCACCAGCCGCCAAATCGGCGTCGATCGCCATTTGGCGACCCGGCATGCCGTCCAACGCAAATCGAGCAGCGACTTCGCCGATGCGGGTCGCTCCCTTGGTGATCACAATGAAGTTGATCAAGAAGATGATCAAAAACAGAATCAATCCGACTTCGATCCGATCCCCCGCTACAAACTCACCGAAGGCCTCGATCACCCGCCCTGCCGTCTCGCCACCCGCATTCCCATCTCGGGTGAGAATGAGCCGCGTCGTAGCCAAATTGAGCACCAACCGCGACAGCGTGGTTGCTACCAACATCGCCGGAAAGATGTTGAACTCCAGCGGCGAACTCACATAAATCGTCGTCAGCAAGACCACGACCGCTAGGCCGACGTTTGCCGACAAAAGAATATCCAGCAGCCACGTCGGCAAGGGCACCAAAATCACTACGATGCAGGCGATGATCGAGATGGGCACGATCGCGTCGCGATAGCGGTAGAAGAGTTGGATCAAAGCCCCCATGGCTCACCATTTCTGACAGAATACCGATCAACTCGCCGAATCCATCCGGCGTTCCAGGAAACTACCCAGCTTGTCCCTTGGATGTCTATATCGTTTTGGGGAATCGTCTCGGGGATTGGCATTGCAAAAGGAAGCCGTTCACTCGATAACCTTCCGATGCCTGCAGACCCTCGAGACTCATCAAGAACTCCCAAGGATGGCTAAGGAAAAGACGAAAAACTCAAACGCTTATTCTTTGATGTCTCCGCGCTTCTGGCACGGAATGCGGTTCCCGTATTGGTTTGGTCTTCTCGCACGAAATCGCTTCGATGTCTCTTGGTCGCGATTGCATCTGGCACTCGGCGTTTCGTTCTTTTCTCCTTGGAATGATTTGCTAGCTTTGTTTCAACATCTCGGATTCGGAAGAGCGATCGATCGCACATCGCTTGCGGGTCCACCGATTTTTGTCTTAGGCCATTGGCGTAGTGGCACAACGTTATTGCATGAGTATCTCGCCCTCGACGAGCGGTTTGCATCGCCGACGACATTCCAATGCTTCGCCCCGTGGCACTTTCTACTGACCGAGGAATTGTTTACGCGCTTCGGTGGTTTTCTGTTGCCGGAGCGCCGGCCGATGGACAACATGAAGGCGGGTTGGTCGCTGCCGCAGGAAGATGAGTTTGCCTTGATGAATCTGGGGGCACCCACTCCCTACCTTCGCATCTTGTTTCCAAGCCATCCGATTCCCCACGAGGGGACCCTTGCATCGAGCACCTTCACCGCCGACGAATTGGAGGCGTGGAAACGAGCACTCGATTGGTTTTTGCGAGCCGTAACGTATAAGGTCCGCAAGCCACTGATTCTCAAGAGCCCGCCTCATACAGGGCGACTTGGAATCCTTCGCGAAATGTATCCGCAGGCGAAGTTCGTACACATCGTTCGCGATCCGAGAAAGGTTTACCCTTCGACGTTGAAGCTATGGAAGACGCTCGATGAGATTCAATCGATGCAAGCTCCTTCCGATGAAAAGCTGATTGAGGAGTTCGTTCTGCGTACCTTGCCAAACATGTATAAGTCGTTCGAAGCGGACCGGATCGGTCTGTCCGATTCTCAGTTGATCGAACTTCGCTATGAAGACTTCGTCGCCGACCCGGTTTCCGCCATGCATCGGATTTACGAGCAACTGGAACTCGGCAGCTTCGATCGTGTGCGCGATAAAATTTCGGAGAAGTCCAAGCTGGAACGAGACTATCAAACGAATCGTCTAGAACTCCGAGGCGACGAGGAACGGAGGGTGATGCAAGCCTGGAGCGAGTACGCCAAACGCTATGGTTACGATGGTTAAATCGTATTTCTATCGACCCACGCCGCCTCGATTCGGTGCGAAGGTCCACAACACAATACCCAGCAGCATCACCGGCCCGAGCATCAGCCATGCGTTCAAGCTTACTTTCTGTCGTGTCCACGGAGGACCCAGCAGGGAGGGCGTCCCCATCGATGTGGGAGTCTGAATATTTGGGGCTGGATTCGCATTTCCGTCAGCAGGCGTTGATCCCGGCAATCCAGTGAAGGCAGGTGTGGCGACGGGGAGCCCTGCGGGAGGACTTGGAGATGTCGGCGAACTGGTCAGCGCGGATGACTCGGTCCGCTGGTCAACCATCGGGAATTTGACCATCCCCAACGCAGGCAATAACAAGGCCAAGGCGCTGGTTGCGCAAATCAGAATCAAACCTGTAAACTTCATCATCGCACCCGAATCTCCACAATAAAAACTCGACCTCTGATCTCGATAGCAAATTGTGCGATACAGTGCGAGGCCAATGATCAGCCTGCGATTATTCGATACGAACCCATCGATTGGGTGTCGCCGTGCAAGATTCGGGGATCACGATAGAATGATGCCTCGGCGATCTTTGATGTCATTGCAAGGGAGCGGATCGATTCCTTATGGCCAAGTCCACCAGCCACTTTATCAACCGCGAATTAAGTTGGCTCGAATTCAATCAGCGGGTGCTCAATCAAGCTCAATACTCCAAGGTCCCGGCGCTCGAGCGGCTCAAGTTCTTGGCGATTACGTTCAGCAACATGGACGAATTCTTCATGGTCCGCGTTGGCGGTTTGCAGTTGCAGCAAGCTCAGGGGATCGACGCTCCGGATCCGAGCGGCGCAACCGTTACGGGTCAGTTGTCGGCGATCTATGAGCGAGTCAACACGATCATTCGAGACCAGTACGAATGCTTCTTGAACTCGATTGAGCCAGCTTTGGCTGAAGACGGATTGGAGCGAGTGACCGCGTCGATGGCCAAGGCACCGCAACTCGAAGCGATGCATCGATTTTTCGATGAGGAAGTTTATCCGGTTCTGTCCCCGATGGACTTGGATCCCGACGCTCCGTTTCCGTTGTTATCCAATTTGGGTTTCTATCTCTGCTTGCGGATGGCGAGCGGCGATTCCGAGGTTCCGCATCGCTTCTCGTTTATTCCATTGGGCAGGACGATTTCGCGATTCGTTACGCTGCCGAGCGACCGAGGCTACAGTTACGCGTTGCTGGAAGATGTCATCGCGCATCACGCTCACCAGTACTATCCTGGCAAACGGATCGAGGAATGCGTTGCCTTCCGTGTGACCCGCAATGCTGATATCTCAGTGCGCGAGGACAGTGCGGCGGACTTGATGCTGGGGATGGAGGAGGTGTTGTCATCTCGTCGATCGGCGGATTTCGTCCGTCTCGAGATTGCGAAGGATGTGTCGGACATCACTCTCGATTTCCTGAAGCAGCGAATCGGGATCGTGGATCGGGATGTCTTTCGGATACCTGGCCCCCTCGATTTGTCGGTCATGATGCAGTTGACCGATATCGAAGGGTTCCCCGCTCTGCGCGACACGGTCTGGCCGCCCCAACGTTCCTCATTGTTGGATCCATCCAAGTCCATGTTCCAGACTATCGCGGAGCAAGATGTTCTCCTCTGCCATCCTTATGAGAGCTTCGAGCCAGTATTACGATTGATCGAAGAGGCAGCTTCCGATCCGGACGTATTGGCGATCAAGCAGACGCTCTATCGGACCAGTCGCAAGAGCCCCATCGTCGATGCCTTGAAGCGGGCGTCTGAACGGGGCAAGTATGTCACCGTCGTTGTGGAACTCAAGGCTCGATTCGATGAAGCTCGCAACATCGAGTGGGCTCGTGAGTTGGAGCGATCCGGGGTTCAAGTGGTCTACGGGGTGCGAGGACTGAAGACACACGCAAAGATCTGTATCGTCGTTCGACGAGAATCTTCGGGGGTCGTGCGATATATCCATTTCGGAACAGGCAACTACAACGAATCCACCGCCCGCATGTACAGCGATATTAGCTACCTGACTTGCGATGAATCCCTTGGCAAGGATGCGTCAGCGTTCTTCAACGCGGTCACCGGCTACAGTCAGCCGCAACCTTATGAGAAAATAGATTCAGCTCCACTGGGTCTGCGTAAAAAGTTGATTTCGCTCATCGATGGCGAAACCCAGCGCAAGCAGATGGGTCAAAAGGCATACATCGTCGCAAAGATGAATTCGCTGGTCGATCCCGAGATCATCGAAGCTCTCTACCGCGCTAGCCAAGCAGGAGTGATTGTGCGTCTGAACGTGCGGGGTATCTGTTGTTTGAGGCCTGGAGTTCCAGGGCTGAGCGAAAATATCCAGGTCATCAGCATCGTCGACCGCTTTCTCGAACATGCTCGCATCCTGTACTTCTTTCACGGCGGCGAAGATGCGGTTTTCATCAGCAGTGCGGATTGGATGCCTAGATCCTTGGACCGCCGGATCGAGTTGCTCGTGCCGGTTGAGGATCCCGCTTCGCAACGCCGATTGGTGGAAATTCTCGACACCTATTTTCGAGACAATCAAAACGCATGGGAACTCCAGAGCGATGGACAATACCGTCGGCTCGAGCCCAAGGGAAGCCAGTCCAAGATTCGCGCACAAAAGATCCTTTACCAAAACGCCGTCGAGGCGGTGAAGATGGCGGAGCAAGCTGCTCGAACTCAATTCGAACCCCATCGTCCTGCTGTGAGCAAAGATTGATAGTCAGCGATTGACCCGTGTCTATTTGGTCTCGATAGGGATTCGCAGTCGGCCGATCCGTAACGCGCGACCGGTAACGGTGTCGGCATCCAACCACGTTGCCGATACGCGTACATCTGCGGTGGCAACGTGAAAGGTGTTCGGATCAAACGTCAAGGTAGTGCGCAAGACGGGTTCGATCTCTCGGCCCAGGATGCTGCGATGGGGACCTGTCATTCCGACATCGCACTGAAACGCGGTCCCTGCTGGAAGAATTTGCTCATCGGCAGTTGGAACGTGCGTGTGCGTTCCGAGCACTGCGGTAACGCGTCCATCGAGATAGTAACCCATCGCTTGTTTATCGCTTGTGGCCTCTCCATGCATATCGACCAGGCGCAGTGTCACCGATTCGGGAAGCGATGCCAGGACACGATCGGCAGCCTCAAACGGGCAATTGACGGGCCGCATGAATACTCGGCCGAGCAAACTGAGAACAGCGACAGGGACTCCCGCAGAAGTTCTTACGATGCAATGATCTTTGCCGGGAGCCTTGTCCGGAAAGTTGGCAGGTTTGACGATATTGGATTGAAGGCGGAGCGATTTTTCGATTTCCCGTTTCTTGTAAATGTGATCCCCTAGGGTGATCGCATCGACTCCTGCGGCGACGAGTTGTTCATACTGTTTGATGGTCAAGCCAGCACCATCGGCAGCGTTTTCCGCATTGGCTACGATAAGATCGACTCCCGCCTGTCGCAACATAGGAACCGCCGAACAAGCAGCAGTCATCCCCGGTTTCCCGACGATGTCGCCGATCAATACAATGCGAGTCTGCCCCGTAAGCTTTTCTGGGAGATCCAAAGGCATCGTGTTCCAGATTCCTGCAAGGATGACGAATAGGACAATAAACGCTATTAGCGAAACACTCGCGAAATGATTTCTGAGGATATCCATGCCGACGGACGAACAAGTCGCTTCCCCCGAACCAAACGGGTTCTTTGATCCGAGACAAGTTGCGATCCCCGCACCTCGTCTGTTCACGTATTATATTCTCAGTTCGCTACTCTCGGGGCCACTGCTGATCCTCACCCTGCCGATTCTCTGGATTCCTTGAGGTCCTCTCGGATGCCGCAACGATTCGAGAGCAGATTCCCTCGCGATGTAGCCCATGCTCGGGTCTGGGTGAGCATCCTACACCTACTCCATCGTTGGACTCTGCTCCGCAAAACGCGGTACAATTCCTGGCATGAGTACCGAAGAAAACGCCGATGAACAGCTACCGTTTATGGACCCGTTCGATGAACAGCAGCATGATGAGCAGCGCGACGAACGGATCCAGTCGCCACATGATCGATTGATCAATCAGACGCTCCAGCAAATCGATGCCGCCCGAGCACTCCTGTCCCAGCATCTGCCGAGCGAAATCGCTGAGCATTTGCTGTTTGAAACGCTTGCTCCCGTCGACGCGAGCTTCATCGATACCAATCTGCGCCGTCGTTTCGCCGATCGGCTCTTCAAGGTGGATGTTTCGCCGGAGATCGCCAAGAAATTGGGGATGAAGGTCAACTACGTCTACATCTTTGTACTGATCGATCACAAAAGCACGGACGAACCGCACACCTTGGTGCAGATGCTGGGGTATCTTGTGCGGATTTGGGAGAATGCGTTGGCCAGCCGTCAGCCCCTGGTACCGATCCTGCCGTGGGTTGTCTACAACGGTGTCGGCCCCTGGCGATCCAGTCGCTCGCTGGCCGAACTCATTCCAGTACCGGACACTTGGAAACGCTACATGCCTGCGATGGAATTGGCGATTCTCGATGTCAGCCGCATGGAGGATTCCAAGATGGCGGGGGAGCCGATTTTGCAAGTTGCTTTGGCGCTGTTAAAGTATGGAAGATCTTCAGAACTGGAGTCAGTACTGCGGATCTTGTTCGAGTTACTTGCTCGCTCGATCCACTCTCAGCAAGCGAGAGATGTACTCGATACGATTAGGGTGTATGTCATGTCGGTCAATCCCGTGGTAGGGGAAGAGAAGATGAAAGACTTGGTTTCCGA
>JAGWWZ010000165.1 GCA_018970165.1 Planctomycetota bacterium | reverse complement strand
GGGATGGCGCAGATCATGTCGGATGCCACCGCGAAAGTCACCAGCGCTGTGTCCCTCGATGGGTTGGTGAAATACTGGTTTCATTTCGCCATCATGTTCGAAGCATTGTTCATCTTAACGACCATCGATACGGGCACTCGGATTGCGAGGTTTCTGCTTCAGGAGATCTGCGGGAATTTAGCTCCTGCCTTTCGTCGCATGGATTGGTGGCCGGGGGTTTGGCTGACCTCAGCCTTGGTAACACTTGGCTGGGGAGGATTGATTTGGACCGGCTCGATTCAGACCATTTGGCCGATGTTCGGAATCGCCAACCAGCTTTTAGCGGGCATCGCGTTGTGCGTCGTCACAACATGGTTGTTTCGTCAAGGGAGAGGCCGATATGCCTGGGTGACTGCGATCCCCATGCTGTTCATCGTGCTGACGACCTTCACTGCCGGGGCCCAACTGATCCACTCCAATCTCTGGCCGGATTTGGTTCAAGGGATCCGCACCAGCACGATCTCATTGATCCTCAAGGGAGGCCTATGCACAGTCGCGATTGTCTTTCTGATCACTGCCTTTACGATCCTGCTCGCCTGTTCGATCGGCGAATGGATGAAACGCACGCCGTCGGAATCCGGCCGCTCGGGTTAGGATGCGGATTTTGGAGGTGTCGGATGATCAGTTATACTAAACCGTAACGTTACGGGATAACAAGCGTTATCCGAACAAGGTCCGACCTCCGATCGACATTCCTCATTCTGAATCCCTGAAGGCTGTGTACCATCCATGCGAAATTGGTTGATCGGTCTACTGGGCTTGGCGGTACTCGCGGCCGCTATTTGGTATCTGTTTGATCTCTCGCAACGAGAGGCGCAGGTAACCCATCTTGAGGGACCGAATCATGAGGGACCGGGTCACGGCGGGTTGAATCCAGAAGGTCCGAACGTCGAGTCTGCCGCTATCGCCGTCTCGGAGTCAAGGGACGTGAATGGGCGTCCGGTCGAGGCTGATGGCGGCGGACTGTCTCCTTGGTCGCAATCGATCTATCGCAATACTCGTTCGGATGTCCGGTACGTTGGCGACACAGCCTGTGCGGAATGCCACGATGCGATTTGCGGAACCTATCACAACCACCCCATGGGTCGGTCGGCAGTTATGGCTGGCTCCGATACTTTGGAGCAGTATGATCCGGATGCCAAGAATCCTTTTCGTATCGGCCCATACGAGTTAAGTATTTCGCGAGATCAACGCGGGATGCTTCATCGGATCGCGGCAACTCTTTCGGATGGAACAACGCTTCCCACGATGGAGGTCCCTGTGCAGATCGCCATCGGTTCAGGGACGCGAGGACGATCTTATCTGACGATGGAAGGAGATTGCGTATGGCAATCTCCGATCAGCTGGTACTCGACTAGCCATCGCTGGGACGTTTCCCCAGGTTTCGATCTAGGCTTTGCGACACAGCGGCCGATTATCTCCGAATGTTTATATTGCCATGTCCAGCAGCATGACGCGATCGCAGACACGATGAACCGCTACCGTGAACCGATGCAAACAACGCAATTGGCCATCGGATGCGAACGCTGCCATGGCCCTGGCCAGTTACATGTTGATGAGCAGAGGTTCGGGACGTGGAAGGATCATGCTCAAGGGGAAATCGACACATCGATCGTCAATCCTGCCCATCTGACGGAGGCCTTGCAGATGTCGATCTGCGCCCAATGCCATCTCAGCGGCAAAGAACGAGTCGTTCGACGGGGGCGACGCGAGAGTGAGTTTCGGCCCGGATTGCCTTTTGAACAGTTTGCGACGGCGTTTCTCGCCCATCCCGGTGCACCGTTTCGAAACAAGGCAGTCAGCCACTTCGATCAATCCGTCCTGGCAAAGTGCACGACGAAGAACGGCACGAAACTGCTTTGTACCAGTTGCCATGATCCGCACAAATCTCCTGAACCCGAGGCCTCCGAATCCTTTTACAACCAGAAGTGTATCGATTGTCATGTCGATCGCGGGTGCAACGCTCCACTCGAAAGGCGTGAATCAAAGAACGATAGTTGCATCGTTTGTCATATGCCAAAGAGTACGAGCTCCAATATTCCTCACACGAGCTTGACCGATCACCGCATTCGTCGAGACCCGAGCGCTGCAGACGCCAAAGATCCATTCAGCGCATCAGATATTCCACTCGTTGCGTATGCACGCGAGGGATTGAACGACTCAGAGATCGATCGCGATCTAGGGATCGCTCTTTCGCGATTTTCGGCTAGGCAGGCACCTACGTCGACGTATCGACGAGAGGCATTGGAGAATGCCCGGGCGATGCTCTCGCAGTCGCTCAATAGGTGGCCGGATGATGTCGATGCATGGTTGGCGCTCAGCGAGACGGAGAAGATGAGCGGCAATATGCAGGCGGCGCTCAGTGCGGCACAAGAGGGGCTCAAGCTATCGCCGCGAAACGAATATCTCCTTGCTCAAGTCGCAAACTTGGCCGATGTCAGCAATCAACCGGAGCTCGCCTTCGAGATATTGAATCAGTTGATTCAAGAGGTGCCACGTTCCCATGACTATCGAGCGAAACGCATGTTCACCGCAGTGACTCTCGGGCGATGGGATCAGGCAGAGGAGGATTGCCGCGAGTTGCTCAGTATCAATCCACTGTTTCCCACCGCACACCTCGTTCAAGCGATGCGGCTGCACGGAGATGGTCAACGGGCCGAAGCCAAGCGCGAGGTCAACACTGCCTTGGAACTCGCCACAACTCCTTCCCAACGAGCAACCATTCAGTCGTGGTTCGATCGATTCGTTGCTTGGCGGGCCAAGTTAGATGAATAACGGGCCCATCCCACTCCCCTGAAATATGCGATATCAATCTTAAATATGCGATATCAGTCGCGGTGGCCAAGCGGCGCGCAGGGCGTTGAGTACAGCCAGAACATCGATCACTTCTTGAGCTAAAGCACCACCTACGGGAGACAACCAGCCGGCGGCGGCCAGCGACATCCCAATGACGCTCAGAGCCATGCCGCCGAGCGCGCTTTGTAGCGCGATGGCTCGCATGCGTCGGCCGATGTGAAGAAACTCATCGACTCGTTTGAGTGTGTTGTCCATGACCACGACGTCGGCTGCCTCGGCCGTAACATCGCTGGTTCCGCCGATGGCGATCCCTACGGTTGCCGCCATCATGGCCGGAGCATCATTGATGCCATCGCCGACATAGATGGATCGAGCAGCCGCCGTTGCTTCGCGAACGATTGCGAGCTTCTGTTCCGGAGATTGCTGTGCCAGCACTTCGCGAATGCCGACTTGCTCAGCCAGGTAACGGACCTCCGATTCGCGATCGCCCGACAGGATCATGACTCGATCGATACCATGATATTTCGAAAGATGTTCCACAAAGGCACGGCTGTCCGAGCGGGGTGCATCATGCATGCGGTAGGCTGCTGCGAATACGCCATCGATCACGATGATGCATTCCAAGCCGCTAGCGATCGGCGGTAAATGTTCCAGGCCTTGGATATGAGAGGTCTGGGCTTTACCGCGACTGGTCACTTGCACCGATTGGCCATCCACAATACCTGACAGTCCCATTCCGGGTGCTTCGCTGACCTGGGTAGCCTGCATTCCTCGAATGCCCTCGAGCTCAGCCGCAGTAACGATTGCCTTTGCTAACGGATGCTTGGAATAACGTTCCATGCTGGAGACCAATTCCAGCACGCGCTGGCGAGAGAACTTCGGTGCAACGACTTGTTCCGTAAGTGTCGGTTCGCCGTAGGTCAGGGTGCCAGTCTTGTCGAAGATCGCGGTGCGGCACTGGACGATCTGTTCGAGAGCGACAGGGCTTTTGACGATGATCGCGCGGCTGGCGCACAGCGAGATCGACCCGAGGATAGCAATGGGGATCGCCAATAGGAGCGGACAAGGGGTCGCAACAACGAGGACGGACAGAAACCGCGTTGCTTCCCCGGACCACCACCATGCAAGGATCGCGATCGCAAGCGCGATGGGAGTGAACCAAGTGCCGATCTGATCCCCAAGGCGGCGCATCGTCGGGCGAGTCCGTTCGGACTCGCGCATCACAGTCATGATCTTTGCGTAGCGAGAATCGGACGGAGGGCGAACGGCTTGCACGGTGATCGCAGTCTCTCCGTTGATCGCACCGGATATCACTTCCGAACCAACAGTCTTGGTGATGCGAAACGGTTCTCCCGTCAAATAGGATTCGTCCATGACACCATGTCCCATCGTGACGCGACCATCGACGGGACACACTTCATGAGGAAAAATGACCAATTCATCTCCGACAACAATCGATCCCAGAGGAACGGTTTCGAGATTCGAGCCCCGTTGGCGGTGTGCAGTGCTGGGCATGCGTTTTGCGAGCGCTGCCAGAACGCTCTTCGCATTGGCCATTGCATAGGCTTCGAGGGCTTCGCCACCCGAAAGCATCAAGACAATAATCGTGCCAGCAAGGTATTCTCCCAACAGTACCGATGTGATCACCGATATACCACCGAGAAAATCGGCACCGAACTCCATCTTGAAAACCTTGCTTGCCAATTCCCAAACCATCGGAATGCCACCCAGAACCAATGCAACCCACAAAGGAATATCGAGGATCGGCGACGCGGCACTCAAATAGCGCAGAATCAAGTGGATGAGAATGGCCAGTACCGCGATTCCTGCGATCAATGTGGTCTGATAGCGACGTAGCAAGATCTGCCAACTCGGTGCTGATCGTTCTGGTTCAGTATCGTGTGTCCGCGACATCGAGATCTCTTTGTGCTTGCAAGAGCAAGCGTTAGGTTTGCACCAGCAATCGCTTCATGTCCGAGACCGCTTGCTGCATTCCGACCAAGACGGCTCGGGATACGATGCTATGACCGATATTCAGTTCGAACATGCTCGGGATCGAGGCCACGGGGAGGACATTGGTGTAGGTCAAGCCATGGCCGGCGTGGAGTCGGAGTCCCAAGTCGACGGCGAGTTGGCCGGCATGGATCAACCGCGATAGCTCGTGCTTTTGTTGCGAGCCGTGCGAAGAAGCGTATTGTCCGGTGTGCAGTTCGATTGCATCGACGGCCAATTCCCTGGCGATCTCGACCTGCTCAGGGTCCGGATCGATGAACAAACTGATCGAGATACCGCAGTCTCGCAGTCGTTGCATAGCTTCTTGCAGGGGAGCCGATCGTGGTCGCAGGTCGAGGCCTCCCTCGGTCGTTACTTCTTCGCGTTTCTCGGGAACGAGTGTTGCTTGGTGGGGACGGACTTCGCACGCGATTCCGACAATCTCTGGGGCGACCGACAATTCGAAGTTCATTTTGGTGCGGATGGTCTGGGCCAGGATCCGTACATCTCGGTCTTGAATATGCCGGCGATCTTCGCGCAGGTGCACGGTGATGCTGTCGGCTCCACCTAATTCCGCGAGCACGGCCGCGGCTACCGGATCGGGTTCTACGGTCCGTCGTGCTTGCCGCACGGTCGCCACGTGATCGATATTGACACCGAGTTCCACCAGTCCCATCGGTTCTACCCCCCGAATAGTAGCGGACTATTTGCGATGGGCCGGGCGGGCCCATGAAAAAACCATCGCAGAACGATAATGGAGCAAACCAAATTCGCCAAGCCGCAACGCCTCCCCCACCAAAAAGTGGGTGGCACCTAACGTAGGAGACGGTCCCCACTCGCGGGGGAGGGGAGGTCGATAGGTGGGTGGGAGGTCAATAGGTGGGTGGCACCAATTAGGCAGGGACTGCGGCAGAGGTGATCGTGGCATGACGAATAGAACGAATGCGATTACACTTCGTGGAATCATGAATGGTCGTGCAAAGATGCTGAGAAAAATGCGAACGAGGTCCGAGAAAGCCGCTCGGCTGCGCAGAGCATGGTTGATCGGAGGTGGGATGGCTCTGGTTTCGACCTGGATCGGATGCCAGGGAGAAAAACCTGTGCCATCCGTGCCGGAAGCGACCGGGGCGAACTCTACTGCACAAGCCTCCGATGCCGCCAATGCCTCCGATGCCCTCCGGGATTTGATCGACAAAACACTTTCCTACAATCGGGACCGGCGGATTTTGTCGACCGAGCGAAATGCGGCTTGGCAGGTCGCCCACGGTTCGGTTGCCTATGGTTTGGAGCTTCCGCTGCAGGTAGGAGCCAATCGAGTACTCGCCTTTGAGCATCTGTTCGGAGGTGGAACCATGCGAGGCTGGGACCTGGCGATTGTTGGAAAGCATCCAACCACCAATCGACCTATGGTCAATGCCACCGTTCAAGCCGGAAGCTACGAAGGGCAGGGGCACGTGGACCAGTTTCTGGGTTATCTGTCCCAGACCAATCCGCCTCTCGATCTGCCCATACAGGTCGAAGGTGGGGAGGCAACACTCGAGGATTGGGGGCGAACGGCCCAATGGGAGATCCCCAACAATCCGTATCGAGAATACAGTTGGACCCTGATCGCCCTGACGAATCTGTTTCCGGACGACTATGAATGGAAGGGGGCCGATGGCAAGACATGGACGCTGGAACCCTTGGTCTCGTTCGAGGCCAAGCAGGATCTAACCACCAGCCCCTGCGGTGGCATGCACCGAGCCATGGGATTGGCCCACGCGGTCAATTATTGGAAGCGTCGCAACCAGAGCTTCACAGGTGGATGGTTGGAAGCGCAGAAAAAGCTGAAGGATACGGTCGACATCATCCGGCGTTATCAGAACTCGGACGGAACGTTTTCAACCAACTACACCACTCGCCCTGGAACGAGTTCGGATCTCAGTTCACGGATTGGGACCACGGGCCATACGCTCGAGGTTCTGGCATACGCTCTGGAACGCGACGAATTGCGTCAGCCATGGGTTGAGAAGAGTGTACGCAGGCTTTGTGAATTGCTTGAGGCCGCCAAAGACGAGGATCTCGAATGCGGCGGCCTATATCACGGGCTGGCCGGTTTGCGCATCTACCGCGACCGAGTGTTTGGCAATGCTCAAACAAACATCAAGCCGAGCGCGTAATCCGTGACTCCCAACGCAATGGGATCGGCTTCGAAAGAGTACAAGGCTTTCATTAGGGAAACAAAAAACCGGAGCTCACAGGAACTCCGGTTTAAGAGATTTGTAATTGCAATCTACAGATGGCTCAGTCGGGGATTGTAATGACTTGTGCGTCTTGAATCGCCCCCATCGCCCGATAGGTTCGGAGATCGATAACATTGGCGATAAATCGAACACTACCATCAGCAAAAGCAAAGTTACCGCCAGTTGCATGATCGCTCGTAAACCCGAAATTGTTCTGCCAGTCTTCGAAGCATAACTCGAGAGCCTTTCTCGGTGCTTGGCCTGTACCTGCTGCACAACGCGCGGAATCGTTGAGTGGAATCCAAGTCGTCGCGACACTGCCCTTGAAGTAGAACCACCAGTTATCGCGGTTATAGAGACCAACGGACTCACCTACCATCATCGTGTTACTAAGGCCATCCTTGATTGCTGCGACCAATGTGTTGCATGGTCTGCCTGGAGCAGCAAAAGCCGTAGATGGAGGGGTCGAACGCCGCATCGGGTTCACTCCTGTGTATCCGGCGTAGAAAATGCCGTTGCCGTTGCCAAAGTTATTTCCATTATTGATCAGGAACGGATCCGACAGGAAGACCGCATCTGGAGTACCCACAGTAGGTGGTGGGTAGGTGGATGTGCTAAAAACCCAATTACTGCCGGATACCCCTTTATAGCTGGTTGTTGCAAACCCGAGTGGGCTAGCCGCTCTATCTCCTCGACTGCCAAGTGGCGAGGGTGTGGTGTCGCTGGGGCATCTGTACAAGGGTATTCTTGTCTGTGCAACCGCCGCATTCGTGGCGTTGTTACTGACATCCGCTCCTAAAGCTATTGTGCGATAGAGTGGTTCCTGTTCGACATATGGCAGAATATTTGTCATCCAAGACATCTGAGTGATTCCGACAACGGTTGGTTCATCGAGAATGTCACCCGCTGAGGAAAAATCACCATAGTTTCCCGGCAACTGCTTGCGAGCGGTTTCGAAGTTGGTGACACCTATCGCGATTTGCCGGATGTTGCTTGAGCAGCTCATTCTTCGGGCTGCTTCGCGGGCGGCTTGGACGGCGGGTAGCAGCAGGCCGACCAGCACGCCGATGATTGCGATGACCACGAGGAGTTCCACCAGGGTGAACCCTCGAACAGGCCGTCGATGGAATTTCATATTCATTCTCCGATAGCTGAAAAGTAAAACGATTGCATGCGGTTGCATAAACACGAGCAAACGGCACGGCCCGTTTCGCCAGCAAGAGTGTGTGATGCATGCCAAGGCAGAAATCGACGTCGTGGCCGCGCCCGCTCCGCTCGCGGCCTAACTCTTATGGTACGGGGGGTATTCGCAAAGTCAAGAAAACCGTGGAGTAACTCCCGACAATCAGCGTTTTCCCTCATTCGTCCCTCGCTCACGCGTCGGGTTGGGATAATCCGAGGCAAAACGATAATCTGAGGCAAAACATTGACTGCCAGCAATCGCGAAAGGCTAGGCACAAGCGGTCACGTAGGCCGCACGAACCGGAAATTCGTTAAAGATTCTCCGAGCCGGTCAGGTTCGCTCCGTTTTGGCGGTTCTTCTCTGGTTCCTCGTTTTCTTGACAGCCGATACTCTTGCATCGACAATTCAGGCATCCCACCTGAGGCTCCCAGATCATTCCTTCCTAAGGGAGTCGCCTAACAAAACAACTATGCGATCTTCATTTGCACCCGCAATAGCTGTCGCGATGCTGGCTGTCGGCTTAGCAATCTCGACTGCGACTGCTCAAGAATTTGAAACAGGCAAAGCCCTTTATGCCGCGCGGTGCGTTTCGTGTCACGGCGAGATGGGGGCCGGTGTTGCTGAAAAGCATGAACAAGCTCTTCGCGGAGATCTGTCGGTGCTGGAGTTGGCGGACACGATCCGGCAGACCATGCCCGAGGATGCGCCGGGTAGTTTATCGCTCGAGGACTCCAAAGCGATTGCGACGTTTGTTCATCACGAGTTCTATTCACCCCTTGCCCAGTTGCGGCACGCTCCTCCGCAAATTGAGTTGAGTCATTTGACCGTCGATCAATTCCGAAGATCGGTTCTTGATCTCATGGTTCCGTTCAAGCATCGACCGGAGCGATGGACGGAGGCTCGCGGCTTGAAACGCAAGATCCACCAAGGGGACTGGGGCAAAGACCACAAGCAGGTCGAAGAGCGGGTCGATTCGCAGTTGGCGTTTGATTGGGGAAATGGAAAACCGGTCCCCGAGGTCGATCATGAGAAGTGGCAGGTGCGTTGGGATGGTTCGATCTTCGCACCCTACACGGGGACCTACGAATTCTATCTCGATGCTAGTTTGCGAGCCAATTTGTACATCAACGATGATGCCGTCCCGCTGATTGATGCGAGTGTCGTCTCGTTTGAGAAGAGCCTCAACACGGCGACTATTTTCCTCATCGGCGGCCAGCCCTATCGCTTTGCGTTGGATATCCAGCATTCGAAGGAACCGACCTCGAAGATATCGCTCGAATGGCGCAGCCCAGGCGGATTGCGCCAGCCGATCGCTCCTCGTTATCTGTCTCCGACATGGTCGCCATTGCAACTGATCTGTTCGACTCCGTTCCCACCCGATGATTCGAGCGTGGGATACGAGCGGGGACGCAACGTGTCTCGCGAATGGTATGAAGCGAATGTCGCTGCAGCGATCGAGATCGGCAACCGCTTGACCTCCGATTTGAAGAGATGGATGCCCGATGAATCCAAAGATGCCAATCAAGTCGACGCAGTGCGGGATTGGTGCCATCGATGGGTTGCGATCGCGCTGCGGCATCGATTGAATGACGAAGAGAAACGTTGGTATATCGATCAGCATTTCGAAGGTGCCTCCATCGAAAACGCAGTCAAGAAGATCTGCATCTTGACCCTGACATCGCCGGAGTTTCAGTATGCGGGGAATCGCCAGTCGATCGATGAGAACAACATCGCTACGCTGTCGTTAGCCTTGTGGGACTCGCTTCCCGAGGAATGGATGCTCGACATGGCCGCTCGCGGCGAGGTCCATGAACCGGAGTCGTTGCCGGGCTTGATCGACACCATGCTGAAGGATCCTCGGTTCCAGGAGAAGACGCGCGGGTTTCTTCGGTCGTTTGTGGGGATGAGCCAGCCGCAGGAGTTAGCGAAGGACGCTCAGCGCTATCCGGAGTTCGGTCCCAAGGTAGCATCCGATCTGCGCGAGAGCATGGAATGGTTTATCGATGAATTGGCGAGTCAGCCCAAGAGTGATTTGCGCACGTTGCTGACTGCCGATTATCTTTATCTCAACGGTTCGTTAGCGGCTTTGTACGGATCGGATTTGCCAGCGGACGCACCCTTTCAAAAAGTCGCGATGCCGCGCGAACGCTGGTCCGGAATTTTGTCGCATCCATTCCTGATGAGCAGTCTCGCGTACCACAATGCGAGCAGCCCTGTCCATCGCGGGGTCTTTTTGGCAAGGCGAGTATTGGGTCGTTCGTTGCGGCCGCCGGTCGATGCGATTATCCCGGTCTCTGAGGAGACCGCGCCTGGGATGACAACGCGAGAACGTGTGGCGATGCAGACTGGCGGAGCGATGTGTCAGTCGTGCCATCGCGTGATCAATCCACTCGGTTTTGCCCTCGAGAACTATGATGCCCTGGGTCGGTTTCGGACCGAAGAACTGGGCAAAGGAGTCGATGCCTCGGGCCAATACGTTACCTCGCAAGGAGAGCGGATCGAGTTTCGAGGGGTCCGCGATCTCGCCGATTTCTTGAGTCGGTCCGAGGAGGTCCGGAGTTCGCTGGTACGGCAGATGTTCCAACATTTGGTCAAACAGCCGATCGCCGCTTACGGCGTGGAGCGAGCGGGTGCAATCGAAACACAATGGGCCCAGGAAGGTTACACAATCGAATCGCTCGCGCGTTTGCTGGCGATCCTGGCTTCCCACAAACCCGAATTCGGAGGCAAAGCGGCTCCGGATCGGATATCCTT
>JAGWWZ010000327.1 GCA_018970165.1 Planctomycetota bacterium | reverse complement strand
TCCCATCCGGAGATGCTCGGCCGAATCGGTCGCTACGACATCGAGCGATTGCTCGGGTCCGGTGGTATGGGGATCGTGTTCAAGGGTTTTGACACCGAGCTGCATCGCACGGTCGCGATCAAGGTCTTGGCGCCTTCGTTAGCCTACCACGGAACGGCCCGTCATCGGTTCGCCAAGGAAGCTCGAGCTGCGGCGGCCGTGGTCCACGAAGATGTCGTTCCGATTTACGACGTTGACGCCGATCGCGAAGTCCCCTACCTCGTCATGCGTTATGTCCCCGGCGAGTCGCTGCAGGCGCGCATCGATCGCGTCGGCCCGCTCGAGCTCAAGCAGATCCTGCGGATCGGCAAGCAAGTCACCGCCGGTTTGGCCGCGGCCCATGCACAAGGCCTCATCCATCGCGATGTCAAACCGGCCAATGTGCTCCTCGAAGAAGGAATCGACCGCGCATTGCTCACCGACTTCGGACTCGCACAAGCCATCGATGATGCCAACGCAACCGCATCCGGGGTTTTGCCGGGAACCCCCCAGTACATGTCTCCTGAGCAAGCGCGAGGGGAGAAGCTGAGCGTTCAAAGCGATCTATTCAGCGTTGGCAGTGTCCTGTACACGATGTGCACGGGTCGTCCCCCATTCCGCGCAGAGACATCGCTTGGCGTGCTTCAAAAGATTCGTGAGTCGCAACCTAAACCAATTCGCGAACTCAATCCCGAGATTCCGAGTTGGCTTGCGCAAATCATCGAAACCTTGATGGCCAAAGATCCCAAGGATCGCTATCCCTCGGCGAGTGAAGTTTCCGCATTGCTCGAGCAGTGTCTGGCGCACGTCCAGCATCCACTCGACGCACCGCTGCCAGCGACCTTACGGAACTCGTCGAATTCAAAAGCGATACGAGCGCGACTGCTGAAGTTTGCGATTGCAGGAGTAGTAGCGATCGGCGGCATTGGCCTTTGCTCGACCTTGCTTCCCTCCCCGGGGTCGCGCGTACCGGTTCCCACCTTGTACAAGGGATACTCGCCACCTGCCAGCATCCCGCAACCGTCAATCGTCGAATGGAAAGTGGTTCCCTTGCCCCCAACTCCGGAGGACAAGATCTTGAGCGCCTTGGACGAGACGATCGAGGTCGATTGGAATGGGCTGCCGCTGGAGCAAGCGATCGCGGAACTGTTGGGACCGATCAACTTGGATTACCGAGGTTATGTCACCGAAGGATCCAAGGCGTCTGAATTCGAGTCTACGGTTCAACTGCGCCATCAGGCGACACGCAAGCAGATCTTGCAACGGCTGCTGGGACCGCGTGACTTGGGATACATCGTACGCCCGTCCGGGATCGAGGTCGCCGACCTGGAGTACGTGCGAGATAATCCGATGCTGCGCCGCTACTGTTTGTCGCATGTGTCCGACACGAGTCTCGAAGCAGTGGAGGTTGTGCAGGTACTCGAACGCATGCTGGGCACAGGCGAGTCCGAGTCGATTTCCATGACCCTCAATGGCCCGATTCTGCTCGTTCGCGCCACGGAGTCCGAACACGAGCAGATCATCCAAGTATTGGCGGCGTTAGCACCCAACATTCAACCCTAGAAACACTCATCACACTTTTCGATAAGCAACTTTTCATCAAACGGGAGAATGAATCATGACGAGGCGATCGCGAATACAAAGAAACCGTTGGGTTTGGTCGGTACCGGTTTTGCTAGGTGGGGTGGTTTACATTGCGGTGGTTTATGGTGCGTCGTTGCTCGTGGCCCAGGAGCTGAA
>JAGWWZ010000326.1 GCA_018970165.1 Planctomycetota bacterium | reverse complement strand
CATCTCAAAACACCCGCTCGCCACTGAGCGTTCCCAGCGCATTCGATCGGCTAGCTACCCCGCGTGCGAACCAACGAACTGTCTTTCCTGCTCGCGATCAAGTGCAAGGGGGCGAGTCCCTTCCTCTCTCCGCGACCGACGTCGGCAACCTTCTCAAGAAATCCAGTTCCGCATCGAGTGCGAACGTGCAGTCGAAAACACCCATCATCAGCGAGCCGCACGTCCGTGGTTCGCGTTCGGGAGCGTTGGCTGCATCGGGTTCGCACTGGGTCCCCGCGCGAGCGGACTTGGACACGATCCTCAGCAAATTCGATTCGCGTCAGATCGCCTCCATAGATATTGTTCCCGGACCTTACTCAGTCCGTTATGGTCCTGGGTTTTCATTTAGCGATGTGCAATTAGTCGGCTCCCCGAGATACTCCGACGGTAGCCAACTACATGGAGCAACCGATGCGGAATATCGGGTCAATGGGAATCAATACTTCGCGCAGCAAAGCGTCCTGTGGGGAGGCTTGGACCGAGGCGCGCGATTCAATTACGCGGTTCGAGAGGGAGACGACTATCGAGGCGGCGGCAGGATTCCGATCCCGTCGAGTTATCGCTCGAAGGAAATGCTGCTGTCCGTTGGTCGGGACTTTGAAAACCAATCGCTGGAAGTGGGCGCACTTTATCTGGATCAGTCTGACTTGGTATTTCCCGGTTACGTCTTCGACATCGATGCATTAACCACTCAGGGATACACAATTCGACATGCGTTTCGAGGGAGCGATGTTTGGGATGTGGTCGATACTGAGGTCTGGTACAACGAGACCCGGTTTGATGGCAACGCCCAGAACCAAGCCAAACGCCCGTTCTTTCCACTTCTCGATCTGGTGCAGTATGTCGGTTTCACCGATGTCGACTCGATGTCCACCGGATATCGGCAGGGGTACTCCATCGGCATCTTCGATCGCGATGGGTTCCAATGGACCGTGGGTCATGATTTGCGTTTCGTGAAACAGGAACTCAATGAGATCTCCAGCGGTGTCACCCTGGGGCTACCACTTCCCTACCAGAATCGCAACTCGCCCATACCGAGATCCTTCCAAGCGAATCCTGGCTTGTTTACCGATTTTCGTCAGGAGCTGTCGGATTCGGTTCTTTGGAAATCAGGTGCTCGCGTGGATTACGCTGGGACCGATGTTGTAGCCGACCCGTCGCAACTGTCGAACATCGGTCTTGGACTGGTTCCCGCAAGCTACAGTAACATCGTCGGTACCGACGATTATCAAAGGGACTTCTTCATGTTCAGCGGGTTTGTCGGCATCGAAAAGCAACTCACCGACGAATGGGGAACATCTTGCAGTCTTGGATACGCACAGCGTCCTCCAACCCTGACGGAGTTGTATGCGGCTCAGCCATTCATGCTCATGTTGCAAAACGGATTGAACAACCTCACCGGCGATCCGACCCTCGCCAAAGAGCAACTGATCCAATTCGACGTTGGGATCGAATACAAAAGCGAACGATTGCGAACCGGTTGGCGAGGGTTCCACAGTTGGGCCTTCGACTACATCACCTATGAAAACACACGCGTTCTGTTGATCCCGCCAAACGGCGAAGTCGGGCAGGTTAGCTTGCGCTATGTCAACACCGACTTGGCGACGTTTCTGGGGACCGAATGGTTTGGCGAGCTCAATCCCGACAGCCCATTAACACCGTTCGCAAGCCTGCGCGTGGTGGACGGCAGGGATCGCACCCGCAACGGTCGATTTGCGACGAGCAACGGCAA
>JAGWWZ010000164.1 GCA_018970165.1 Planctomycetota bacterium | reverse complement strand
TTTATCGGTACCACCTCCTCGCTTGGAACAAACGGCAGCGGCAACCCAAACTTGCCTTCAACCACTCTAGCCAGCACGGGTAACCCAACACTCAACAATGCATCAGCGAGCAATTCCGGTGGCAAGAATACGCCTAGCAACGCCGACGGAGGCAGTTTCCATGGAGATGATGAAGGAAGTGGATCCGGTAGCAAGTCTTCGGGGCCGGTAGGCAATGGAAGTTCTACTTCCAGCGGTCAAGCGATGTCTCAATCGCGTGCAAATGCTTTTTCCTCGGGAAATGCTGCAGGGAACTCCACGCAGTCTCCCTCCGCAGCTGACGCTCCAACCACTACCGATTCCGAAGCGATGGCCAAAGCGATCCAAGAGATGCAGGAAAAACAACAGCCTACCGACAGCGCATCGGCGACCTATCGCCCCAAAACAAAACCATCGACCGATGAGGCGTCAAAACCGATTGCGTCCAAGCAAGGCAAGGGATGGGCGATGCCTGGAAAAGATCCCAAAGCAACTCCCGTCTCTCGCCCCATCCGCATCGTGGCACTCAATGATCGATGGCTGATCCGAAAGGAAGGGAGCGAAACGCAATTCGATGCGGAGATCGATTTGGCGCTCGGACCACAACATGCCAGCACAACGCTTGAGAAAACCATTCGCAATCGCGTCGATTCCTGGGGGCTATCACTTCCAGGCGGCTATTGGTGCCCCTCGGTTACGGTCGAGCACGCAAGCGATGCAGACCAAAGCGTCTTGCGATTGCAGCGACTCCTGGACGGAAGTGGCGTAGAGATCCGGACCGTGCCGCTACAGGCCCCGCAACCCAAGCCCATCCCATCCTCAAAGATCCCCCCGAAACGTTGACTCCCAACTCTGCATAGTCGGAAAGTATCACAGCCATGGGCAAGCAACATCGAGAGGAAATGGCGGTCGGCGAAGATTCCTTCATGGATACGATCGCCAATCTTGTGGGAATCATGATCATCCTCGTAGTCATCGTCGCAGCCCGTGGCTACACAACCGCCAAAGTCCAGGCCAGAGCAAATGCAGAGGACATGTTTGAACAACTCGATGCACCGAAATCGCTGGTCGGCCAGTTGGATCGCGACCTAGAGTCGCAACTCCAACAACTTCAGGAATACGACGTAGAGCTGATGCGTCGTAGCGCGGAACGAATGAACTTGGTCGATCGAGTCCATTTGACCGAACAGGCAATCGACGAACAGATGCGAGGAATGGACGAAACCGCTTCTAAGGAATTGCAGTCACAAACGGAATTGAGCGATCTGGAACGCCAACTCAGCGACCTGTTCAAGCAATCGGGAAATCTGCCACCGAGCGAACTTGAGGTTGTCGCGCTGCAGCACTTGCCAACGCCTATGGCAAAGACGGTATTTGGTAAGGAATTGCATGTGATGATGAAAAACAATCTCGTCACGGTGATCCCTTGGGATATTCTCATAGACAATCTCAAACAGCAAGTACAACACACCATCGCTCGCAACACGCAGCGGGACCGAATCGATGACACGCTGGGACCGATCGATGGATTCATGATGAGATATCGTTTGCTATGTCGCAATGGGATCATGAGCGATGGTCGCACGTCTGCGATGGGTAAGATGGTCGAACTTGACAAGTTCGAACTCGAACCTACATCGCAGATTGTTACGGAAACGATCTCCGATGCGCTGCGTTCCGGCGGGAGGCTGCGAGCGGAATTAGACGCGAATCGTTCCCAGCAGACCACCATCACGGTTTGGGTCTACCCTGAGAGCTTCGGGGAATTTCGTAAGTTGAAAGAGATCTTGTTCCGTGAGGGATTCCTGTGCGCAGCCCGCCCCATGCCCTCAAACATGCGAATCGGAGCGTCCCCTCGCGGCTCGAGCAGTGCCGCTCAATAACGAGGCCATCCGTTGGACGAATGCACCTCTCTTCTCTGAGATAACATTAGTATCGACGCATCATCGCCAAAAGGGAATATCGACCTTTTCGTTCGGCGTTGATCTGCCGAAGTTGGATTGGTTCTTGCGCGCTACTGTTCCAGAGTCCGCTGCCACTTCCCGTTCCCCGGGTGATACTTCCAGGATCAGGTTCTCGAACGCTTTAGGCGTGCGACGAATTCGATCGGCGGTTGATTGCGGTGCGATCGATACTCCGCCACTGATGATTGCCGAGACGCTCCCATCGCTCGAGCGACGAGTTGCAACAACCGAATCGATCTCTCTCGGCGCGACGGGCATGTGTGGCTGGATATCGAATCGATGCAGGCAATGAAATGGCTTTCCGTGACCAGCGTGCACTTGAGCACGCACAATTTCCATTGCAACCGCCAGATCGAAGATGTGCCGCAATCTGCCGTATACTGGGTACGAGCGCTGGAGCGATGGAAACTTTGCGGTAAATCCCTTGGCAAAGGCATCGGCGGCCCAATCTGTTTTGCTGGTTGCAACGCGATCACCCTCCGCATCGAACATTTGCGATTGGCTCAACACTCGAATGTTCGATTCAACCAAGTGGGCAATTCTTCGTTCCGGATCCCATGGGATGCGAGACTCCGATAGAGTGAACCACCAACGAACCATCGGCCCTCTGTTCGTTTGTGAAAGGGAATCCGCTTCAAGCCAATAGTTGCGAAGCCCATCGACTGCGGGTTCCAATCCCAACGCGATTCGTTTCATGTGAGCATCGGCAACCAATAATGCATAACCTGTCGGCGAATCATCTGGAATGCCGACGACCACTGCTCTCTGGCGCCCAAGTTTCGTTTTCCATTTTTCGGCCCAATGTTCAGGATCGCTCCGCAGGTCTCTGAGGGATACGGCACTTTGAGCCATTTTGTACGCTGCAATCAATCGTTCGGGAACTGGGTCAATGGAACAGCCTAATTCACCTTTGCTACCCAAAACGTGTGGCGCAATCGTGAGCAGATCCTCGAGCAAAATGGGAGGCAATCGAAGATCGCGGTGCAGCAAATCTCCGTTCGCGTTGGCTGCGATGTTGCCTGCGGGGCCACCGATAAGCCACTCGCCGCATGAGGAATCGAATGCGACATAATCGATGCGGCACAATCCACCCAGTAACTCCATGGAAATGTTTGCGGAAGTTTTGGTTTCGCGACAAGAAGCCAACTGTTCATCGAGTGCATGCAACGAAACCCAACGAAGCGGGGAAGGTTGCTGCCAATCGCCCAAATCATCCAAACGAAAGATGGGACTCGTACGTTCCGCATGATCGAGCTCGACTCGTAGTGAGGGACTCTTCAATGGCACGGAGTCATCGAGTCGCTCGATCATTCCCTCGGGATCGATCCTGACACCATTACGGAACGGCATCATCGTCGCCGTCCCACCCGTGCTTTGCCATGGAGCATTAATCACCGACTCAATCAGGTTCATCAGTTCGGAGAAATTGGCTAGCGATGCACCACCAGCAGCATTCGAATGATCCGTTGGGCGTTCAGCATATCGTTGACTATGCAGCGACGACAAAGATCGAAGGCTTCCCTGCGCAGCATCTTGACATAACCCGTATGCGCTCCACCCACAGATAACCACAAAGAGGGCAAGCCAGCAGTGCATCAACCTCATACACTTCCATCCATTCCAGGCATCACCGCCAATACAAATAAAATCCATCTGTGTTACAGAACACGGGAACCCTCAGTTTATCCGAGTTGTTCGCATTCTCGCAACGGTCACCCGCTTTGGTGCATCACTTGATTCGTCGAATCTAGCACATTGGTGCGTTTCTAGTACAATCTGAGTTTGTCAACCCATTATTCTTCACTGGGGGTCAGTCAAATGAGTTCCGAATTGGGTATTCCAGGAATCGTGCGAAATGGGGTGGTAGTTCCACAAACCAATCACCTTCTTCCCGAGGGAACACACGTTGAGATTCGATTGGACCCAGGTGAGATCCCGGTCGCTTTGAAGGCGGAAATCGAGGCTTGGGATAAAGCAAGCGATGAAACGTGGACTTGGATTGAAGCCATAGAATCAAAGCCCACATGAAGACTGGCGACATTCATTGGGTTGAACTCCCACATGCTGGTGGTCGTGAACAGTCGGGTCGTAGGCCAGCTGTCATCATGCAAGAAGACGAATACGCATTCAGTCTTCCGACTACCATTGTTATTCCGCTCAGCAGTGCGATCGCAGCCCTGCGGTTCCCAGGAACATCGCAGGTTAAGGCGACCACGATGTCCGGACTTCGTGCAGACTCCGTAGCGCTGGCCTTTCAAATCCGAGCAATCGATCGACATCGCATCAAGGAACACATCGGCATTGTTTCGCCCGCGGAACTTGTCGAGATTCGAGAAGAACTCCGAAAGCTTTTCGGGAACTAGTTGTTTTGACGAACAAGGAATTTAGGGATTCGCGCGATCGCTCAAGTCATTCGAATCGCCAACAATTCCGCTCGCAACCCGTCGATCAGACACGCGAGTTCCTTTTCGGAGATGCTCAGTGGCGGGATGATCGGAATCACATTTCCTAAGGGACGCAGCCAAATGCCCCGCCGCAACAGTCTACAGCACACGTCATGAGCAATCCTCTGATCCCAGGAAAACGGCTCGCGCGTGGTAGGATCTTTGACCAATTCGACTGCCGCCATCATCCCCATTTGCCGCACGTCCCCCACGTGCGGAATTTCTCGCAGCGAAACGAGCAACTGCGAAAAGGTTTCCGCTCGCTGTCGAATCATGGCAAGCGGAAACCGCGTTGCGAACAGGTCCAATACCGCATGTGCGGCAGCTGCGGATAACGGATTGCCGCCGTAGGTGTGACCGTGATAAAAAGTCTTCGATTCGGCATGACTGCCAAGAAACGCTTCCCAGATCCGCGAACTCGCAAGCGTGGCGCTCATGGGCAAATACCCGCCTGTCAAACCCTTGCCAATACACATCAAGTCCGGTTCAACGGGATCGCAGCCTGATGGTGTGTGCTCGAGCGCAAACATCTTCCCAGTGCGGCCCATCCCGACCGCGATTTCATCGGCGATTAGTAAGACACCGAACTCTTTACATAGTTGGGCAAGCCCTTCGAGAAAACCTGCGGGCTGACAGATAAAACCAGCGGCTCCTTGAACGCGAGGCTCGGCGACAACCGCGACGATCTCATGCGAATGGTCCTGCAGCAAACGCCTGTAAGAGTCTAAATAGTACCGATTCGCTTCGGGAACAGTCATCCCGTCAGGTGTCCGGTAGGAATCGGGACATGGTCCTCGAATCACCTCAAACAGCAGCGGAGCAAAGAGGCTTTGAAATCGAGAGACACCACTGATACTGACCGTGCCAAGGGTATCTCCGTGATAGGCATCTCCCAACGCGAGAAACTTGGTCCGCTGCGGCTCCGGATGATCGCACTGACGCCAATATTGGAACGCTAATTTCATCGCCACTTCGACCGCCGATGCACCGTCACCTGCAAAAAACACGTGCTGCAAACTGCTCGGTGCCAGATCGATTAGACGCTTTGCTAAAGTAATGGTGACCGGGTGGCTCATCCCCAAGTTAGTGACGTGCGCAACGGATGCAAGCTGCTCGACAATGGCTTGATCGATTTCGGGAACGCGATGGCCGAATACGTTGCACCACAGCGAACTCGCACCATCGAGATACTCGTTGCCAAACACGTCGGTCAACGTGCAGCCCTTGGCCGACGAGATGATCAAGCCGTCATATTCCGCCATTTGAGAAAACGCATGCCACACGATCGAACGATCCCAATGGACCAGTTCTTCTAAAGAGGGCTGTGGTTTCATCTCGATGCGATCTGTCATCTTTACTTGGAGACCGCTCGCATCAAAAGCGTTGCTGCTTCATGAACCAGATCCCAACGACAACCATCGACCCAGTCGGCTCGGCAGAGACTGCCCCCTACACCAACAGCGGTGGCACCCGCGTCCAGATATTCTCTAGCATTTGATGCATCGATGCCGCCGGTGGGGATGAGTTTCAAATAGGGCATCGGACCGAGGATATCGCGAATATAAGCTGGGCCGAGACTCCTTGCTGGAAATACTTTGACCATGTCAGCACCCGAATCCCACATGGAGGCGATTTCGGTTGGGGTATAAGCCCCGGCAGCTATTGGCACTCCGCGGGTCTTACACGCCCTCACCACAGGCTCCGATGCGATCGGAGTCACGATGAATTGAGCCCCTGAATCGAGGGCCAGCTTCGCCTCGTCTGCATTGCGTACCGAGCCCATCCCTAGACATGCCGCCCCTTCTCGGAATCGCGGTTCCTCGGCCAGGAGTCTCTCGATCCAACTCGGAGTATCGGGATTGGTAAGCGTAAACTCGATGCAACGAATGCCTGCGTCGAGCAACGTGCACACCAGTTCGCGAGCCCGCTCCAGACGGCTCAAGCGAATAATCGCCACAACACGGCTTTCGAGCAAATGATCAAGGGATGACGGCATAGCTAGCGATCCTGTGGGCAGAGAGTTTGGCAAGATTTGCTGATTGTATCGGTTGTGCGGGCCGATAACACCCATCAACGATTCGAACGAACGCGGAATCAGCGTTCGATGATCGAAATTTACGGTGCGGCAATATTCCGGGGGGAATCATGACTACATCTTTGCGCTGGGGACTTGGTGTCCTCACAACGCTCGCGCTCCAGATCGGCTGCTGTAGCATTCACGTCGACTACGAAGGTCCGCACTGCGGGATTAGGCCTGTATGTACAGAGCCGGCATGTCCCGACGAATCTTGTGCAGCCGAAGGCGCTTGCACAATCAACGGTCTAGGCCACGTCAGGCACTCGCTTGCAGTTTTGAAAAGCCAGGCAAAACATAACCTGACGTGCGGTTCGGGTTGTGGCGAGGTGTACTGGGACGAACACATTAACGAACCGCCTGTGTGCGATCCATGCGGATGCGACAATGAGTGGGCTGGTGGATGCGGGACTTGCAAACCCTGGTATGCGAGGCTTCGAGACCTATGGGGCTATTCCTACGTGGCCTCGGACTGTTCACGTTGTGGCGATTACGGACCATGCACTGATTGTGGTCATACTAGCTACGGCGGACAGTGTAGCCATTGCGGGCACGGAATACATGCAGGAAGACATGAGTTCACCAACCCCGTTACTGAGTCACACGTTGTAGATGGGGAATCCGAAATAGTTATCGCATCACCCAAACCTGAGGCGGTCACAGTTCCTCTCAGGGATCCCGATGGAGTACCGACTCCTGCAAAGCCAAAACCCATGCCGAGTCTTTTGCCAGGCGATGCCGAAAAGATTCCAAGTTCTCCAAGCAATAAAGAATCCTCCGGTGGTAAGACCGCTCGATACAAGAGCGCAAATGCTCAGCGAATTACCGTCGCGAAATTGGAACCATCTAGCTCAATTCCAGCTATACCTGCGAGCGCAAGGCGGAAACTGACGACTCAAAATCGTTGATCCGTGCCAATCCCATAACGTATGAATGCATCTTCGCGATTCATTCTCCGGCCTCAGGAATAGATAGCATGGTTGGGACATCGACAATAAGGATCTTGCCGTCACCCATTCTTCCGGTGCGGCAAGTGTCGACGATCATCTTGACGACTTCCTCGACACGAAGGTCGTCGACGTAGCAACTCACTTCGATCTTCGGCAAGAAAGCTTGGCTGTACTCGTTCGAGCCGTAGCTATCGAGGTAGCTCTTTTGTCTCCCGTATCCCTTGACTTCCGAAACATCCAGGGCTTCCAGGGGTGCCAATCTCAACGCCTGCAGCAATTGCTCAACGAGATAAGGACGCACGACTGCAATGATTTGCTTCATCGAGGACATCCTGTAGCCATTGCAATGGGTAAACCGGGGGCTGAGACGGGGTCGGATCTTCCCTATTCGGCGCTTCCGAATTGGACGATCACGGATTATCATCGTACTCCTTAGTTCGTTGGACCGCGAGGCGGTCTGTTTTGTTTCGTGGTTTAACTAAGCTTAGAGTCAACGTGCCCCACGCGCAAATCGGTCCTATCGCTGTCCATTTTCCGGAGCGCACGGAGAACTGTGAGCAACTCGAACTTGAGCATCCCGAGTGGCATGTTCCCGAACTGACCGAAAAGACCGGGATTCGAACTCGTTACTTGGCCGCGGCGAATGAGACCCCATCTGATCTTGCATTTGCTGCTTGCCGGAGACTTTTTCAAGAGCACTCGATCGATCCAGGCTCGATCGACTTCCTTCTTTATTGCACCCAGACACCGGACTATCCACTACCTACCACCGCATGTTTATTGCAGGATCGTTTAGGGCTCGGAATTCATTGCGGTGCACTGGACTTCAATCTCGGTTGTTCCGGTTACGTCTACGGGCTCTCGCTCGCAGAGGGTTTGATCTGCTCCGGACAGGCGAAACGCGTACTTCTCGTTACTGCCGAAACCTATAGCAAATACATCGTCGCGGCCGATCGCTCTCTGCGGCCGATTTTCAGCGATGCTGCAGCAGCAACACTGATCGACGCGGTCGAAGATCCTTCGCTCAGTGGATTTGTATTCGGAACCGATGGCAAGGGTGCCAACACCCTGATCGTTTGTGACGGTGGCGCGAGATCTCCCCAAGATGCGATTGCCCCCCGACGCCGCAAACGCTGGGGTAGCCGACTCTATATGGACGGCCCGGGACTCATGGACTTCACCGTAGGTTCCATCCCACAACTGGTGAGAAACATTCTGGGCAAGGCAAATTTGTCGATGGAACAGATCGACCTTTTCCTGATGCACCAAGCAACCCGAAAAATGTTGGAATTGCTCCAGGTGGCACTGGGCGTCGACTCGGAACGGCTACCCATCAGACTTGAGCATCGGGGCAATACCGTATCTTCTACCCTCCCCATCCTCATCGAAGATTTGCGCCGCGAAGGCCGGTTGGCCCCTGGTAAAAACCACCTCATGGTCGGTTTTGGCGTGGGATGGTCCTGGGCAGGATGCGTCTGGAAATCATGATGCTCCAGGTTATTGCACAGGGATTTCTTGCGGTTCTCACACCGAGGTCTCCATCATGGCAATACCCACCCAGCATCACGTCGATCTCGCGAAATTCGCAGGCCAGCGCCTCATGACGGATCTGCCGCCATCGAAGAGCACGCTAGCGGATCGTCACCGCTCCTATTCGCTCGATGACGTGCACATGCCCGCGGACACACTTCGCATCGGTGCCGTGGCTTATCTCAACACGAAACCTTTAATCTACGGTCTGGAGTCCGCAGTCGCCGATTTCGGTTCGCTGCAACTAGCGCTCCCCAGTCGACTGGCCTCTGCCTTGCATCGCGAAGAACTCGACGTCGGCTTGATTCCAGTCGTTGAATATCTGCGGCATCGATCGCAGTATCGCATTGTGTCCAATGCCGCGATCGCATGCCGAGGACCGGTCTGGTCGGTGCGGGTACTATTTCGGAAAGAACCTCGCGACGTCAGAACGCTGGCTGTCGATGAAGGATCTCGCTCCAGCGTCGCTCTCACATCGATTCTCTACCAAAGCCGCTTTGGTCGAATCCCGGAATTGGTCGAGTTTCCGATCGACGCGAGTCCGGAGGATTCCAATGCAGATGCGGTTTTAGTGATCGGCGATCGCGCGATGCGGCCAGAACGTTACCAGGCAACCTTTCTAACCGATTGGGACCTCGGTGAAGAGTGGCATATCGAAACAGGTCTACCATTCGTGTTCGCATTGTGGACTGCTCGCGAATCACGCTTCGTTACGCCGGAACTAACTAAAGTATTCGAAGACTGTCGCGATCAAGGTTGCCACAACGTCGAAGCGATCATCGAGCAGTACTCCGCAGATTACGGACTGACGCACCAGCAGTGCCGGGATTACTTGACACGTTACCTCCGCTTTCAATTCCTGGGCGAAGAACAAGCAGGATTGGCGGAGTTTCTCGCAAGATGCCAATCTGCGGGGTTGGTCTAGGGAACGATTTAGCCATAATCCGAAAACCATAATTCAGGTACTCGCAACGCTTTTCGCATCTCAAGAGATCGACATGACTCATCCATCACCACCCTCCATCCGAAAAATCCTGGACAAATCGATCGCAGGTGAACGGCTCGATCGCGCGGAAGCTCTGCAGCTACTCGAATCGTCCGACCTCGCGGCCATCGGTGCAGCGGCTAATGAAGTGACGATGCGGATGCACCCCGAGAACTATCGAACCTACAACATCGATCGGAACATCAACTACACCAACATCTGCACTGCGGTTTGCGACTTTTGTGCATTCTATCGATCTCCAAAAAGCGACGAGGGATATGTACTGCCGCGCGAAGTCCTGCTCGACAAGATCCGCGAGACGGTCGCGCTCGGAGGTGATCAGATCTTGATGCAAGGTGGGCTGCACCCAAATTTCAAGCTCGAGTGGTACGAAGAACTACTGCGAGATATCAAAACTCACTATCCACACATCAACATTCACGGATTCTCACCACCCGAACTTCATCATTTCACCAAAGTAAACAAACTGCCGATCGAAACGGTCTTAGCGAGACTGAAAGAAGCGGGACTCGGTAGCATCCCCGGTGGAGGCGCGGAGATCCTTGTGGATCGCGTTCGAAGTGCGATCACCCGAGGTAAAGTAATGAGTGACGACTGGCTGAACGTCATGCGGGTCTGGCACAACATGGGTGGCGTCAGTTCAGCAACGATGATGTTCGGCCATGCAGAAACTCTCGCGGAGCGAGTGGAGCATTTGGACCGTGTTCGGGAATTGCAAGATGAGACGCATGGCTTCACCGCATTTATTTGCTGGACATTCCAACCTGAGCACACCGAGATGTCTCATATCGCCCCTGCGGGCTCGTTTGAATATCTGAAAACGCAAGCGGTCGCTCGACTCTACCTCGACAATGTTCCGAACATTCAGAGCAGCTGGGTCACGCAAGGGCTTAAGATTGGGCAGCTTGCTCTTCTTTTCGGAGCCAACGATATGGGTTCGTTGATGCTTGAGGAAAATGTGGTAGCCGAGGCGGGTACTGTCCATTATTTGACACTTGATCAAATCCGCGATGCCATCTCAGAGTTGGGCTACACACCTCGGCAGCGGAATGTGCGTTACGAACTGATCGATCTCGAAACAGAACAACGAGCGGTCCAAGCCAATCGAGAGCGCAACAACGCACCAGCTCCCAAAGTGGTCGAGCTACTCGTCCCGTAAGCTTTACATCTACGCAAACCGATCCATCGGATCCTCTTGTTGTGATCCTGTTGTTGCGTTTAACATCGGTGGGACACCTGACTTTATGTTCCA
>JAGWWZ010000163.1 GCA_018970165.1 Planctomycetota bacterium | reverse complement strand
GCGGCGGCGGTCGCCCCGATGGACCGGGAGGTGCTTTCCAGAATCGATTCCAAGCGATCTGCGGTTTCTTTTTGACGATCGGGATGGGAAGTAACAAGCACGGCAGTGGCAAGTTCCGCTTCTTGTCGGCGAATCACTTCCTCCGCCTTGTCCAATCGTTCGACCAGTCGCTCGATCGCCAGGAGCAAATCCTGGGCTTTGTCCATCGCGACCGATGGGATTGACACCAGATCCACTTCGTCAAGCAATCCATCCCGGACAATGTTGTCGATCAGTTTCCATTGGCGGCCCATCCATCTTCGGGTCGCATTCTTAGCTAAAGCGGTAACGGGAGCATCGGCTTGATTTTGCGGAACGACACCCCAACTGGTAGCTTCCGCGAATGCTCTCAGGCATACATCCACTTCATCGAGATCGCGTCGCCCAGACGCATCGCGTCCGTTGCTACCGTTCCCCGAAGACGAGTGAACGTGTTCGTCCGAGTGAATGCGCAAATGGGATGGGAACCGTCGTTTCACGTTCTGAGACTTTTTCGAAAGAGTTGAGGCAGGGAGCCGTACTAGTTGAAACCTAGCATCGGTCCGCGTCTGTTGAACCTTGAGGTTTGCACAAGAGGTGCGCTCCGAACGGCCTTTCCCGGTATAACCCTAATGTCCGTCAGGACATGTTTTTGTCGGCATAACGGTTAGGGACCATTTGCACGGAAAGCGAAAGCAAAGCGTCGATTCCCCTGACTGGGCATCCGATACCCCAAAGCGTCGGGTTGCCTGAGTGTGGTGAAACCGACGAAACCTTCAGAAATGTGCCCCAAGCCTGTTGCAGTGGATGCAACCTAGAGTGAAAAGGAGTCTCCAATGCTTGTGCTCTCGCGACACCGAGACGAAAGCATCATGATCGGCGATGACGTCGTCGTGACGATCGTTGACATTCGTGGGGATAAAGTGCGGCTTGGTATCGAAGCCCCAAACGACATTCCCGTCCATCGGCAGGAAGTTTACGAGGCGATCAAACGTGAGAATCGCAAAGCGAATCACATCCAGCCAGCCGACTTGCGCGGCCTAAAGGAAGATCGTCCCTAGATCGTCGTTCCCTGCCATTCCCTCGGATTGGCATCGATACACAGCACCCTTCGGGTCAAATCGAGTGTCATGGCCTCGATTGACCCGAAGGGTGTTCTGCTTTTGCTCCATGATTTTTCGAAGAGAATCATCTGTTGCGAGGGGGCTTTCATTTACGAAACCCGCCAGGCTAACGAGGAACGCCGTCGGAGCGAAGAGCGCCGTGGGAGCATCGATCGTGTATACTTACGTTGAGGTGCCATGAACCAACAAAATCCCAAGCCGAACCTACCTCCGACAGTACCGTCGGTTTCTCCGCCAAGCGTCCCGGGCAGATCTGCGTCTCGTTCGTCCCCCCCTTCGCCCGCTTTTCCTCCCGATTCCTCGCAATCGTCCGCAAAGACCAAGAGTCTCAATCAGTTTACCGTTAGCAAAAAAGAGCCCAAGCAAGCGGCGATCCCAGTTGTACAACTTGCCGACAGCGATGATTCCCCAAAAAATGAAGGTTGGCTGTCTCGGTTTTTCTGGCAGATGCCCAGTTGGCTGACTAGTGCTCTTCTGCATGTGTCGGTGGTTTTGATTCTGGCACTCATACCGGTTCGAGAGGAAATCAAAAACTCTTTGTCTCTCATCTTGGGCTTGGGAGAGAGTTCGGGGAGCGAGGAAGAATTATCGACATTTGACCTTTCGGACCTATCCAACGACATGGATGTGTCCGAGGAGGAGGTCAAGGATCTTTCAACGCTTACAACCGAGATGGAATCGATGGTTGAAGATCTTTCCAATATGAATGCAACGGTCGAGCTCGCCCCAATGACCATCAAAACGAGTCTTTCCAGCCGCAGCGGCCTGATGAAAGATGCGTTGTTAAAGGCATATGGTGGAACCGATAACACGGAACGTGCTGTAGCCATGGGCCTCGAGTGGATCAAAAAGCAGCAAGCCAAGGATGGTTCTTGGAGTTTAGCAGGCCCCTACAGCGAAGGGGGCGTAAACGAGAATCGCCCCGCAGCAACTGCAATGTCTCTTATGGCATTCATGGGTGCTGGCAATACTCACAAGGTGGGAACTTATCAAACCAACGTCGCTCGCGGCCTGGAGTATCTTCTCTCGATACAAGACGACGACGGCTTCTTTGCAGCCAAGGCGACTGGGATCCAGCGAACTTATGCGCAAGCACAAGCGAGCATCGCTGTGTGCGAGTTGTATGGTATGACCGGAGATGAGTCCTTGCGAGCACCTGCTGAGCGAGCAGTGCAGTGGGCCATCCAAGCGCAAAGCGATTCGGGAGGTTGGCGGTATCAACCCCGCCAAGATTCGGACACAAGTGTTACTGGTTGGTATGTGATGGCGCTCACTTCAGCACGCATGGCTGGGATGGATATCGAAAGCGACGCTCTTGAAAATGTCCACAAATTTCTCGATTCTGTTCAGCGAAATACTGGTGAAAATCGCCCTAACCCGAATGGTGACAAGTATGCGTACACCGCTGCATCGCGGGACAAAGACTCGATGACTGCGGAGGGTATTCTGTGCCGAATGTATCTCGGTTGGAGTACGACCGATAAGAGAATCGTTCGCGGTTGCGATTACCTAGCCAGCCATCCAATCAGCAGTGAATTAAATAATCGCGACTACTACTATTGGTACTACGCAACCAACTCGCTTCATCATGCAGGCGGCGCCGCTTGGTTCAAATGGAACGAAGTAATGCGCGACACATTGCCATCGCTGCAGATACAAGCCGGTCGCGAGCGTGGCAGTTGGCCACCCCAAGGGGATCCGCATGGCGATGCCGGTGGCCGATTGTACTCTACCGTTCTTGCAATCCTTTGCTTGGAAGCTTACTACCGCCACATGCCTCTTTCCGAGATGGCAAAAGCGGAGTAGCCTGTGCCTCGTTTTGCATTTTGTCAGAGAGATGATCTGAGAGCCATCGGCCACCTTCAGCCGCTCTCGAGTAAGGTCGCGGCTAGCCCTTAACGACAAGGACGCTACAGGGCGCATGATGCAATACGAATCGGGACACACTTCCAATCAAGAAGCGTGCGATCGCGCTTCGACCTCTGTCTCCCACGACCATTAGGGAACTACGGTTGGCAGCGGCGTAGTCCACCAATCCATGCCCCACATGCCGACTTTCCTCAACCAATATTTCCACTTTTGGCCCATCCTCTGGAAATGCTCCCTTGAGTTCCTGAAGTTCCAAACGGAGTTGATCTTGATGTCGGGAGTCGTAAACGATCTCATCGGGAAGATTTTCAGGTCTTCTTATAAATGCAACCAGCGATATTCTTGCTTTCGATGGAAACTCCATTTCTCGCACGCGGTTCACGGCACGTTTGGATGCATCGGAACCATCGTAGCAAACGGTCATGTGAGGCGAGGAAGTGTCGGTTGTTGCAACACTTGGACGGACTACCCAGACAGAAACCTTGGCATGTGAAGCGACCGCATCGCTTGTGCTCCCGAGCAACACGCGGGTCAGGGCCCCGTTGCCGCGTGAACCAATCACGATCAAGTCGGCTTTCGTATCTTCCGCATAGGTCAGGACCGTGTCCGCCGCTTGCCCGGCACGTTCGATGTATTTTGCTTCCAACCCATGTTTCTCCATCGCTTCGCGAGCGAGGCCTAGGATGCGCTGGCAGTTTTCATGTTGCAGTCGATCGAACTCCGCCTGATCGACCGAATCGATTATGCCGTACGGTTGCAGTTCGTCGACGGTTAGCACGGTATGAGATGAAATGACCGCAGGCCGCAGTTGACAATATCGATGAATGGATTCAATGGCTGCATCGGAACCATCGGTCGTAATCAATACTCTCATAATTTTTCTTTCCTGTACTGCAGCGCGAGAATGCACGCGTGTTATGCAACACGGGTAGCGAGTATACCGATTCTCTGCTCGGGTGTCTGCCTCAAGAGTGAAACTCCGACTCATCGGACTGAGTATCTAGATGCCCGGACTTGTTGATCGCGAGCATAATACGAAATGCAACGAGGAAGCTGAACATAAACCCCAAGAACCCGATCAATGAGAGATCCTTCAAGCCGAAAGGACCTCCGTCCATGAACAGCAAGGGAGGAACATCATACGCCATCAACACCGACGAACCGAGCA
Organism: Planctomycetota bacterium; assembly: GCA_018970165.1. Taxonomy (GTDB): domain Bacteria; phylum Planctomycetota; class Planctomycetia; order Pirellulales; family Pirellulaceae; genus JBKCUI01. Next base: position 7,065 of record JAGWWZ010000163.1, on the reverse strand, counting down.
GCAGTGAGCTCGTCAGCAGGCCGAGAACCAGCCGATTGATCGATGGGCTCAAGCCCCGGTGGGAGAGGTGGACATCCAGCTTTCCGGCTTGAACGATCTCCATCAGGGAGCTGATTTGCGAAGGAAGCTTTTCAACCAGCCCCTCTACTTCCACCACCATGCGACGCAGTCGTCGAGCTTGACGCCTCGGCGAATAGCGATTCCACCAAAGCTTGCGGAACATCGGCTCAATCACCTGCAAGAGACTGAACTGAGGACTGGTTTGTGAAATCGTTCCCTGCAGCGTGACAAGCGTCTTGATGAGGACTCCAAGTTGGCTCGGCAAAATAACGCGATGGCGATGCAAAATATCGGTTGCATCGTTAAGTGCGCCTGCCAAGTCGATACGATCGATCGGTTGGTTGCCGTAAATTGCAATCAAGTCTGAGACATCTTCCGCGAGTGCAGTTTCATCGATGTCCGATGGAGCTTTGCCAACCCTCTTGACTAGCGAGGTCAGGAGTGCAGAGTCTTTCACCGCGACAGCCCAGAGCATTTCCTCGATGTCTGCACGGAGTTTTTCATCGATTCGTCCGACCATGCCAAAGTCGAGTAGCCCGACCGTGCCATCGGGCTGCACGAGGATATTGCCGGGATGCGGATCGGCATGATAGTGGCCATGAGCAAAGATCATCGCCACGTAGATCTCAGACACCTTATGTGCGAGTGCATCGCGATCGAGATCAGGAAAGAAGGATGTATCGCCTACGTCGTTGATCGATTTCCCCTCGATCCGCTCCATCGTCAGAACGCGCGGACTGCAGTGGCTGACAAACGGTTTGGGTATCACAAGCCCTTGGATATCGCCGAGCGCTTGGCTCAGTGTCACCAAGTTGGCCTCTTCTTGGGAGAAGCTGAGTTCCCGTTTCAATTGTCGCGCGAGTTGGTCGACAATACTCTTGGGTTGCCACACGGCCAAGTCGCGAATTCCTTGGGCAAGCGAGGCAAGACCTCCAATCACTTCCAAGTCTTCCGCGATGGTTTTCCGGATGTGTGCGTGTTGTACTTTGACAATCACCTGTGTTCCGTCGAGGAGGGTTGCCGCATGGGCTTGCCCGATCGATGCAGAGGCCAGCGGTGTGAACTCAAAAGTGCCAAACAACTCCTCGATCGGTTTACGCAACTCGGTTTCGACAACGGATCGTACGGCATCTGCAGGATCCCCCGGCACATTGGATTGCAGAGACCGCAGTTCCGTCGCAAGTTCTGAACCTACGAGGTCCGGCCGCAACGAAAGGACTTGTCCGAGCTTGATAAATGTCGGGCCTAAATCGGTGAGAGCCATTCGAACGCGGGCTTCGTGCGAATAGCTGGCAAGGGGGACGCCGTGATCGTCCTTGATCCAATCCCGGATAAAATCGAGTGGCAATCGGCTGAGCCAGTCTGCCAAGCCATACTTGCGTAGGACGAGGATAATTTCTCGCCAACGCTTCAGATTTCGATAGTAACGGGGAAGCGAGGTAAACCGCATCTCATTTTACGTCGCTGCGTGCAGCGGCTTCATCGATCTTCTTCTCGATATCGCTTCGATAGGTATCAGGATCCAGATCCCCGATCTCATCGGTTTGGTTTGCTGGCGACAACCCGGTCTGATCATCGCTCCAAGTCGCTGTTAGCGTGTTACCCAAGTAACGGATGAGCATCGCGTTTTCGCTCGGGGACAAACGTTGAACAAATGCACCACCACGAACTGCCTCAAGATCATGTTTTTGATAAAGCAATCGACCGGTTCTAACGTCTACCATTGCGATACTAGTGTAATCGCGATTCTGCCCCCGGACCTTCGTAAGGGACAATCGACGCACGAAGATAGCGGCGGGAGACTCACGACTCTGGCTCAATGGGAACAGGAAGTGTTTAACGCGTTGCGAGCGTTCCCATGTAGGCTTTCCGTCTTGGGTAGAAATCGCGAACAATCGGCCAGCACATGGAGCCACCGACAGATCCGTGCGAGTGGATGGATTGACGGTGATTCGTTCTAATTCCATGGAGCCAGCGTATGGCAGAATCAACGCAACATCCCCGAACACTTGGGCCGTCAAAGTGCTGAATTTCCCTTCGACATCCACCGAGTAGTTACTCTCGGAAGCGGTGGCAATATGCCAGTAAGTTAACTGCCCATCAGCTTTCAGTGCGACGACGCCGATGTCATCGACAATCGCGATCCGCGTGTCGGGTGTGTGCTCACGTTCGAGCAAGATCTTTCCAGTTGCTGGTTCAACCAGTCGGAGTTTCATTTCATTCGCGCGATCCCCATTCGGACTTTTCTCAGGGCTGAACAACCAACGTTTTCCAACGTTAACGATCGGCTGCCAGCCCTTCAGGCCGCTTTCGAAGGATTCCTGTAGCATTCCGTCACGAATGTCCAGTTGCGAGATTTGGCCGGTCGATGGCTGGAAAGCATACAGTCTGTTCCCTTCTCGCATGAACGTTGCGTTCCTAAAACCCGATTGACTCCACACCCGCGTACCCGAGAACAGATCGAGGCAGGACAATTCATCGTTGTTGAGGATCACAACTCCGTATCGAGATGCTGCTGCAACTCGGAAGTTCCGTCGCTGAATAGGCAATCCCCAGACGTTGCGATCGATCACATTGGTACGTCCTCGTCCCCGTTCCACCTCTTGCGATTCATCGCCGTAGTTATTGCGCCATAATTGGCCATCTTGCTGACTGTTGAAAGCTTGCAAGGTATCGACGGCGATCAGCTCGTTTTTCAGTTCCAGGAAAATCATGCTATCGACCACGAACATGCGTGGCACCGTCGATCGGTCCAAGGCTCCCGATTCGATCATTTTTTGAAATTGCTCGTTCGTCAGCCGATTGGCGAATTGGAATCCTCCGACTCCGTAGTATCCTTGCCAGTTATCGAAACTGTCGCCGACGCTCTCGGCACGCACGCACAAGTTGAAGGCATCGCTCATGTTGTCGAATTGTCGAACAGCATTGATGTCAGGAGGCTCGACGTTGACGGTGACCGCACCCTGAGGCCAAACATGTTTGGTTTCGAGTGATTTGGCAATCGCAGCAAATTGAGCTACCTGCTGCGCGTCGATATCCATTCGCATACCAAAGGTCCGATTTTCGATCGACGTTTTTTCGATCAACTGTCGTAACACTTCAACATCGCCATCTGCATAACGCACAGCGAGAAAGGGGCGTTTTCCCCGCAGATAGATTTCCGCGAGCATTCGCCTTCGCTCGTTGGATAGGACTGCTTCCCCGGTCTCCTTAAGGTTCGATTGTCCAATAGTGGTTTGATGCAGCAAGCGTTCAGCTTCGACTCCGTTGGTCTTCAGGACGCGTTGGGCTACGGAAAGCCGGAGTTCTTCGGTTTGGGGTAATGATTGCATGTGTTCCAATCGAAGCTTGGAAATCCCGCGGTCGATGTTTGCTTCTGGATTGAGACGCCTGCGAATCACAGGTTCGAGTCGGGTCCACGCTTCGGCGGGAAGTTTTTCGGCACATCGAGCAATTCGAGTTGCGATCCATCGATCTTCCTGAACCGACCATTGAGGATTCATGTCGACATCTTCTCCGTCGCTCATTTGATCGATCCGGCGACTCAACCTTGCATCGGAGAGTTCGAACAACTTCTCAAGTGCGTCCTCCCATCGGCTTTGCTTCTCGAGCCCATGGACGAGAATCCGCAAATAGGAGGGCAGATCGAGATCGAGCGTGAGATCTTGATATCGCTGTACTCGATCGACGTATTTGTCGAAGTCATTGCGCAAGGCCAAGGTTGCTACCTCGACCAATCTCGATCGAACATCTGGGTCAGTGGGAATGGAAGCATAGGCTTTTTCAAGCACCTCAAGCGCCGCATCAATCTCGCCCGATGCAATATGCAGTTCCCCTTGCTTGACAAGACTGCGCACCGTCTCACCATCTCGTTGCAGTTCTTCGAGGAGGCGGGTTTCGAAGACGTCCCGAATGGAATAGCAATCCAGTTGAAAGGGACTGGCAGAGATCAATCGGTCGTCGACCACGATCAGGTTCCCCAGTGGGCGAACGACTCGAACGGTGTTCAGGATGGAACCTTTGGCGATGTCGATTTCGAGGATTTCTTGGTTGGAGGTTGGGACCAACAAGCGATTATTTCGGCGGACCGATCGACCAACGACTTGTGATTCACCGGGCAACGTTATCGGTTTCCATTTCGGCTTACCGGTTCGAAGATCGATCCCTAACACAGACATATTCTGGACCAACGCTACCGTGTCGCCGAACGCACCTGCTATGTAACGAAGAGGGATGGGGTCATCGAAGCTCAGTTGCCACAACTCTTTGCCGTCTGACATATTGATCGCGGTGACAGTGTTTCCGTTTGGTGGCGCGAAAATCGCAACCCCATCGTGCAGCAAGACACTGGTTTCCGTAGAACGCGGAATCGTCGGGTTCGATTCGCGAGCATCCATGCCGCCGATGAAATTGAATTGGGCACCTGCGGCCAAATTGGGGTTCATCGCATAGCGATGCTGCCAGAGAAGTTCGCGGGTATTGATGTCGTATGCCACAAGGAATCCGGAAAGCGTTGGACAGAGAATGGTGGAACCGTCCGCTGCGGGGCTGGCTCCATAGGATCGTCTTTGCGAGTCCAGCGAGATGGTTGTCCCTTGATTGGCGGCGATCGGCTGCCGCCACAACAGTTTGCCTGTTTCGGGGGAACAGGACACCAAATAGATTTCCCCGTTGAGTTCGATGAGGCTGAAGAGTTCACCTCGATACGGCAGGGGGGCACCGAGAAACAACGCGCCGGCCAGTTCTGGTGCTACGCCGCCGCTCGCTCCTCCAACTTCCCACACGAGTTTGCCTTGATTTTCGATACTCCATGCTTGCAACACATTGAAGGTACGGACACCCAAGGGACGCATCAGGCGGGCGTTCGGACCCTGGGCAAAACTTTCCGCCACGTCGACTGCAGGAAGCTCGCTCAACGTAAATAGCCGAACGCCATCGCTGGCAATTTGGCCGACCGCGGTGTCTCCCCAAACGCGACGCACTAAATAATCGGGGGCGGGCAAACCGAGTGAAAACGCGTCTCGACCGGTGAATCGATCTAGCGAATAACCGAGCGGCATGCCACTGAAAACACATGGCCAACCGACCAGCCCAGTTTTTGCATCAATCGCGAGAACGCGTTGATCATAGGTCGGGACCAGAATCCAAGAGTCCACCGCGATCGGGTAGCGAGTAGGTATGAGAACCGACTTGCGTTCGCCGAGTTGCTTTTTGAGAGTGCGATCAAGGTTGTCTTTATGTTGAAAGGATTCGTGCAATTCGACGTGCCAACGAAGAATGGGAAGAGGCAACCCAGCTTGCGTTTCGGCATTCCTGAGGGAATCGCCTCCTGGATAGGCGGGGCGATTCACCGGTTTGGTAACGATCGAAATCGACTCCTGCCCGAGCGATTGCAAGATCGATTCATCTGTGGTCTTTTCGTTCCAGCCAATTTTCGCTCCGTTCCATTCCGTGGTGAACGATGGGTAGGTCGATCGCATCAGCCGCAATGCCTCCCTGGCGGTAGCGTCGAGCTTTGCGGCTTGACTAGCTGCGATCGTCATTAAGCCGAGCGGTTCACCGATCCGTTTCCGTGCCGATTCCATCTTGAGGAGTCGAAACAGTCCGTTTGCGGCCTCGCGCATGTTCCCCTCTCCGAGGGCTCGCTCTGCCATGATAAGGCCAGCATCTTGACCTGCGCGCGTAAAACCGTACCGGCTCGCAATTTGCTGAATACGGTTCCAATCCCCAGCCGCAACAGCCTCTTCCAGCATTTGTGCAGCTTTCACGCCGTAACGGAGTTCGACAACCTTGAGCCCTTCCTCTGGCAACTGCGACAACAGATTGTGCGCGGACCGGAGTACGGTCCCTTTCACGGTCACCTGATCTTCTTGCCCAGTGAAGATGAAGTAATCCTGACCAGCCTCGACTTCATTTCCCTCGGCTTCTAGTCCGAGCAGGTTGCCCAAGGCGAGGGTGGCTTCGCTCCATTGCTGTTTCGTGATTGCTTCTTGGGCTTCATCGAGCAGTACTTCCACTTCGCGCGGCGCCGGTAGGAGGGTACCCTCGGCGTTCGCAAAACGGGAAGGAAAACCAGGTTGCCCGAAACCAGTCGAAGCACTGCAAAAGCAGAGAAGAATCGACAACGCAAGGGAAACACCAATCCGTCGGAAATGCATGGGATACCTGTGATAGCAAGGGCACTAAATTGCACTCCTTGACAGTGTACCGTCTTGAGACGTTTCGTGGGATGTTCGCCCATAGAGGAGGGAAATAAAAAATCGGCCTTCGCAAACCACTTTCGTGATCATGCGAGGCCGATTTGCTTGAAATTTGAGTCGCAGGCCCTCACGACGGTGATCAAATCGAACCGTCGTCGGGAGGAGCGATCAAAATCAAGGATCCCAATTACTTGGCTGGTGGCAGAATCACACTGTCAATCACGTGAATGACTCCGTTGGATGCGTCGATATCAGTGGTCAAAATCTTAGCACCGTCGACGTACGCTGCACCATCCTTGACGCTGATTTTTACCGAAGCACCCTGGAGGGTCTTCGCAGACTTGGCGGCAAGTGCATCCTCGGAATAGACGCGTCCTTCAACAACGTGATACTTCAGGATGCCAGCGAGCTTGTCCTTGTTTTCTGGCTTGAGAAGATCTTCGACGGTTCCCTTGGGAAGCTTAGCAAATGCCTCGTCGGTTGGAGCGAACACGGTCAGATCCTTATCACCGCTGAGGGCATCAACCAGACCAGCAGCCTTAGCAGCAGCCAACAGAGTCTTGAATGCACCAGCCTTGTCAGCAACTGCTGGGATATTAGCATCCGATGGAAGGATAACCGAGTCGATCACATGGATTACGCCATTGGTACAGGCGATGTCTACGCTCGTCACTGTTGCTCCGTCAATCATCACCTTTTTCCCGTCAACCTTGACGTCGATACGTTGTCCGTTGAGCGACTTGGCTCCTTTCACGGTAACAACGTCTTTCGACATCACCTTACCTGGAACAACGTGATACTTAAG
>JAGWWZ010000162.1 GCA_018970165.1 Planctomycetota bacterium | reverse complement strand
AGAGAGAATCCATGTAAGTCCTGGGTTTGGGACGGGAGCGCTTCGAATAAAATCTGGCGACTCTCACCCGTGATCTTGTGGTAGCTCGCTGCAACCACAGTCACAATTTTCCGATCCCAAACCCAAAGGACCATGGATTCTTTCTGCATTGGTGATCACCGAGAACTCCCACTCTGAGCCACCGGGTTGCGGCGGTAGACGGCTCGATTAGGCCATTGGACTTGATAATCGGTGAAGCGGTCGTCACGGATAGGATAGTCCGTGCTGATGAACTGCGCTCCGCTGGCCATCGCCGCATCTCGCATCTTGGTATCGCCCGAACGAGCTTGTCGTGTATCGGCGTCCGCACGGGTTCGAACCAAGAAACCTTGCTTTACCATTTCCTGGATCCGCTCGAACTCTCCGATCGGATTATTGATTTTCATCCAAGCAGCAGCGGGATGATCGGCGTCGACAGACGCAAACATCGCCCTGCCTTCGAGGCTTGGATGATCCTTCACGTACCGATCGCGGATGCCGTTGGTGTTGTCGAGCGCGAAAAAGATTTTCCCCGTAGATTCCTTTAAGGTCGGCCAACCTTGTTTGGTAATTGCATCCCGAAGCGTAGCATGGTTTCCGCGGATCGTATCGGGTATCCATCGCCGCTGTTCAGGTACGGTATTCAAAACCACTCGATCCAATTCGTCGAGCGTCGATTCATCGAACGGCCGAGGCTTGACCCCAGACAATGGAAGCGTCGAGTCCTTCAACTCCAAGAGCACCAGGATCGGAAGGTGGTGCGGGTTGGATTGCGACCATGCGACGATTTGCTCGAGAGCCTGTTCAAGGGTTGGTACATGCGTTGCATAGTCGAAGCCAGGTGCGTGAATGATTTTGAAGCCAGGCTTCCGCATGACTTCGGCAAAGTCGAATCCCATGCGTGGGTCATCGATCGGCGAGCCTAGCAGTTTCCACGCCGAAGGAGTGCTGTAAAGACCACCTTCGGGGTCAGCGTACAAATCGAGTTCGATTTGACGAATGCCATAGTCTGAAAATTGCTTTGAGAGCGTTTCATGAGTGTAGTCAATCCCTCGAGCTGTTTCTGCGCCGCTGACCGCAATCAACTCAATGACCTTGGGCGTGGGGGCGAGGTGATAGGAGTTATGCGTCCCGATCACTTGAATTTCGTTCAAACGGATTTGCTCATCTCCGGGCTGAATCTCTTGAGCATGCAACAGTTCGCATGAAAGCGACAGGAGAACGGCAGCGAATTTGGATGCCAAACGAACACGAGACATGGCCTTGGAACTCCAGTTCATGCACAACAGTGTGAAGGGTGGTTTGAATTTCAATTTTGCTACTCGAATAGTTGCCAGTTCGTATCGGGATTCAAGAACCGGCATGTCGTTTTCACGGAATAGCGAGCTCCGCGATTATAGCAATCAGCAAGCTATCACGGCTCGTCTACTCTCCTTCGATGATCAGTATCTCCGTGTCGAGCTTGGGGACGGCAACCTCTGTTGTCTGTCCGCTTGGCCAATCGACGCGGAGGGAAGCGGTACCCGGTTGCGATATTGACTGTTTCGACGCGTGGGCTTGTTCAGCAGGGATTCCAAAATGAACAACCAAGTCGTTGGTTGAAGCGTAGGATCCGCCACCTGCGATCTGTCGAATCCATGATCGTTCGCCAACTTTCAAGGTGAGAACCGTACCGATCGCATCCCGATTGGATTGAGTCCCCACCAAGCGAACGGAGAGATAGGCTCCCTGCCCCTGAGACTCGTTTCGGATCAGACCGAAGTTCGCATTGATGCGAGTAACGACCAGGTCGATTCGACCATCGCGATCCATGTCACCGGTGGCAAGGCCACGACCTGGTTGGGGTGTTTGGAAGAACTTCGAGTCCAAGGCGCTGAGTACAAAATACTTGCCATCGATGTTTTCGAGAAGTTGGGGACGTTGGTCGTGGTAAGGCGCATAGCGTTCCAAGTGACCGTTGATGATTACAATGTCTTCATCGCCATCGAGATCGAAATCGGCCAATTGGGTCCCCCATCCGACGGACCGTTCATCGGTGACCGCGATACGCGCAGCATTGGTTGCGTAAGAGAAACTCATCCGGCCCATACCTTTGTAGAGGGCACAGTATTCATCGGCGTAATTCGTGACCCACAGATCGAACTTCTGGTCGTTATTGTAATCCCCGATGGCGACACCCATGCTTCCCTCGGCACGTCCTTGATCGTTGGTTGCTACGCTCGCTCGTCGCCCGAGTTCCGTCCAGCGAAAGGGGCCGTCGTTCCGATAGAGCAGATTCGGTTCGACATCGTTCGTGACATACAGATCGGTGTCTCGGTCACCATCCAGGTCGGCGGCGATGACCCCGAGGCCTCGTAGCGCTTCATCCCCAAGTCCTTCGGGAGTTCGCTGGGCGAATGTACCATCGCCGAGGTTCTCATAGACGCGATCGGGTAGTCCACGAAAATCGGTAGGGCCGCAATAGTCGCGGCGGTTGGGGTCGGTTTGTGAGGGGCAGAACGGGTTGTTGGTCCAAGACCAGTCCGCATAGTGAACCACGTATAGGTCCAAATCTCCGTCTTGATCTGCGTCGAAGAATGCAGCCGAACTGCTCCATAAAGAGTCCTCGATCGCTCGAACTTGTTCGTAGGTACCGTCCCCTTGATTGCGAAAGCATTGCAAGGCATCGAAGCCGGTGACCAGGAGATCGGTGAAGCCATCGTTGTCATAATCGGCAGCGATCACGGCTGCGTTGTAGGTTCGCGAAAAATCGACGTGTGCCTCAGATCCACAATTATCGAACTTCCATGCGTTGCGCTGGCGATGAAGATTCCCAGGATAGCCAGATAGCTTTTCCAGTTTGAGGTCGGGGAAGCCACCGCCAGCGTGCACGATATCGAGTTGTCCATCGCGATCGTAATCGAGGAGGGCGCAACCGCCTCCGGTGGTTTCAATCAAAGAGAATAGCTGTTGCTCACTGCCATCGCGAAAAGAGCCTTGGGGCAACGAGCCTTCGACCTCAAGGAAGTTCAGAAAACTCGCGGGTTTGTCGTTCTCGGGCAACGCGGAATAGGCCGCGGGTGAAGCGTTCTGCGAAACGGGAGTTGTGTCCTTACAGCTGAGCATGCTCAAGGAAGCTGCGCCCAGTAACAGGCACCGCAACCAAGGACGGGTATTCCACATTGGAACGGATTGTCGCCTCGAAATCTTACGCAGCAAGGTAGTCATGGCTGCTCGGTCGGAATAAATCGGCGATGGACAGCAGCCCGTTGCGGTTCGTTTATTCGTTCGTAGTAGAGAGCCATGTCTCGATGTGCTGGGACAAATCGATCGTCTAGTTTGATCGCAGCTTCCAGCCAGTGAAGACCATTCTCACGCGATTTCTTATGAAGAAGCAGGTGTCCAAGTTCGTAGCATTGCTGAGGGGTTCGATTTGGATTGCTCATCAATTCGAAAAGCATGCGATCTGCGTCGATGGTTTGCTTTTGGCCTTCGTCGGCGATTTGCGCGTATTTCTCTGAGAGCTTTTCGTTTCCGAGTCTTTGGTATGCTTGACTGAGTGTCGAAGCGATTTCTACGTCTTCAGGCCATGTCACTGCAACTTTGGAAAGGATATCGATCGCCTTCTGGGGAGTTTGGACATCGAGGTAAAGTTTCGCGATCTGCAATTGAAGAGTGATCGGCAATTTCTTTGAATGCAACAGGGGTTGAAGTTTTTCGAGGGACTCATCGGTTCGTCCGAGTTTGCGCAAGACTTCGGAGTAGTTTAGCCATCCATACAGGTTTTCCGGGTCGCTGCTCAGATACCGCTCGAACTGTTTCGCCGCCTTTTCGAATTGTTGGTCCCCTTGATATGCTTGTCCTGAGTAAAGGTACAGGGGCACGAAGTCGGGGTGTTTCTTTAACGCTGGCTCCAACTCTGCCAACGCATTCTTCCAGTCGCGACGGGCGATGTACTGCATTCCTCGAAAGGTAGGAATCCAAGGCGAGTCGGGGAATTGCTGCTCCCAAAGCGCGAGGAAGCGATTCGCAGACTCAAAATCCTGTTTGCGAAGCATACCGAACACCAAGGAACGCGCCGCAGCGTCGAATGCCAGAACATTATCCTGCATCCATCGACTGATCTGAGACTCCGCATCTGGCATGGTTCCTGACTGAGCCTCGAAGAGAAGTTTCTCTCCCTGGATCGTCTCGGCATCGAGTCCTAGGACTTGGCCAAGTTCCAATTGCCGGAGGAAGGGTCCTTTCTGATCCGACTGTCGATACGCTTGAGCAAGAAGCAGTCGCAGTCGAAGTTGATCCCCAAAACGGGCATGAAGTTTCTCGACCTGTGCGATGGCGGTGTGGTTCTCTTCCGATCTCAACAGCCCCTCGACCTTTGCAATCCCGCGGGAATACTCGAAATTTCGCCATGCATAAGTTGCCAAAAAAATAAAGATCCCCAACAAGACAAGCAGTCGAAGTGGGCTGCGTTTGTTCGCTTTGGAATCGGGGGGACGCCTCGTATGCGGCTTCATGAGGAGACTAAACGCACAGGTGAGCTAAGGGGTGAATGGGGAACGGTAAATGCCGACTTGGGAAATATTCGTAAGATAAATGTCAAGACCTGCAAAAAATCATTGACTCGAGCGAAAGGAAATTTGTAGGATTAATAGCCTCATTCTCGCAGTCCGGACCATGGGATGACCCAGTCAGTCGATTTCCACCATTGTGGAAAGTCGTTCGACGGGTGAAAGTGGATCTGGCTCGCAATTCTTCGTCTATTCTAAAAAGGGTTCTTCGATGAGTACAGGTAAGCACTCAACTCGTCACGGATTCACGCTAGTGGAATTACTGGTTGTGATCGCGATCATCGGGATCTTGGTTGGTTTGCTTCTGCCAGCTGTTCAAGCGGCACGGGAAGCGGCACGGCGAATGTCGTGTGGTAATAATATTCGTCAGATTGCTTTGGCTCTCTTGAACTACGAGAGCGCTAACAAGACCTTTCCAATGGGTGTGAATTATGGTCCGGGCAAGCACCCGCGGCCATGGACCCAAGACCCCGTCTTTACGCGTCCTTACCACCATACATGGTTGACCTCGATTCTCCCTCACATGGAGCAACAGTCGCTCTACAACAATATCAACTTCAGCTTGCCTGCCTGGAACCAACCGGTGGTCAGTACACAGATCCCCACGTTGCAGTGCCCCTCCGACGCTGGTGTGACCAGAGTTTTTCAAGCCCACAACATTGCGACCACAAGCTATGCGGGTAGCGAAGGGTTCCATTGGTGGACCGACGCAATTTTGGGACCATGGGCTCCTTGGAATGCTCAAGGTTTTACAGAACGACCAGCGTCAGACTTCGCAGGCGTCTTTGCAGCCACACTGCAGACCAAACTGCGAGATGTAACTGACGGAACCTCGAACACCATGGTGATTGCCGAAACGGACACCTTTTCTGTCTACGGAGGTGCTGCGTGGACTTGCGGAACGGGCGCACGACGCCCGCATTTGTCTTGGGCTGTCTTTCGCGCCGCCTTCTTGGGTGCTGGATACGCTGGCTACGGCGGGAATGAGCAGGTATGGTACGGTGGGTCGGCACAAGTGCGGGAAGTGGATGGCAATCCTAAGCAGGTTGGATGGTTCCGCGCAGGCCCACACGTGTACAACCCAATCTATATGTCCCACTGGGGACCTAATGCCGAATGGCCCGGTGCTTCCAGCTATCACACCGGCGGTGTTCAAGCAGCCAATGCGGATGGAAGTGTTCAGTTTGTCAACCAGAACATGACTTGGAAAACCTACGTAGTCGTCAATGGCATCGGAGACAGCTACGTCACACCATCGTCGGAGTGATGACAAGCTGCTGATTGAATAGAATTTGATTTCAGTTATTTCACAAAAAGGACTTGTTATGAAGACAGCTATGAGGCTCGCGTTTTGCGGGCTCCTCGTGTTAGCCAGTACACTGGGATGTGGCCCGCCTGATCCCACCAAGAATCCGAATTTTAAGCCGGAAACATTGAAGGATCCTGGCGCGGTCAAGATGCCGGAAATGCCCAAGCCCGGCGGATCCGGTGGGCCAGGGCCCAACTAATCGATTCGATTACCGGTTTCGGCGATCATTAGAAAAGAGAAAACGGGAGGGATAACCTCCCGTTTTTGGTGTCTACGGAGTATCTCAACCTAGCGGTTGAGCGAAAAGCAAAGAATTTTTGTTTGGGATTATCAGCTTTCACGATTCTCTGAAGTCTGTCCAACGGATATCATTTTGAAATCGGACGGGCTTTGAGGCACTCTTTATGGGAAACTGAGGCCCCGTACCCGATAACACTTCTCGTTCCTTGTATTTTCTTTTTTTTTCTTTTCGTTTCGGAGGTGGGATTATGGCTATGCGCTCGTCGCGGCACGGTTTCACACTGGTAGAACTGCTAGTGGTTATCGCGATCATCGGTGTCTTAGTGGGTTTGCTTCTGCCCGCCGTTCAAGCGGCTCGCGAAGCGGCTCGACGCATGTCTTGCGGAAATAACATTCGCCAGTTGGCTCTGGCTCTCATGAACTATGAGAGTGCGAACAAGGTTTTCCCGACAGGGATTAATTTTGGTCCTGGGCGACCCGGCCGACCATGGACCAACGATCCGGCTTTCACACGCCCATACCACCATACTTGGCTGACTGCCATCCTACCGCAGATGGAGCAGCAGTCGATTTATGGCAATATTAACTTCAGCTTGCCAGCTTGGAACCAACCAGTCGTAAGTACGCAAGTTCCAACATTGCAATGCCCCTCCGATGCGGGCATAAGCAAAGCGTACAAAGCTCACACAATTGCAACGACAAGCTATTCGGGAAGCGAGGGTTTTCACTGGTGGCCAAGCGGTACCGCAATCCTAGGGCCATGGGCTCCGTGGGACGCTCAAGGTTTCAGGGAGAAACCCGCTGCAGACTTTACTGGACTCTTCAGTGCTACGGATACGTTCAAGATACGCGACATCACTGATGGAACCTCCAATACCATGATTATTGGGGAAACGGACACCACGAATAACTACGGAGGTCGCGAATGGACTTCCGGAACTGGGGCTAAGCGATGGGCCTCGGAATCCGTGTTCCACGCAGCCTTTGTGGGGCCAACCCTTGCAGGTTATGGGAGTGAATCGGGTAAAGTATGGGAAGTGGATGGCTCCAGATTAAAGACCGGTGCCGCCTGGTTTAGAGCAAACCCCTACGTTCTCGGTCCAACCTTTATCTGCTATTGGGGGCCGAATAGCGAATGGCCGGGAGCGTCGAGCTATCACACCGGCGGAATTCAAGTCGCAAATGCCGATGGCAGCAATCGATTCCTCTCTAACAGTATCACCTGGAGGACATACATCGTCATCAATGGTATCGGGGATAGTTACGTCGGTCCGTCCGAGGACTGATTCGCCCACATCGAGAAGGTTCACGAAAACGGGAGGCCAAAACCTCCCGTTTTTTCGTTAGCGGGTGACTACTGAACATCTTGGGGATTTAGCACCGATGAGTTTACGCTAGCAAAGAGATTGGTGTGGGGAATGGTGGAATCTGCGGACTGTGACGAGAAAAAGTCCCTTTCGGTACACGTTTCCCGGCAAGCTTGCCGATAAAGCCGATGGTATCAGGTATTCCGATCGTTTCGCATTGCGGTCGGTTCGATAGAACCGGGTGCATCAAGCGCTGGAGTGAATTCGATGAGTCTGCGCAAAGGCTGGAAACTTACTTTGATGGCTGGGATGACCCTTGCGGGGACCGGGAGCCAAGTACTCGCTCAAAAGCCGGGGGCTCTTGGACCCGATGTGCTCGGTGCTAGCAGAGTCAACGCAGTGCCAGTTAATTATAACACGGATCAGGGAGCGTTTCCCGGAGGCGCTAGCCCGGGAACTGCGATGCCAGGGGTTCCCATGGATCCTTCGCTGGGAATGGATCCCTCGGCAGGCTATCCAGGTCCTTACGGTCCCGCGGGAGCCTACGGTCCTGAGGGGATGGATCCAGCGATGATGGGAGGGCCTCAGCCGTGTCCTGAGTGCGGGGGACCGTGCAATGGATGTGGCGGATCGCACTGCGATGTCTTTGGACGAAGTGCTCTCGGCCTTGCCTCGCACATTCGAGGCTGCTTGTCTAGCGTTCCATTTTCGCTTCGACCCTATGGCGAAGGTGGAATCGCAACACAACGTTGGTTCGACGTATCCTTCGATGTCATCGGACTGCAAAGAACGACCGGTGCAGACACGTTCAATACGTCTTCTATCGGGATCAATACCGGTAACTTCGTTCTCGGCACGAACAGTGTTCCGATCAACGATTTGAACGCAGGCTTCCAGACACAATTGAACATTGCGGTCGGGCCAGGCTCGAACCTTGAAGTTCTCTACTTCGGATTAGACGATTGGGAACAAACGGCCACGGTTAATCGTCCTGCACCTGGCGACTTGTATTCGTTCATCAGCAACTTCGGGCTTGTCCCTCCGGGCGGGTTTGATGATTCCGATCGCTCACTGCAGCATTCGCTCAGCTATCAGTCGGAATTGCACAACGGGGAACTGAGCTTCCGCCGGCGATGGGCAGAGCCATATGGTTTCTTCCAAGGAAGTTTCCTCACCGGGGTTCGCTATCTCGATTTGGATGAACGCAGCACCTTCCGTGCGGTCGGTCTCAACAACAACGGGGCAAGCAACAACGGAGCCCGATTTTTCGACTACACCGTCAATACGACCAACTCATTAGTCGGTTGGCAGGTCGGTGGTGACTTGTGGTACAACTGGATTCCTGGGGTCAAGTTGGGTTGCGAACTGAAGACCGGTATCTACAACAATCGTGCCCAGCAGCATTCGCGAATATTCGCGAACTCGCTCCCAGGCCTTGGGGTTCCTGAAATCAATGAGTCACTGCTCGGCAACACGCATGCTTATGTGACTCAGTTGTCACCTCAGGTTGTGTATCGCATCAGTTACTCGGTCGCTCTTCGAGCGTCGTACCAAGTCATCTGGGTTGATAACGTTGCATTGGCAGCAAACAACTTCAACTCGACTCCCCCGGCATTGTTCTTCGGGAATGGTCGCGTTCCAACGCTCAGCAACAAGTCCGACATTGTCTACAATGGTTTCACCGTTGGGGCTGAACTGACCTGGTAGACGCTGAGTCAGTACGAGTCTTGCAAACACACGGGATGGGGCTTCGGTTCCATCCCTTTATTTGTTGGATATTCGTTATCGATTTCCGAGAACCGCAGCTAATTCTCCAAGACGCGGTTCATCGAGCCGCTCACTCGCCCCATGATGTCCAGCGTGACGAACCGAAAACCCTTTTCGATGGACAGTGCCACTAACTCGTCTCGGGTCCCGCTACTGAGAACTCGATTCCAATCGGACGGTTCGAGTTCGATTCGCAACAGCCCATCGCCATGAACGCGGGCCCGGACGTCATGAAAGCCCCTCATGTGCAACCATCGTTCGATCGCTTCGATGCTGGCAAGTTTTCCAAGCGTGACGACTTGCCCGTATGCGATGCGGCTGGCGAGGCATGGGCTGGCTGGTTTGTCGGCTACGCTCAGTCCCCATAGGTCAGCGATTTGTCTGACCATTGCTTTGCCGATTTCAAGGTCTGCGAGGGGTGCGATGACCTGCCACTGAGCGGCTGCCTTCAAGCCCGGTCGATAATCGCCGAGGTCGTCATGGTTGGTCCCGGACAGGATCGCAGACAAGCCGTTTTTGTCCGCCCAAGCTCGGATGGTTTGATAGAGCGTTGTTTTGCAGTGGTAACAGCGATCGGGTCCGTTGTTGACGTAATTGGGATTCGTTATCTCACTGGTTTCGACTTGTTCATGGCGAATACCGATTGCGCGTGCAACTCGAATGGCATCATCTCGATCGGACAGAGGAACCGCAGGACCTATACCTGTCCATGCAACCGCACGATCCCCGAGTGCTCGATAGGCTGCTGCCGCAACCACCGAGCTATCGACACCTCCGGAGAATGCGACAACACAGGAGGGATGCTTGGCGATCGATGCCACCAAGTGCTCGGCTTGTGCTTCTATATCACTTAATTCGATGGGATGCCCCATAGGATGCGTCGATCGTTTAGCGGATAGATCCAGTCACCAAGCTTTGGTAATACTCGATCGTTCGTCTCAAACCTTCTTCCAATCGTACTTGGGGTTCATAGCCGAGCAACCGTCTGGCCAACGTGATATCGGCCAGACTTTCGCGGACATCTCCAACGCGGGCAGGAAGGAATTCCGGCTGAATACTTCGCTTGAGCAATTTCGAAAGAATGTCGAGTAGTTGCAACAGCGTTGTCTGGCCGCCGTCGGCTACGTTGATGACTCGTCCGCCGATATTGGGTCGCTCACTCGCAAGCAGATTGCCATGGACGACGTTGGCCACGAACGTGAAGTCGCGAGACTGGAGACCATCGCCGTATATCTTGGGAGGTTGGCCGGTCAGAATGCGGCTTACGAACAGGGGGATCACGGCCGAGTAGGGGCTGTCGGGATCCTGTCGCGGACCGTACACATTGAAGTACCGAAGTCCGACTGTTTCGAGGCCAAAGCTGTGATAGAAGGCTTGGCAGTAATATTCACCCGCTAGTTTTGCAACTGCGTAGGGTGACAGTGGCATCGGTAGATCGGACTCCCGTTTGGAGGAAGTCGGTTGATCGCCGTAGGCAGCGCTGCTGGCCGCATACACGAATCGCTTGACCTTCGCGGCAACGCTGGCTTGCAGCAGCGTCAGTGTCCCCGTGACACAAGCATGGTGCGTATCAAGAGGTCGGTCGAGCGATAGTTGCACGGAAGCCAGTGCGGCCTGATGGAACACCCTTTCGACGCCGGTGATCGCTTCCTTGACCGCGATCGGATCGCTGATATCCCCTTCGATCAATTCGATACGATGCGAGACCTCCTCAAGGTTTTCCCGTTTGCCGGTGCATAGATTGTCGAGCACCCGGACTTTGTGACCCGCGTCGAGCAAAGCTCGCACCAGATGCGAGCCAATGAAACCGCAACCTCCCGTCACCAAACATCGCGCCATGCCCATTCAAACTCCCGAGCTTCGTACTCTGATCTTGGCCACTGCAACTCTGCGACGATCCTTGCTGGTCGACGCCGAATGCACTGTGGATCACTCGACGCATTGTAAAGTGGAGTCCCTGTTAGCGAAACATCTCTAGCGCGGCCCAACGCTACTTCGGAGAGCCATGCGAATGACTGAAACCTAGCCAATACTTCGAAACAAACGCTATCGCTGGAGAGCAAGGTTCGAAAAAGTTCACTAGAATGTCGTT
>JAGWWZ010000161.1 GCA_018970165.1 Planctomycetota bacterium | reverse complement strand
CCATGGCAAACTCGCTCGAGAAGTCCCAGGCCGATCGTCAACTGCCGATGAAGATGGTATTGTCGGGGTTGGGTGGTTCGGATACACGACCACTGGAGATTCCAGTGGTCGAGGCAAATCAAATGGATCCTAACACGCTCTGGACTCAAGATGCCCAGCAACTTGCGGCGCTCCAGCAGCGATTAAAGCGGGAAGGATATCGGATGGAGTGGAAGCCGCAGTTCTACTCCGGACGAATGAATGATGGCAGCCAGATTGTGGTCCCCGTACACAACGTGGCCCTGAAGTCGGTCGGATTGTAAGTTTTCGCAGCGTGATAAGTTTCCAGTTATTCGTGAACACGAAAGGGAGTAATCGATGAGTCGTTGGAGTGTTTTTTTCAAAATGTCGTTGGCAGTGATCCTGCCTCTCTTGGGAGCGTTTGCCACATTCGCTCAGGAACAGTCCAAGACGACGAAGACCATGACGGTGGTCGTCAGTTCGGATGACGAGAATCCGAAAGCGGTTCTCGATCAGCTTCGTAAACAGCTCAAGAACAGTGGCCTTCCCGAGGATCAACAAAACAAGATCATCGCTCAAGTCGAGGAGTCTCTGGATCGCGCGGCAGCCAACGCAAAGGAAGCTTCCGGAAAAATCGAAAAGGACTTGCCTAGAATTCAACTCAATATGGAGCAGTTGAAAAACCGTATGGAGGGCATTCGCGGGCGGCTGCAACAAGGTGGCGAAGGAGCAGGTACTACCTTCCGTATAGGCATCTCTCTCACCCAGAAGCAGGATGAAGATGATGAAGAAGACGAGGATGATGAAGATGAAGGTGATGATGACGAAGGTGATGATGACGAAGGTGATGATGACGAAGGGATGGTTGTTGAAGATGTGATGGAGGATTCGCCAGCAAGCAAGGCCGGTATTGAACCGGGTGACGTGGTTGTTTCCGTCAATGGCAAGATTCTGCAGGATTTCACGGTGTTGCAGGAAGCGGTCCAGGATGCAGGGAAGGCAGAGAAGCCGGTGGTATTGGTTGTTCGCCGAGAGGGGAAAGACATCAAGCTCAAGGTCAAGCCAGTCCAAACAGAGAACTCAGACTTGGGAATGATGGAACTGAACTTGGTTCCCAAGGACGGCGTGATGGTTGGACCAGGTATCGTTTTCCGTGGACTGCCGAATGCCGTACCAGGACAGGCCCAGGGAAATGCATTTACCTGGACGATGCCCGGCGAAGATGAGTCGATGAAGAAAGACATCGCCGAACTCAAAGAGGAGATCGCCGAGTTGAAAAAGATGGTGAAGAAACTCTTGGATAAATAGTTCGTCCCCGCCTCGCGGTGTTTGGCTCATATGGGATAATCCCTCAAAGTGATCGAACGGTTGGTACGATCGCTTTTTGTTTGGATGGACCCATGAAATGAGCGAGCCGCGATCGGTTGTTATCTCCGCTAACCCAAAGTCCGGCGCACGAAGCGGACTGGGGGCAGCGGAAGCTCTTCGCGTCAAGCTAGATGCCGCTGGCTACTCTGTCGAACTGTTTACCGATATCGACGCCATGACACGGCGGACTGAGCAACTTCGAGGCGAGGGTACGCTTCGAACGGTGGTGGCAGCAGGTGGGGATGGCACGGCATCGCTCGTTCTCAGCGTTATACCGACCGATGTGCCGTTGACTCTGTTTCCCCTCGGGTCTGAGAATCTGCTCGCAAAGTACCTTGGGATCGCACTGAACCCCGACCAGACGGTTGCGATGGTGGAGCAATGTGTCTCAACCAAGGTAGATCTGTTTGAGGCCAACAAGAAGTTGATGCTGTTGATGGCAACCGCTGGCTTCGATGCCGACGTCGTTCGACGCGTTCACAGTCACCGCACCTCGCACGTTTCGCGGTTGACCTATTGGCGTTCGATCCTATCGGCACTTGGGGGTTACCGTTGGCCTCAGTTTCGCATCGCCACGCATTCAGGGGACGGCATCTGGCAAGACCGCGGTATTGTCAATTGGCTCTTCGCCTTCAATGTCCCTAAGTACGCGGCTGATATCTCGATCATGAACGATGCTCGTTGCGATGATGGTTGGTTGGATGTCGGAACCTTCCGAGGCGGGAGGCTTGGGCGAGGGCTTTGGCATTATGCATTGGTCGCTATGGGACGTCATCGTCGAGCTTCATCGTGGAGTCAATGGCAGGTCAAGGGTTTGCGATTGGAATCCGTGAGCGTGTCCAGTCAGGATTCCGAGTTCGCGGGTAGCTATCAACTCGATGGCGATTGGGGCGGCCCACTACCGCTGGAAATACTCTACACGGGTCGATCCGCAAATCTGCTCATTCCAGAGCCTCAGACTCGAACCTGATTTTCGCAATTGGAACTGCGATAAGAGCGATGTCAAACCGGCCTGCGACAGCAAAGCCCATTGATCCCAGCGGGGGAAATGGTTTTGCCTACCTTCCATGGTGATGGGAGTCGTCGTTGTGGAGTTGCGAGACGATGCAGGCAATGTTCGCGAGCTGCCGGTGAAGTTACTGGGGCCTGAGTAAGCTACTCGAAGCTCTGGTCTTGGAGCATCAGAATCGATGATTAAAAAATCACTGGGCGCGGATGGCTCTGTCCAACCACAGAAAATTTTCGCCGTTGAACTCCGTGATCTTGCCGGATACCGACCAACGTTGTCTGCCCCCTTCGTCATCTTTGAGAAAAGAGTGGATCCGTTGCAGCATCAGGTTCTCTAGACAAGTCAGCGGTTTCCCGGTCGATTCATCGATAAAGACGAACCGTTCGTTGACAGGCTTGAATCTTCCGCGAGCTTCGGCCAGACTTGTTCCCTCCCGAATCAACGACTTCTCCTCGTTCATCTCTTTGAGATTGGGCCGTTCGTCCGCGCTGGCCAGGGATCCAGGCATAGATCGCAACGCGGGGTGATTGCTGAGAATCGTCAAAGCGATGACGAAAACAAGCACCCAAAAAGAGGGTGCTTTCGAGCATCGCCGAATCCATCTTCGCAAACGGGTCATGGTTTTGGTAGCACCATAGCGTGTAGCGACATGACACCACCCACGGTCAAGAGAACAAAGCCCAGCCAGGGTGGATGTTTGAAAGTCTTCTTCGGGGATGGGGCTGCCTGCATAAACGCGTTGGTGGCTGCGTTGTTGGCATCCGCAACCTTGGCCTGCTTAGCGATGCGCTGAAGTGCTCGAGTGCTTCCTTCGTTCAGAACGAAGCTGTCCACCATGCGGAATTGAATCCCCAGCAAAAACAGGATGACTCCGAACATGAAGTAGCGATTTCGATCGAGTGTCACGGTCCGCTCCGCGTTAGCCAAAAGGTCTAGGCGATGATCCAACGGTTGTTCGTCATCGCGATCGATACGGCTGTACAGATTCGGGAATGCGTCACTCCCTGACGATTGCAGCGGTCGTACGCGTGGATGATGTAAGCAAACAAAGAATGGAAGGCGGAATATAACCCGCCCTCACTTACGCTTGGGGCTATCCCTCACTTACGTTTCGGGTCGTGATTACAAGAAAGCGCAAGATCACAACTTACGCTTCGGGTTACTGTAGTTGACGAGCGGACTTCGGGGACTTGGGCCGGAGCTCGATGTGCTTAAGACGCAACCGATGCCTTGCGAATCGCATGGCTGAGGCGACTCTTGGTCCGAGACGCCTTATTTGGGTGGATGATTCCCTTCGATGCCGTCTGGTCAAGAAGCTTGCAGAGCGAGGAAAATTGCGATCGGGCAGCCTCGAATTCCTTGGCAGCCATTGATGCGTTCAGCTTCTTGATGTGGGTTTTCAAAGTACTTTTCGCGGCGCGATTTCGAGCACGACGCTCGAGGGATTGGCGAAGCCGCTTTTTGGCACTCTGGATATTCGGCACGTGAACAACTCCTCGGTATTGATGTCGGATTGATGTCGGATTGATGTCGGCACGGGGGTTGGCTCCCTAGCGTCAGACTGACTTGGGAGCAAATAACCTCTGTATAATGCCGAGGTTTCGTCGGATTGTCCAGGGCTAATTCCTACCGTCTCCTCCGGCTCTCGTCGGAAAAACCGTCAAAATCGATAGCCTAACGGCTGGTAGCGGGCCGAGGACCGACCGTTTTTGGAAACCGACGGTTAATGGAAAAACCACGCCCGCGAAGACGACACATCTGCGTATTTGGGGGAGATCGCTGGAATCTAGGAGTTGGGGGAACTATGATATGACCATGAATCGGGTCTCGTATCCCATGGTTTCTCTTCGGAGTCATCGTCTGGAATGGCAAACTACGTATCGCTTGACGAAGCAGCAAAGATTTTGGGGCTTTCCACGGACGAATTGATCGAAATGCGTTCGCGCGGGGAAATTTTCGGCTACCGGGACGGGACGAGTTGGAAATTCAAGCAAGATGAAATCGATCGCGTCCAACTCGAGTTGGGTGGCGATGCGCTCGATGAAGAAGCGGGGGGATCTTCTGTATTGATTTCGGAACGTGAAATCGGTCCTGCGGGTAGCAAGTCCGGAAGCACGGTCGGTAAAGGTTCGGCAGCCGGCAGTGACGTTGCGTTGGATTCCGACCTGAAACTGGCGCAAGAAGGAAGCGATGTTGCTTTGGTTCCAGATCCAAGTAGCGATAGCGGCGTCAAGCTTGTGAAGCGCCCTCCTTCATCCGAAGGCCAAGGAAGTGGTATCAGCCTCGACATGGGTGAACTCGATGGAGGTTCGGATGGTGAAGTTGATCTGGGCAGCGATCTGCGACTGGCTCCTTCGCCCGAATCCAGCGGTATTGATCTTCTCAAAAACTCCACCGACTCGAATGTTCTCGGATCGCAAATCAGCAGTACGGCAGAATCATCGAAAACTGGATCCAAGTCAGGGACCGGAAGCGGCAATGTCGACTTGGCCGAACTTGAATTAGCCAAAGATGATGAAGACGATCTTGTGCTGGGCTCCGACTCAGGATTGGCACTTGGATCCGAAAGTGGAATCAACCTGATGAGCCCTTCGGACAGTGGTCTTTCTTTGGATGATGAACCTCTTGATTTGCAAGGCACTGGAATTTCCGGCCTAGATCTCGGTGGAGAGATTGGATCCGATGTGGGCAAGTCCGCCGCAGGTAGCGGTGTAGGTGCTGCATTGGGTAGTGGTGCTTTGGTTGACTTCCAGCAAGGCGAGGAATTTCAACTCACTCCCTCGGGTGCGATTGAAACTGATGATGATAGCAGTTCCCAAGTGATTGAGCTTGAGGATTCGGCCAGCTTCGACGATGTAGGTATGCCGGGGCCGGATCTCGGTGCTGTCCAAGAAGCAGGCGCGGGAACGGAAGAGGGTTGGGGCGAATCTCCCGACATGGGCGGAGGGGTTATTCCTCGCGGTATTGCTGAAGTTCCCTACACCGGATTGCAAGTCGGTGTTCTCATGATCATCCTCCTTCTGATGGGTTTGGCAGGAGTATTAACCACCGATATCGTCCGCAACCTATGGGCTTGGGATGGCGAAGCAGATTACTCGACTGGCTTGACTTCTATGTTGGTTAAGGCGGTCGGCGGTTCTTGATCCTGAATAAGTGTAGCCAACTAGCCGACCGCATGAGGGACTGATGGCGGCTAGCGTACATCCATCGCCTGAACAAATCAAAAAGTGGGTAGAGCGCACTGCTCCCCGCCGCCGTAGCGAAGTTCCGCCCCACATCATTTCCGCCCTGCGCGATGGTTGGATTGAATCGAAGAATCTCGTCGAATGGCTAGTCGTCGATCGCATCCATCTGTTGCAGTCCTTGGTCAGCGAACTGCAGCGGTGCGATAAGGTGAGTTGGGAGCTGGATTCCCGTGATCGTAAATGGCTTGCGTCGATCAAGCAGCTATCGGCCCTCAAGCAATCACAAGAGATCGGCCGTTGGCTGACCGATCGAATTGCCGTAGGTGACGTCGCCTACCAGCGCATGGTGTGTCATTCAAGTGATGTTGTTCGGGAATGGTCGGCCTTTTTATTAGGGAGTGCATCGGGGTTGACGTTTCCGCGAAGACTGGCTTGGATCAAGACACATGCTGACGACCCCAACGCAGGCACCCGCGAAATCGCGTGGCTGGCCCTCAGACCCTATGTGATCGAGGATCCCGTCGAATGCGTTCGTCGACTTGTGCCCTGGACCGGAAGCCGCAACGAGCGTCTTCGACGGTACGCCAGCGAGATCACTCGCCCCCGTGGTGTCTGGTGCTCGCACATCGCGCTCCTCAAAGAAGAACCTGCGATCGGCCTCCCCATTCTCACCCCCTTGCTTTCGGACAACTCCCGCTATGTTGGGAATTCCGTGGCGAATTGGTTGAACGATGCGAGCAAATCGCAACCGGCGTGGGTTCGGAAGGTGACCCGCGAGTGGATGGAGCAATCTCAAACACCAGAAACCGATCGCATCGTGCGTCGAGCCCTGCGCACCATCGGTCGTTAGACTCGCGATTTTCATTCACTGCCCCGGTCCGCCCCATCCCCGCCCATCCCGAGGGTATTGGATCGGCCGATCAACTGCGGCTACACTAAGTGCTGCGGACAGACCCGTTTTGAAGCAACTACAGATCCAGCGCGGCTGACAAAGAGAGACAACATGGCCAAGAAAAAACCAGCGAGCAAGAGCAAGAAGAAATCGATCGGTAAAATCGTCATGAGAACCGGCGAAGCGTTGGTCGAGTCCACGGAAGGCTGGTCAGCTGCGGAACCCGAGGTAGTCATCGGAGCCCTCGACGGCCCAGTCGGCTTCGCGATCGCCAACATGATCGGCAACCAAAGCAAAGGACACTCCAAGATCTATGCGATCCTCAACTGCGATGTGCAAGTCCGTCCCGTCACCGTGATGATCAGCAAGGTCACCGTCAACAGCGAGAAGTACACCAATATTCTTATGGGCACGGTCCAAGCTGCGATCGCGAACGGAGTTTTGGATGCAGTGCGCAAGGGAGATATCCCCAAGACGATAGTCAACGATATCGGAATCATCGTCTCCGTTTGGCTCGACCCATCGATCGTTAACGAAGAGTACGATCCCGAAGTCTTGTTCCGCACCAATCGCGAAGCGACCGCCAAGGCGATTTCCAAAGCCATGAACAATGAACCCAACATCGATTGGCTTTTGAAGAATCAGGACTCTATTCAGCACTGCTTCCATCAACTCGCCGTGGAAAAGAAACTCTAGCAGACAGTTTCGATCACTGAGTCTTTCGCAGGAACGCGATCAAGTCATTGAGCGCCGCAGGCCCGAGTTCTTGAAGCAAGCCATCAGGCATGAACGACTTCCCAGTAGTCGTCCATGTCTCGATCGATCCTCTTGCGACTCGTGATACTTGGTTCTGAGCGGATGTGATCTCAATGAAGTCGGTACCCGATGCGGATAACAAGCCAGCGTAGGTCTCATCGTCAGTTGTTCTGATTTGATGCTGTTCGTATTTGGGATCCATATCGCGGCTCGGTTCAGCGATCGCAATGGCGATGGCTTCATGGGTGCGAACCCGATACGAATCGAGGGATGGACCGAGTTGGATACCGATGCCATTGACCCGATGGCAAGATGCGCACCATTTGCGGAAATGAACTTCCCCTTGCTCTGCCGCTCCCACTTGCTTCCATGCTTGGCTATAAGGTTCGCGGATTTCCTCCCATTTGGAAGCTGAAAAACCGTCCCATGGGGCGGCGCGTTTTCGGATCCCTTCGTCGGTTGAACTGCGAATCGCCTGCCACGCCCATGCCGGGACTCGCTTGGGGTCCACTTGCCCAGCGTCGATGCGATCGAGCAGCAATCGGGTCCCGCCGATGCTTCGCACCAAGGCCTGGAACAGTCCGTTGAGAACCGGTGGCGAAAGGCGCTCCCATCGATCTATCACCACCGCCTGCAATGCTTGATCGTTCGCCAACCATGCATCCACAGCGGCCTGTTGCAGATCGGTTTTGTTCTCGAGATCCAAGATGGCAGTCAGTAGCGTTGAACGCTCCTCCGAGGGAAGCATCGTCAGCAATTGAACGGCAACTCGATCCGCAGAACTCATTTGCGAAGGCTTCTCCGACGATATCGACTGCTTTACCAAATCCAACGCTTGGTTGCGAGCGAATTGCTCCACCGCGGTGCGAGCTTCCGGGGCAGTGATTTGTCTTCGGTTGACGAGCCGCGACAAACTGGCCATCAACCGCTCTGTCGTTTGGGATGACATTTCGGATGCACAAATTCGTTCCATCCAAGTGTGCAGTCGTTTCGATTGATGCAATTCAAAGAGGATCGCATCCCACCAAGATGCTGCGGAGTCGGCCGAAGCCTGCGTAGACAGAAGCGGAATAACGAGATCGGCGAATGACTCGACGTCACCACCCGCAATCGCATACTCAACCGCTGCCCGCAGTTCGTCGCACTGCCAGTCATCGGCCCCCGCGTCGCTGCACGCCCATGATAGCAACAGCTCCGCAATCGCTTCGCGATCCGACTGATCCGACCGATCAGACCGATCGTTTCCGATGCCGAAGGCCATTCGGCTTCGCACGGCAGCAACCATGCGAACCTCGAGATCCTGCTCGTTGCGTAATGCCAGGAATCCCTGTTTGAGATCGCTGGCTGATAAATGATCAACAAAGCGAGGGAGCAAGATCAGCGACCACAATCGAATTTTAGGATGCGGATCCTGGACCGTTTTCAGCCATGTTTCGGCATCGATGCCGCGAGGCATAGTCGCCAAGACGCTCATTGAATGCAAACGTGCCAAAGGCGATGCATACGACGTCGCCATCGTTCGCAGCTCAGGAATCCATGTTGCATCTTGCTTGAGCACCAACAACTGTGAAGCTGTTTCACGGTGCCAGCCGTTTGGATGCGCGAGCGTCTCGACCAGTTTGTCGCAATTCGCATGATCGAGCCCGGGCGCATCGCGTCGAATAGGACGCTCACGAGCTACGATCCGCCAAATGCGACCGAGGTTTCGCCCGGATGTCAGATCCAATTGCGATTTGATCGGTTCAGGCAAACTTTTCGGATGCTCGATGGTCTCGCGCGCCATATCGACGATGTACAAACAACCGTCCGGGCCGTGTGCGAATTGAACGGGTCGAAACCATGTGTCCTTGCTCCGAACAAATTCCGCTGCTTCGTCGATCCGCTCACCAACCATGGCAACACCCTTGCGGGACAGCTTCTTTCGATGCACTAAGTTGCTTCCCACATCCGCGACGATACCCAACAGCGAGTCGCCAGCGTGCGACTCAGATGTTGGCCATTGGTCGCCATCATAGATCGTGATCCCGGTTGCCGAAGTGAAATAGCCACTTGCCCGTCCTCCACCTTCCAATAAACCAATCGATGCACCCGAGAGACGCATTTGGGTGCGGATCGTTCGCCAGGGTTCGACAGGTGAAATGCGAAACACTTCGGCCTGCGGACCATCGATGGCAATCGAACGTCGCCAAGCAACGCTCTTGGAGAGGGACGCATCGGTCAGTTCAGGAAGATACCACGCGACGACTTGCTGAAGATGGTCGCTGTTGCTGGTGACAAACCGATCTCCCCAGGGGCTGAAGTCCATCCCGTGCTGACCGTACCCAACCATATCGGATAGCGATCCGCTTATTGGATCAATAGCGATATCGCGACCGGATACGTTACGCGGGCTGCGATTTGTGCGCAGTGGCGATTGAGGTGGCACCGTCAACTGCCCCCCATTGGAACTGGTGGACAAGTGGACTCGGCCATCGAGTCCCCAACGAAAGGAATTCGCGAGACCTTGAACGTTTTGTCGGCCAAGACCATCGAGAATTACTGTACTTTCTGATCGCATCGCCAACTGCAAGATCTGCGGCGGAGCAGCAACCCAGACGCGATCTCCGACGCAGGTGATTGCAGTCGGCCATGACAGGTCCTTCAGGATCACTTCGCTTTCATCCATCACTCCGTCCCGATCGCGATCGCGAAGCCGTGATACGCGCCCGAGCGCTTCATGTTCCTGTTCGCTGTAGTCGAGCATTTCGACGATCCATAGATCGCCTGCCGCATCGAACTCCATTGCGACGGGACTCGCGATTTGAGGTTCGCTGGCAACCAGTTCTAGCTCATAACCAGGCAGTGTTTCGATAGCCTGCTTGGCTTCCTCGATCGATAACGCGGGAAATCGCCCAACGGAAATCGAGTCCTGAGCGTATGCTTTGGGGCTGATGCTTTTCGGTGCTGTCAGAACCAGGACACCGAGAATTATGCGCACGGCTGACTTGCGAATCTGTCTCACGTTCAATCCAATTCTCCAAACGAGGCGAAACGCAGAGCATCGGGCAATCTTTTTGACCAAGCCTCTTCGTTATGTTGAGCATCTTCCGCAATGAAGAGGTGAACCTGCAGGGATTCGCCGCCGCGCGTGCGCAGAATCGATTCCAGTTCCTTGGCATTGTCAACTAATTGCTTCCTGCCGCCGTCCGATTTCCCTTCGCGTGTTCCCATATCGATCCACAATCGGAGCGGTGCTGATACATCTGCAGGAGGCGACCAGGATTTCGCGCGGGTGACTGCATCAGCCTCGCCCCAAAAAAGCGATGGCGACATCGCGATTCCATTACCAAAGATATCCGAGCGGGTGGTCAAGGCATGCAGCACGAACAATCCTCCGAGAGAAGATCCGACCATCGTGGTGTGCTCCGGCTCCGTTCGCGTCGGAAACTCGCTATCGATCCACGGTTTCAATTCTTCGCATAGGAATCGCAGGTAGTCATCTGCCTTTCCCCCTACGAGTCGATCGTTCATCGTGTGCGGGACGGGCGTGTACTCATTCATCCGTTCTGGAGAGTTATCGATCGCCACCACGATCATTGCATTGAAAGCGTCTGCAAGTTCGGTCGCGGCTTCATCCGCTCGCCATTCCATGCCGTATGCCGCTCGTGCGGAATCAAAAACGTTTTGACCATCGAGAAAGTAGGCCACGGGAAACCGCATGGCATCGGAATCTCGATACTGAGGCGGCAGCCAGATCGTGACGCGTCGCTCGCCGCCGAGTACCTTGCTCTTAAAGTTCTTCCATCGTAGATCGCCGGTCGCTGTATTCACCCGAGGTGCCGATGGCTTGGCCCAGGCGGCGATCTGGACATCGATTACCGCGTCCTTTTCGACACGCAACCGTCGGTTCGGGATTTCCGAGCCATCGGACGATTTTTCAACACCCGACCAACTTCCACGCGTGAACTTGTATTCCAACTCGGTGCCTACAGGTTGTTTGAGTTGGGCGGTGTATCGACCTGACTCCGTTCTTTTCATGCGAAAGGCGTTGGGTTGCCATGGGCCCAGCGGCGATGCGTTCCCAGCAATAAACAGTTCGGTATCTGTTG
>JAGWWZ010000160.1 GCA_018970165.1 Planctomycetota bacterium | reverse complement strand
CCCTCGCTCCCGTCCGACATCCCAGGCTCATCCATGTCTTCTCCTGCATCGCAGCACGAACCGCTCCGCTACTACGGCCAGCCGGACCCGTTCGGGCTAAACCAGTTGGTCGAAGGCTGGCGTTCGCGGGAACTTCTCTACAGCTTTTTTCTTCGCGATCTGCTGATCCGATATCGGCAGGTCTTTATCGGTGTTCTCTGGGTTCTGCTGCAACCGCTCCTGAGCACTCTCATCTTCATGGGGCTGTTCTTTATCTTGGGAGCTGGCAATGCAGGTGCGACGTTTCGATACGCACCGATCATCTTGATCGGAATGCTATGCTGGCAGTTGGTCAACAACAGTCTCCGCGATGCGACGGGCTCGTTGGTGAACTATCGCCATGTTGTAACTAAGATCTATTTTCCTCGGATGCTGCTCCCCTTATCGAGTTTATTGTGTGCGGTTTTCGATCTTTTGGTTGGGTCCGTCCTGATCCTGCCGCTGTGCTGGGGGCTGGGAGTATCGATTTCCTGGAGCACCCTCTGGGGCGCTCCGCTGGCCGCGATCGGTCTGATTGTTTTTTGCTTTGGTTGCATCCTGTGGCTCTCAAGCCTGAACGCTCAATACCGCGATGTCGGCTATGCGCTCCCGTTCGCGCTGCAAATCGGGATGTTCGTCTCGCCGGTCGTCTACGATGCAAAGCGTTTGTTGCCGATACTCGGTCAAAACTGGATTTGGCTTTATGAAGCGAATCCGATTGCAGCGAACATCGGTTTGGCGAGATGGGCGATCCTCGGAGAACCGTTTCCGTCGATCGCGGGTTTGATCACTGCCTATGCGATCACGTTCATACTCGCGATCTCGGGATTAGCGTGGTTTCGATACGCAGATCAATGGATGGCCGACCGGATCTAGCCGCATGACGTCCAACCCTCATGAGTTAGCGATCCACGTCGATGCCGTATCCAAACGGTTTCAATTGGGAGCGTATTCCGAATACAGTCGATTGACCGAGGTGGCGACTCAAGCCGCAACCTCATGGCTTCTTCGAACCCTGGGTCGCGCCTCGTCATCTGTGTCTCCTGCTCGTCGCGGCGATGCTCGTTTTGAGTCGGATGGTTTTTGGGCATTGCGCGACGTGAACTTCTCGGTCAAGCAGAGTGAAGTCGTCGGAGTGATTGGACACAACGGGGCAGGCAAAAGCACGTTACTCAAGATTTTGTCTCGCATCGTCACTCCAACGCGAGGCCGGGTTGGAGTGCGAGGAAGGGTCGGAAGCCTTTTGGAGGTGGGGACAGGATTCCATCCGGAACTTACTGGACGGGAAAACATCTTCTTGAACGGCGCGATTCTGGGACTGAAACGATCAGAGATCCGCAAGCGTTTCGATGAGATCGTAGCCTTTGCGGAGGTTGAGTCCTTCTTAGATACGCCGGTGAAACGTTATTCGAGCGGCATGACCGTGCGACTTGGCTTTTCGGTAGCAGCCCATCTCGAACCGGATGTGCTGATCATCGACGAGGTCCTGAGCGTGGGAGACCAGGCTTTTCAACGTAAATGTATGGGGAAAGCAACCGAACTGGGAACTCAAGGTCGCACGGTACTCGTCGTGTCGCATAATTTAGCGGCGATCGCCAACATGTGTTCGCGGGCTGTTCTGCTCGATCAAGGACTCTTGGTCGCCGACGATTTACCCAGCAAGGTCATCGAGCGATACTTGGCTACTATGAATACCTTGGATGGGGTCGTTCATTGGGCCGAAGATCAAGCGCCTTGTTCTGCGAATGTGCGTTTGCGAAGCATCTCTATCAATGGAACCGCGTCCGATACTCCGACACCGCAGGTCGATATCGATGCAGAGATCGGCGTGACGGTAGAGTACGAAGTCACAACTCCAGGCACGATCAACACCGTGCAGATATTGCTCAAGGATGAATCGGGCATCCATGTGTTGACAACCGCCAACGCGCCCTCCATGAACACTGCGTTCGATCCGTCTTTTGGATCCCCGCTAGAACCGGGCGTGTATCGGACTCAATGTTGGTTCCCTCCGAATTTTCTGAACGACACGAGGTACTTTGTTACGGTCCATTTGGGGCCGGAGCTCGGCAAGCCGACGATCAGCCTTGATTCGGTCCTCAGCTTTCTTGTGCACGATACAGGTGCGATGCGCAGGGAGTACCTTGGCTCGTGGTCTGGGCCCGTGGTGCGACCGCGATTGGCTTGGACGACCCACGGCCCTCTTCCGTCCCATTCGGACCTCGGTGGTTCAAACAAGAATCTTCCATCGTGAGAGCAGCTTGCGACTCCCGCGTGCGAATCGATCGGATATGCTGGTAGAACTTTGATCCATTGAGAAAGGGAACCAAGTGAACTTTGCAGAGCTGACAGCAGCGAAAATCCGGTCGCTGGCCCATGATACACCCATCGTCTTTCCCGTAGCCGCGATTGAGCAGCATGGCCCTCATTTGCCTGTATGGACCGACAGCTTGATACTCGGCACGATCATCGAGCGCACGCAACAAGTGATCGGAGAGCAAGTGATCTTCGCGCCGCTGATGTGGCTGGGTAATTCCCATCATCATCTCGATTTTGGCGGGACACTCTCGGCGGCGCCGAGAACCTATCTAGACATGATCAACGATCTGGTCGACAACGCGATCTCTCAAGGTTTTCGAAGGATCGTTTTCATTAATGGCCATGGGGGCAACGATGTGCCACTCAAACAAGCGACTTTCGAAGCTCGCCAGCGTTACAGCGCTCGGCACGATCTACTCCTTTTGATGCAAACATACTGGGGCTTTGAAGTCGAACCTTGGGGATCTCGGCCGGACATGGTGCAACGGGACATGGGGCATGCTTGCGAATGGGAAACGTCGATGATCCTCGCGATTCGACCGGATTTGGTCGGCGACTTTGCGAAACTGCAACCGATTGAGCCGGGGAATCCATTTCGCCCGGGGCATCGCGCGTGGAAAACGGCGGATCGAAGCCATCCCGGTTACATCGGCTCGCCTCATGTTGCTGATGAAGCTAAGGGGCAGTTGTTGCTGTCCCTGTACACCGCAGCCCTCGTCGATTGGTTGCGGCGCATCGTGGCCTGGGATGGACACTCCTGGGATGGCTGATGATCCAGTGCAACGGATGCATTCCCAGTCGATGGCTAGCTTGGTAAAACCATAGGAGCCTGTGTCCCGTTTCCTCACAAAATATTTCCACTCAAGCCGTAGGAGTTTCTTCGTCGTATGAGCAAAAAAATCAGAGTCGCCATGGTGGGGCTGGGGTTCGGGGCAGAGTTCATACCTATTTACCAGCGTCATCCCCATGCGGAGGTCGGTGCAATCTGCCGACGCAACGAACAGGAAATGAATGCCGTCGGCGATCGATTCGGGATCGCGTCGCGATACACCGAGTTTGAAAAAGTGCTCGAGGATCCTACGATCGACTTTGTCCATATCAATTCGCCTATACCCGATCACGCTTGGATGAGTTTGCGCGCGTTGCGAGCAGGCAAGCATGTGATGTGCACCGTACCCATGGCGACCACCATCGAAGAGTGCGACGAGATTTGCGAAGCGGTGGCGACGACTGGTCGAAAGTACATGATGGCTGAAACCGTCGTTTACAGCCGAGAGTTTCTTTTCCTTAAAGAACTGTATCAGAAAGGGGAACTGGGCAAGATCCAGTACATGGCGGCCTCGCATCCCCAAGATATGGATGGCTGGCCGGAATACTGGGAAAGGATGATTCCCATGCACTATGCGACGCACGTCGTTTCGCCGGTACTGGGTTTGGTCAACGGCCTCGCCGAGTACGTATCCTGCTTCGGCTCGGGAACGATTCGAGAGGATCTGGCCAAGAAATCGGGAAATCGCTTTGCTGTCGAATCCTGTCACATCAAAATCAGGGATAGCGACATCGCCGCGCACATCTGGAGGTTTCTGTTCGACACGGCTCGCCAGTACCGCGAGAGCTTCGATGTGTACGGCACCAAAAAAAGCTTCGAATGGTCGCTCGTCGAAGGCAAGCCCCATATTCTCCACACCGCGAAGAAACCAGAACATGAAATTCCGGAAGAGATTGAGGTTCCCGACTACGCTCACTTATTGCCCGAACCGATTCGACCATTCACTCGCTCCATCCAAGACGCAGACCACCTCTCGTTTATCCAAGGTGGCGGCCACGGCGGTTCGCACCCCCACTTGGTCAACGAGTTCATCAGCGCCTTGGTTGAGAACCGAGATCCTTGGCCCAACGCAGTCACCTCTGCAAACTGGACCTGTGTCGGTATCTGCGCCCATCAGAGCGCATTGGAAGGGGGCAAGATCGTTCCTCTCCCTGCGTTCACCCTTCGCTGATTCCGGACTGCGTGCGTTGCGATCGAGCAACTCGTACCCATGTCTCCTGTAGTCTCTTTTGCGTATCGGATAGTTATGAAGCGTTTTGAATTCGGTTCAGGATTTGCATTCCGCCCGCTCCTGTTTTGTTTTGCGTGGCTTGTGATGGCAACGAGCGTTCTGGTTTCATCCGCTGATGCA
Source organism: Planctomycetota bacterium (assembly GCA_018970165.1). Classification (GTDB taxonomy): domain Bacteria; phylum Planctomycetota; class Planctomycetia; order Pirellulales; family Pirellulaceae; genus JBKCUI01. The sequence continues at coordinate 6,853 of JAGWWZ010000160.1, read as the reverse complement.
GCCGACTCGCTCAAGATCCTGTTTCTTGGGGATCAGGGCCATCATCGACCTGCCGATCTCTATCGAGTCTTGGCTCCCGCCATGAAGGGCTACGGCATCGAGTTGACCTACAGCGAGGATGTTGCCGGTTCGTTGAACGCGGCGCGGCTCAATAATTTCGATGGATTGCTCGTCTATGCGAACATCGATGAACTCGGTAAGGCTGAGGAAAAAGCGCTGCTGGACTACATCGCGGCGGGACATGGATTCATCCCTCTGCACTGCGCATCTTATTGTTTCCGAAACTCGGATGCTTATGCGCAATTGGTCGGTGCTCAGTTCAAAGAGCATGGCGGCCAGCGCTTCATCACGCATCTGGTCGCACCCGAACACCCGATCATGAAGGGCTTCGGTGGGTTTGAAAGCTGGGATGAAACCTACGTTCATCACAAACATAATACCAAGGATCGAATCGTCCTCGAAGAACGCCGCCAAGGCCAGCAAGCGTCCGGCTCCGATGCCGAGCCATGGACATGGGTGCGAACCCATGGTCGAGGCCGCGTGTTCTACACAGCTTGGGGACACAACATGACCACTTGGGGACAGGAGGGCTTTCAGAATCTCGTCGCTCGAGGCATCGCCTGGTCATGCGGACGCGATCCCTCGCAACTTCCTCAGTTCTCCGATCCGAAACGATTCGATACTCCAAAGATGACGGCTCTTCGGAAGGATGTGCAACCCTTTGAGTTCGTTGAAGTCGGCAAGGAAATCCCTAACTACACGCCGGGTGGAAAGTGGGGAGCACAAGGGGATCCAATGACCAAGATGCAACAACCTCTCACGCCAGACCAGTCGATTCTGCACTACAGTGTTCCCGAGAACTTTCGCATCTCTCTTTGGGCCAGCGAATCCGATACTGCAGGCAGCAAGTTCGCAGGTGCAGGACTGGCCGGGAAACCGATCGCAATGAATTGGGATGAACGCGGTCGACTGTGGGTGTGTGAAACCGTTGATTACCCCAACGAATTGCAACCTCCAGGAAGCGGCCGAGATCGAATTCGGATTTGCGAAGATACCGATCGCGATGGAGTCGCCGACAAGTTTGTCGTGTTCGCTACCAAGCTGAGTATTCCAACCGCAATTGCCTGCTATCGAGGAGGAGTCTTGGTTCAAGACGGAACGGAAACTGTCTATCTCAAAGACGTTGATGGAGACGACGTTGCTGACCTCCGACAGGAGCTGATCACCGGCTGGGCTATGGGAGACACCCACGGCGGAGTGAGCAACTTCCAGTTCGGTATGGATAACTGGGTTTGGGCGATGCAGGGCTACAACGACTCGCATCCTGTGATCAACGGCCAACGACAACAGGGCTTCCGGCAGGGTTTCTGGCGATTCGCGCTAGAGGCGGCTCCCTCTGCGGAAACCTCGCCAGTTTTCGAGATACAAAATGGCGATGTCTCCAAGCAACGAACACCTAAATTCGATCAACATGCTTTGCGGGTTTCCAAACTCGAATTCGTACGATCGACCAACAACAACACCTGGGGATTTGGGATCAGCGAAGAAGGGCTGATCTTTGGATCGACAGCGAACGGCAATCCGAGCATCTTCATGCCGATCGCCAACCGATACTACGAGCGAGTCGCGGGCTGGTCGCCGGAAGTTCTTAGCAACATCGCCGATAGCTCCAAGTTCGATGCTGTCACTGAGAATGTTCGTCAAGTCGATCACCACGGCGGCTACACCGCTGCAGCAGGTCATGCACTGTACACGGCTCGCAACTATCCCAAAGCCTGGTGGAATCGATTGGCGTTTGTCTGCGAACCGACAGGTCATCTGGTTGGCAGTTTCGTACTTTCTCGCGATGGGGCAGGCTATCGGTCCACGAGCCCCTTCAACCTCCTCGCCAGCAACGACGAGTGGGCTGCTCCGATCATGGCCGAAGTCGGACCGGATGGGAACGTGTGGGTTCTTGATTGGTACAACTTCATCGTTCAACATAATCCCACCCCTCATGGCTTCGAGACCGGAAAAGGAAACGCGTACGAAACCAAGCTTCGCGACAAGAAGTACGGCCGCGTCTACCGCATCCTGTACGAAGGAAACGATGGGGGAAACGCTCAGGCTCTAGCCGCCGCCGATGCCGCAGTTCGATCCGGGCTGAGAAATGCGGATGAAGCGAGATGGATCGCGGCGCTCGCTCATCCCAACATGTTTTGGCGAAGGACAGCGCAGAGACTCCTACTCGAACAACCTGAGTTGTCGTCGGCAGGAGTCAATACGCTGTATACCATGGTTCGCGATCGCAGCATGGACGAAGTCGGCATGAACGTAGGCGCAATGCATGCGATCTGGGTCTTGGCTGCCAAAAAACAATGGACTGGTGAAATCGTCGCCGAGGCGATGCGCCACCCCAGTGCCGGTGTGCGACGCAATTCAATCTCTGCTGCGCAGCCCAGCGCCGAGACGGCTGCCTTGATCTCGGAAACTCGCACCATGAGCGACCCAGATCATCAAGTGCGACTGGCGGCAATGCTGTGCCTAGCAGATTGCCCGCCTGGCGCTCCGGAACTTGGTGATTTCATATCGATATCCCAATTCGCTCAAGTCGCAGCATCCGATGGAGCGCGAGAAGACCGATGGCTGCTGGATGCATGGACGAGTGCCGCGAGCGCACATGCCGATCGCGTGCTCCCCGGCTTGATGGCGACCGAGTCGGTATCCGACGCAGTGCTGCAACGGATCGCAGTCGTCGCCGAACATGCCGCACGGAGCCGCATGGATGCTCCATCTCTCGAATCGCTTATCGTTGAAAAAGGGAACCCGAAAGTCACGGCCGCTGTCATCGCAGGCTTGGCCAAAGGCTGGAATCGCAATCATCGCATCTCCCTATCCGATGCCGCTAGCGACAAACTGGTGCGAGTTTGGCTCTCAGGCGACCTGCCTTTGGAAAGCAAAGGACAAGTGATTCAATTGTCAAACGCTTTTGGGATCGAGAAATTGGAAACCGCAGTCGCAGCGATTCGGAATGAACTGCTTCAACGGTTGGGAAGTTCGTCGCTCGAGCCAGACTCCCGCATCGCGGCAGCGAAGCAAATGATCATTCTCGAACCGGAAAGGATCGAAGTCGTCGATGCCCTTTTGGCTCAGATGACACCGCAGGCAGTTCCGGAGCTCAATCGAGGTTTGATCCAAGCCTTAGGAGCTTCCAAAGCGAAGTCGCTGGTAGACAAGCTCATCGATCGAGCCAAGTCGATGCCACCGGATTTCTTAAAGGACAGCGTCCGCATGATGCTCAGCCGCCCTGAGTCTACGGTCGAACTAATCGATGCTATTGCAGGTGGCAAGCTGACCATCAATGATCTTCAGCTTGACCAGCGACAACTGCTTCGCGAGCATCCCGATCGCAAGATCCGTGAACGAGCCATTGCCATGATGAAATCCAGCGGCGGGATCCCCAACGCGGATCGTCAAAAACTGGTGGAGTCCTGGCTTGAGTCGACCCAGCAGTCTGGAGACGCAACCAACGGGAAAACGGTCTATCAAAAGCATTGCGCTTTGTGCCATCGTCATGGAGATATAGGGAACAACATCGGTCCCAACCTGACCGGCATGGCCGTCCATCCCAAGGCGGAGTTGCTGGTGAACATTCTCGATCCGAATCGAAGCGTCGAAGGAAACTTCCGAACCTACAACATCCAGACATCCGACGGGAGCATCGTGACAGGAATGATGGCCGGGGAAAGCAAGACCGCGATCGAGATCGTCAATGTACAAGGCAAACGTGAGGTGGTTCTTCGAGAAGATATCGAACAGATCACCGGATCGCAAAAGTCCTTGATGCCAGAAGGTTTTGAGACACAGATGACACGTGATGAGATGCGAGACTTGCTCGAGTTTCTCACCAGCAAAGGAAAGTACGTCCCTCTATCGATCGCATCCGTCGCGTCCGTGGTAACGACGCGCGGTATGTTCTTCGAGCCCGAAGGCGAAGTGGAACGCATGGTGTTTTCAGACTGGAACCCCAAGATGTTTCGCGATGTTCCGTTCGTCTTGGTGGATCCTCAAGACGATCGGGTTCCGAACGCCATTATGCTTTTCGGGCCGAATGGCAAGGTAGCGCCTCGTATGCCCAAGGAGGTCGATGTCGTTTGCAATGCGCCAGCCGTAGCGATTCACTTTTTGAGTGGAGTTGGAGGTTGGTCGTTTCCCGCTTCGCGGGAGGGGTCGACCAGCATGATCGTTCGCATCACATACGAAGATGATTCCACCGAAGATCATGCGCTCATCAACGGAGAACATTTTGCAGACTATATCCGGCGGGTCGATGTACCAGGCAGTGAGTTCGCGTTCGATCTCGCGGGTCGCCAAGTCCGGTATCTATCGGTGCAGCCACGCGAACGCAAATCACTCAAAAAGATCAGTTTGATCAAAGGGAACGACCCTACAGCACCGGTGGTCATGGCGATGACATTGCAAACGCAGCTATAGCTGAACAGCTGTATTTTCACTCGGGGAACGACACCAGGGGCATACACAAGCCCCTGGTGGAGAACAAAGTCTGCTTCAAACCAACCTACATTCCGTAGGGTGTGGGCATCAATGCGGAATTGATCCAGAAGAACCGACGGTATCGATTCGGAGATTGCAGGTTGTAGTATGTCCCGCCGTTGACGACAGGAGAGCCATATGTGAAACCGATCGAATCGTAGTAGCGGAGCATTGCGGTTCTATGTTCCCTGTCAGCCCGAGCCCGTCGCACCAAGTATTCTTGAGCGGGGGTGGTTTCGAATCGCGAGGATCGTATCGGTTGCCAAAGAGAATCCGCGGAATTCCCCACCGGATCTTGTCCGAAAGAAAATGTAGCAAGTGAAGCGAGCGCCAGCGCGATGAAGAACAGTCGCATAAGATGGAATCCTGTCACAAATGGTTTTTGACGAACCATCCGTGGCGGAGAAAGTCGCTGATCCGGAGCGACGAGCGTGCGCGGTGATCACTCCGCTGCAACCGAAGTGTCATCGGCTAACAGGATGCCATTTTTCCTAGAAATTCACGCCAGCTATCCTCGGTCACGCTGATCCGAAAAGTTTGGGCGACACGAGAATCTGCGCCCATCCTCATACTTGCCGTTCCCAAGCCACGGCACAATCCGATAAACTCTTCGGCTTAACCCAACCACCCGCGCTCCATTCTTGCAAACCGACTCTTATGCTCGATCGAAAATTTGTTTTGGAAAACGCTGAGGCCGTAAAGGTGAACTGCGCCCATCGCGGGGTGCCCGCGGACATCGACCGCGTCGTCGAACTTGAGAAACAGCGGCGTGCGAAACTGGCGGAAGCTGAAGACGCTAATCGCCAAGCGAACGCTGTCAGCAGCCAAATCGGAAAGGCATCCCCCGAGGAACGAGAGAAGCTCAAGGAGCAGGGAAGGAAACTGCGGGAGCAAAAGGAACTCGCGCAATCCCAACATGATGCGTTGGATCAGGAAATCGCGAGTCTGCTGGTTAGGGTACCGAACATGACGCACCCATCGGCACCCGTCGGATCGGACGATGCTTCCAACAAGGAAATCGCTCGCGGTGCCACGCCGATTCCGACCTTTGATTTCAAGCCCAAAGATCACCTCGAACTGGGGACGATCCACGACATGATCGACTTTGAGGCTGGCGCGCGGGTCGCGGGAGCCGGCTTCTACTTTCTTAAACGAGATGCGGTCCTCCTAGAACTCGCATTGCAGCAATTTGCAGTCTCGGAACTCGTCAAACGCGGGTTCGTTCCCATCACCACCCCCGATGTAGCGAACACCGAAGTTCTCCACGGCATCGGCTTTATCCCACGCGGACCAGAGACGCAGATCTACAGTATCGAGAACACCGACCTGAATCTCGTTGCAACCGCTGAAATTACCTTGGGGGGAATGTACGCCAATCAAGTGCTCGACATGGAGCAATTGCCTTTGAAACTCGTGGGGATCAGCCACTGTTTTCGCACCGAAGCGGGGGCCGCAGGCCGCGCCTCGCGTGGACTTTATCGAGTGCACCAATTCACCAAGATCGAGATGTTTGCATTCACGCTTCCCGATCAAAGTGAACCCGTTCACGAGGAACTTAGGCAGATCGAATGCGACCTATTCGATCAATTGGAGATCCCCTATCGCGTTGTTGACACAGCAACCGGCGATCTCGGGGGCCCAGCCTACCGCAAATACGACCTGGAGGCCTGGATGCCCGGAAGAGGCAATGGTGGCGAATGGGGTGAAGTGACCAGTACTTCTAATTGTACCGATTATCAGGCGCGTCGATTGAATATTCGGTATCGCGTTAAAGGAGAGAAAGGGACACATCTCGCGCACACGCTCAACGGCACCGCCATCGCAATCAGTCGTGCAATCATCGCAATTCTAGAAAACCATCAGCAATCGGACGGCTCGATTTGCATTCCGAAACCACTCCAAGCATGGATGGGAAAGGGAACTATAGGTCGTGTTTGAAGCCTTGCACCTTAGTGCATGACATAAATGAAATGAATGTTGTCAGTGTGAGTTTCGATTTTTTTGAAAAAATGATTCGGAATAGCAACCTCGACCTTGTCCAACCACCGAAAATGGGGGTATAGTTCTTGAGTCAGTTCTGACTGACTCACTCAATAGTGCAAAGAGAAATTGCCTCACCTGGCTTGGGTTGGATTTCGGGCGTGACTAACCGAGGTCGGGTGGGGCTTTTTTATTTCTTCTTCTGAAGCATGCTGGTGAGCATCGCTTTGAATACCATCTCAAGAGTTTCGAACTCGCGATCCTCTGCTTGCCACTGCACGAGAACAGTGCGATCCGCCTGTGAGAACGCGATCAGACGCGTGGTCACCAGCAAGTCCAG
>JAGWWZ010000159.1 GCA_018970165.1 Planctomycetota bacterium | reverse complement strand
CGATTCTGCGATGTCCTGGGGGACCCCGGTTCGGTCCCTTTGTTGGACTCCGGCGAGATGCTGCGCGATCGATGGTTTCCCGAAGCTCGACTCAACTACGCGCAGAACCTGCTCCGTGGAAACGGTGGAAGCACTGACGCGGAGATCGTTTTGGTTGCCTGCGATGAACGAGGTCGACGGATCGAACTTCGAAGATCCGACTTGAAGGAGCAAGTCATCCGGGCAGCTCAATTCCTGAAATCGCGAGGGATCGTTGCAGGGGATCGTGTCGCAGCGATTGTTCCCAACAGCCCCTGCGCGATCGTCGGTTACTTGGCCAGCGCTGCGATCGGCGCTATTTGGTCCTCATGTTCACCCGATTTCGGTCCCGATTCGATCCGCGAACGTTTCTCCCAGATTCAACCCAAGGTGCTGATCACTTCGAGTGAAACGCTTTACAACGGCAAGATCATTCGCCCGATCGATCGCGCCGTGGACGTACTGCCTCAGCTGCCGAGCGTTGAGTGCCTGCTGATCGATGGTGACTCAAAGGATTGCTCACACTCGAGTTCTACTTCGGTCTCCCGCCATGGATGGGACGATGTATTGGCCTGCTCGAGTGCTGACCCTTGGACCTGGGAAATGTTTCCCTTTGATCATCCACTGTGCATCGTCTACTCATCGGGCACCACCGGAGCACCCAAGTGCATTGTTCATCGCACAGGAGGCGTGCTGCTACAACATCTGAAAGAGCATCGTCTTCACTGCGATATCCGACCGAGGGATACGATGCTGTATTACACGACGACCGGATGGATGATGTGGAACTGGCTGATCGGTTCGCTCGCGGCGGGAGCTTGCATCGTCGCCTACGATGGCTCGCCGGTTGCTCCCGATAACGGCGCATTGTGGAACATCGCAGAGCAGGAACAGTTGACTCACTTCGGCGCAAGCGCTCGATATTACGCGATGCTCGATAAGGCTGGCTATGAACCTGTTAAAAAAGTGTTGCTGGACAAATTGCGGTGCCTCATGTCGACCGGTTCTCCCCTGCTTCCGGAGACCTTCGATTGGATCTATCGAAGCGTGAAGAGCGATCTTCATCTCGCATCTATTTCTGGAGGCACCGACATACTGTCTTGTTTTGTGCTCGGCAATCCGTGCGCTCCGGTCTATCGAGGCGAAATTCAATGCGCTGGCTTAGGGATGGATGTGCGTGTCCTGGATGAGCATGGGGAATCGATTCGGGGCCGCGCAGGTGAACTGGCTTGTTGCCAAGCATTCCCGTCCATGCCGATCGGATTTTGGGACGATCCCGACCAGAAGAAGTATCGAGCCTCCTACTTCGATCGGTTACCGGGCCGATGGTGTCACGGCGATTGGGCAGAGCACACGGAACACGATGGGTTTGTCATCTACGGTCGATCCGACGCAACGCTCAATCCCGGAGGTGTTCGAATTGGGACAGCGGAGATCTATCAGCAAGTCGAAACGTTTCCCGACATCGCCGAGGCGCTCGCTACTTGCCTCAAGCACGATGGGGATGAGAAGATCGTTTTGTTCGTACGTATGGTACCTGGAAAATCGTTGACCGAAGCATTGCAGAACGAATTGCGCACCGCATTGCGTCAACGCTGTTCACCACGGCATGTTCCGGCGATCATTCAAGAGGCACCCGACCTGCCTCGCACGATCAGCGGCAAACTGTCGGAGATCGCGGTTCGCAATGCGATTTGCGGAATGGAGTTGGGAAACGCGGGCGCGCTGGCCAATCCTGAGTCGCTATCATTTTTCCGCGATTGGCGAGCGAAGTGACTTTACGGCATTCCCGAGTACGCAAGCGTTTCGGGTTGAGATTCACTCGAAAAAGCGCAACTTCAAATTAACCGGCGAAGAAGCTTTGCTCGCTTCGTATTTCCGCGTAGAAATCGCGAATGCTGCTGTATAGCCAGGCTGCGTTGCCAGGCGCGGTGCGGGCTGACTCAATCAAAATTCCGCCGAACGATTCGACCGGCGCAGCAGCAGTAGTAGCCGGCGCTCGATCTTGGACCCATGCGTCGATCGCTATCGCATCGATGCCATCTCGCAACCACTCTGCGACTTGTCGAGGCGAGCCGGAGGCTGCAACTCGGATTCCAAAGCTGCGACGATCCGATTGGTCGCGCACCTTCCTCGCGATATCGATCGTCTCGTTGCACATCGCGAGAGAAACCCGTTGTCCCGGGGATGGTTCATAGCACCCATCCACGATCAAGCAGATGTAATCAAAACCACAATCGATGAAGAAGCGAACATCCTGTGCCACGTTGGCTGCGGCTACTGCTGCACCGATCAAGGCATCGGGTCGACCGCTGGTGCGGCGAGCTAGTTCGACGCGATCGGCAGTACGCTTGGCGTGATCGAGGTCAGGGGGGAGCGTGGGCTTCCAATCCCCTCGCCACATCCCATGCCGTTTTCGTTGTGCAATGGATGGCAGAAACTGGAACTCAACACACTTCGCATCTCGCATGCGTCGTACTTGCAAGGGTTCGTCCACAAACACCGGGATGATTTCGTTCGTTGAACCCGTTGTCGTGGATGAATAGAGCCCGAATCCGAAATCTCTTTGAGCCTGAGAGAGGGACTGGAGAATCTGATCGCTGACGGTTGCGTCGACCATGAATCTGCTGAAGAGCCTCGCGTTCATCGTCTCCGGAAACGCGTTCTCCATACGTTGGGCTATCGGCCGAGGTTCTTGAGTCATCATGCGGACTCCGAGCGAGGGCGAAACACGCGGAATTCTTTCCCCACGGTTGTCTTGATACCCGCTTTCAACAGGAGCAGACCGAGTTTGAGTCGATCGGGTTCTCGAAGTCGATGTTCTTCGATGTCTTGGCTTATGTTGGGTGCGTCCCCTCGCAAAAAGATCACGCCACCTCGCATTCCCGTTCCTAGACCTTCCCCGGCAACCCCCCCGATGATCAACGTGCCTTGTCGCATATCGAGGCCTGCGAGCGTTCCCGCGTTGCCCCGGATGAGGACATCGGCACCTCGGAGCGAGACCGCGGCCCGATCACCTGCTGTTCCGTAGACCGCCACCAAGCCGCTACGGGCCATGGCACCGACGCCAGCGGCTACCGAGCCTTGGCAAATCAGCAGCCCCGACGCGAGGGAGTGCCCGAAGTAATCACCTGCATTTCCCTCGAGTGTGCATTCGCAGTTATCCATGCCGCAGAACGCAAACTTTCCTGCGCTGCCTGAGACCAAGATCGAGGTCAGATCATTCAAACCGGCCCCAAGATAATCTTGGCCCGATGCGCCCGTGAAGTGAATGGACGCGGGAAGAGAGTCACCGGAACTCGAATCGCTGGGAAGCGAACGAACGAACTGGCTGATGACGCTGTCGAGTCGAGCGACATTGTGATTTGCGATTTGGATTTCGAGCGTTTCGTTCACAGCATGGGCCATGCGGAGGGCGGGCAAAGGGCCTACAAAAAAATCATTGGGTCACATCCCCGATTTCTTTGTAGAGGATTTCTTGGTCGCTTTCTTTGTCGATGAACTTTTGGTAGTCGTCTTCTTAGCCGCCTTCTTTGCTGCTTTAGGGGTGCTCTTCTTGCTACCTCGGGCACCCTTCTTCTTGGAGGGCCCCGCTGCAGCGCGGGCTTCGAGAAGCGAAATTGCTTGTTCAAACGACAATTCTTCGGCAGTCATGTCTTTGGGAAGGGAGGCGTTTGTCTCCCCATCGGTCACATACAATCCATAGCGTCCATCTCGAAGCTCGATCGGCTTGCCGGTGACGGGTGATGGATCGAGCGATTTCAGAGGCGGCGCGGCAACGCCACGCCCCTTTCCACGCACTGCTTTGGGCTGGGCAAGGATAGCGAGAGCTTCTTCCAATGTAATCTCGAGTAGATCTTGGCCTGGTCCCAAAGAACGGGAATCGTTGCCGTGCTTGATGAAGGGTCCGAAACGCCCTTGAGTCGCAATCACCGGTTCGCCATCGTCTGGATGGTTGCCGAGATTCCGCGGCAGGCTGAGCAGTTTGACTGCGAGTTCGAGGGTGATGCTATCCGCTGAGACTCCCTTGGGTAGCGATGCATTCTTCTTCTCTTCATCGTCCGCTGTTCCCATCTGCACATACGGGCCGAAGCGACCTTGTTTGACGAAGATCGGTTTGTTGAGATCAGGGTGGTAGCCCAAGGGTTGTTCGCCTCGCTCTTGTTTCTCGAGAAGCTCAATCGCAACGGATAATGTCAATTCATCCGGAGGCATATCGTCGGGGATACTGGCACGCTTGTCGCCACGTTCGATATAGGGTCCATAACGACCGATGCGAACTACGACAGGTGGCGAATCCGGCGAAACATCTCCAGGTGATGATTCCTGCAATGGATAGGAGCACGCGATCCGAGGATCGATTTCAGCGACCTTCTGCTCCAAGAGGGGTTTGAGCCCGATGCCACCCGGCGCGGCACTACTATCCTTGGCGGCTTCACCGAAATAAAACTCTTGCAGGTAATCCAAGTTCACGCGCTCGTTGCGGCTGATTTGATCTAGGTAATCCTCCATCTCCGCCGTGAATTGATAGTCGACGAGGGATGAGAAGTGATCCTCCATGAGTCGAATGACCGCGAATGCAGTCCAACTCGGAACCAGTGCATTGCCTTTCTTAAATACATAGTCTCGGCGCAGAATGGTATCGATGATCGCAGCGTAGGTACTGGGTCTTCCGATCCCCCGTTCTTCGAGAGCCTGGGTCAGGGATGCCTCAGTGAAGCGAGCGGGTGGTTGCGTGGTGTGCGAAAGGCTCTCAAGCTTCTTCAGATCCAACCCTTCGTTGATTTGCACGGAAGGAAGCAATCGTTCTTTTTCCGCGAGTTCCGCTGCGGGGTCGTCGCTTCCTTCGACATAAGCCCGAAGAAAACCTTCGAACTCGATCGAGGTACCCGTCGCTTGAAAGACCGCATCTCCCGCTTCAATCGTCATCACGACCCGTTGCTTGCGAGCATCGGCCATCTGCGAAGCGATCGTCCGCTTCCAAATCAAATCGAACAATCGGAACTGGTCGTAGTTGAGTTCGCGGCGCAGCGTTTCGGGGACTTGGAAGGGATGCCCTGCGGGCCGGATCGCTTCGTGAGCTTCCTGCGCGTTTTTGACTTTGGTTGCGTAGGTCCGTTCATTGGCGTAGAGAAACTCGGGGCCGTACTGAGATCGAACCAGATCGCGAGCCGCACCGACCGCCTCTTTGCTCAGTGTGGTCGAGTCGGTACGCATGTAGGTGATGTAGCCATTTTCATAGAGGCTCTGCGCGACCCGCATCGCATCGCGGGCCGTCATGCCGAGCTTGCGATTTGCTTCCTGTTGCAGAGTGCTCGTGGTGAACGGTGCCTTAGGTCGCTCGGTGTAAGGTTTGACCTCGATGTTCTTGACGACGAACGGCAGCGTTCTCAATCGATCGCGCAAGCTTGCCGCTGCCGTCTCATCGAGGAGCAACATGGAGGAATCCTTCAGTTTGCCGGTCGAAGGGTCGAAATCTTTGCCCGACGGGACGCGACGACCACCGACCGAAACCAACATCGCGCTGAAGTTCTCGCCCGATCGGGTTTTGAGGTGGGCCTCGAGATCGAAGTAGGTGGCGCTGTGGAACGCCATCCGATCCCGCTCGCGCTCGACGATCAACCGGACCGCAACGCTTTGGACGCGACCTGCCGAAAGCCCGGGCCGGACTTTTTTCCACAAAAGAGGAGAAAGATCGTATCCGTACAAACGGTCGAGGATCCGCCGCGTTTCTTGGGCCTTCACAAGCCCTTCGTCGATTTGGCGTGTCGACTGCAACGCCCCCTGAATCGCCTCCTTGGTGATCTCATGGAACACCATGCGATGGACCGGCACTTTGGGCTTGAGAACCTCGCGAAGGTGCCAAGAGATCGCCTCACCTTCGCGGTCTTCGTCCGTCGCTAGATAGAGATCTTTGGCATCTTTCAGGGCAGATTTCAGAAAACTGACGTGTTTTTTCTTGTCCGCCGGGATGACATAGAGCGGTTCGAAGCCCGAATCAACATTCACTCCGAGATTCGCCCAGGGTTCCGATTTGTATTCGGCCGGTATCTCTTTGGACCCCCCAGGCAAATCGCGAATGTGCCCGATCGAAGCTTCGACCTGGAAACGACTTCCTAGGTATTTCGAGATCGTTTTCGCTTTTGCGGGCGATTCGACGATGACGAGGGATTTCTTTTCGCTCATTGAGTTTCGCAATCGGTGTAGGTGATACGGAAGCCTTCCAAGGGCCAGACTTCCCCAAACGAACCGCCTGACGTTGTGATCGGGAACTTGGCCAGTTGTCAAGTCCCCCTACCTCGGACACTGAGATTGCGTGCGATGGTGGAAAACCTACAATCTTGGGGTTTCAGACCAACCTTTTCCCCAGGGTTTCCAACTTCCCGAGAGCGATTCAAGGAACTATCCCGACATGGCCAGTCCATTCTCCATATTTCGCAAGAACCAGCGGCTTTGGATGGCCGGTGCCGTCTTGATCGCGATCCTCGCCTTCGTCGTTGCACCCATGCTCGAGTCCTTCTCGGGATACAGTCGAGGTACGCGGCCAGGTGCCGGAGCCGTCGCCGCTTCCTGGTCGGGCGGGTCGATTACTCAGGAGCAAGTCGAGACGGAGCTAACGCAACTCGCGATCGCCAACACATTCCTTCGAAAACTGGCTTTTGATGTCAGGGAAAAAGGTGGATTTCCCCAAGTCCCCGCCGCCGCTAGCTCCGACTTTGGCAACCTAGGCATCACTCCCGAAACCCGTGATCCCAATGTCATCATCCGACGCAAGCTATTCGTCGAAGAAGCAAAGCGATTAGGGATCCATTTCGATGAACAATCGGTCAAGACTTTTCTGACCCGCTTCGTCGATGGCAAACTCAGCGGGGAGCAAATCCAAAAAAGTCTTCGCGAAGTATCTGGTGGACGCATGACTTTGCTCGATTTCAATCGACTCATGAAAGAAGAACTCGCCCAGTATGCGGTTATGCGGTTGTCCGACTCCGCGATGCGATTCGAAGGCCGCGATAATACCCAGGGTTTCCCGATGGCGCTCCCGATGGCGATCCTCACTCCGCCAAGCAAAAACTGGCAATACTTTCAACGCTTCAATCGCGCCGCGACGATCGAGGCCTACCCGGTATTTGTTCGAGACTTCAAGGAAGCGGTCACCGCCGAACCTTCCGACCGCGAATTGCGAGCCCTGTTCGATGAAGGTAAATCCGTTTCGCAAATCGAAGTCGAAGTTCAGACACAACCGGCTTTCATGATTCCTCCAAAAGCGGACTTTGAATTCCTGACCGTCAACTTTCTCCAGGTCGTTGAAGAAGAAAAAGGAAAGATCCCTGAAGATGTCCTCAGGGCGGAATACGAGCGTCTCGTAAAAGAGAATCAGTTCCGCGTGCCCGACACCACCCCCGCACCGGAACCTATGCCCACAGGTGGCGACCAACCCTCCGATACCAATCGCCCTCCAACACTAGAGAATCCCTCGCAGGATCCTCCCAACCCACAACCAACATCTTCGATTTTACCGAAACAGAATCCAAACGCGGCGAAATTGGTCAGCTTCCAAGACCCTCCCGCTGGCGAGCCCGCTACGACCGAACCAGCAACTCAACCCACCGCCTCAGACACTCCGGCTACTGAAACAACCTCAGCACCGAGCGCCACTCAGCCACCGGTTACCAAGACCACAGGGACTGAACCCGCTGCAACCGATCCCTCTACAACCGATCCCGCGCTTCCCAAAATCCGCATTCAAACTTTTGAAGAAGTCAAGGATACAGTCGCTCGCCAACTGGCTACTGGAGAAGCGGGCAAGCTGATCAATCAACGTATCACGGAAATACGAGATCGCATGGAGATCTACTCGGTCAGCCTTCGCGCATATGAACGCGCCGTTCAAGAAAAAGACAAGAATGCCGTTGCCCCTGAATCACTCAATCTGCAGCAAGTTGCCGATCAGTACGGCTTTCAATATGGACGAACCGGCTTGGTAGACGCTCGCTCGGTTTTAGCTTTGCCGATCGGACAGTCTCGAATCTCGCGCGCAGCACGGATGGACCAGGTGGAATTCTTCCGATTGACGACGATTCCACCCGATCCCTATGAGAGTGACTCACCTGGCAACTTGTATACTCCACTGACAAGCGCGTCGTTTACCAACGACATCTTCCTTTTCTGGAAGGTACAACATGACGTTGCTTCCACGCCAACGTTCGAAGCAGCCAAGGAAGATGTCAAGAAACTGTGGGCACTACAGCGTGCGAGTGAGTTGGCGGAAGCCAAAGCTCGGGAAATCGCATCTCGTGTAGGAACATCCTCCGTTGCGGAAACACTCGATGATGAAAACCAACGAGCCCTCGTTGTTCGACCCACGCCATTCACTTGGTTCAATGCAATGTTCGCAAATATGGATCGTCTGCGATTGAGCAACGTAGAAGGAATACAATCGATCGACAACGCATTCATGGAGAAAATTTTCAACGCTCAAGTCGGCGAAAATATCGTGGTACCCGATGCTGCCAAGGAAATTTATTACGTCGTGAAAATCAATTCTTTCTTTCCGAACGAAGAAGAGCTGCTCGGACGATTCGCTGCTGCCCCGAATACCACGGCAGTTCGCAGTATCGCCAATGGGGAAGCAAACCAGATTCCTAGCGCTTGGTTCTCGAATCTCCAAAAGCAACTCGGACTGCGCCAGCCATGATCCGGCTTCAGAAGGTTGCACCCAGTGGCACCATTCTGATCGATGCACCCGCGACACATAACGCCCTGTCGCGGGAAATGATCCAGCAGTTGATCGATGCTTTATCTGACTTTCATCGGGATAAATCGGTTCGCGCCATTATCTTGTCGGCCACCGGTGCAACCTTTTGTTCAGGCGTTCATCTCAAAGAATGGCAAGCGACCAGCCAAGATCTCGACGCCTTGGAGAATTGGCGGGACATTGCAGAAGAGATTCAAGAACTGATTGAGTCGATGCTCCGTTGCCCCAAACCGATTATCGCGACTGTCGACGGCGCTGCGGTTGGCTTGGGGCTCGCCCTCGTTCTTGCTAGCGATCTGGTCGTCGCCACAAAGAAAGCATCGTTTTCGGCGCCAGCACCTCGCTACGGGTTAGTATCTGGAATGGTGGCACCTTTGCTCATGTTTCGATGCGGAGGTTCGATCGCTTCACGGATTCTTCTAGGTAACGAGTCCATCGACGGTGACGAGGCACATCGTATCCACTTGGTCCATCGATTGGTCGCCTCGGATTTGGTTTGGGCATATGCCAACGAGTGGGCAAAACAAATCGCTGTCGGCGCACAGGAAAGCGTGCAAATCACCAAACGTCTGCTCAATGAAATGATCGGCGAAAATCTCCTTATGCATTTAGCCACCGGTGCCGCCGTCATGGCGACGGCGTGTAGCACGGAAGCAGCCGTTGAGGGGCTCAATGCATTCCAGCAAAAACGACCTCCAAAATTCCCGTAGAGCGAACCGCATAGTCATGCGTCTGGATCGCGGTTTCTATTCTCAACCAACACTTCGCCTCGCAAGAAATCTGCTCGGCAAACACTTCGTCCACGAAACCGAGTCAGGTCGCTTGTCCGGTTGGATTGTCGAAGTCGAAGCCTACCTGTGGCGCAACGATCCCGCGTGTCATGCAGCGCGAGGGTTGACCAACAAGAATCGCTCCATGTTCGCTCAGCCCGGAACACTCTACGTCTATTGCATCCATTCCTGTTGGTGCATGAACGTCGTGAGTGAAATGGAAGGTCGAGGCGCCGCCGTTCTCATCCGCGCAATCGAACCGATCTCAGGAGTCGAGCAGATGTTGCAACATCGAGGCGTCGCAAACCCTATCGAACTGACCAGCGGTCCAGGGAAACTCTGCAAAGCTCTGGGCCTAAATCGTCAGCATGACGGCATCGATCTGGTACAACACGACTCCCTGTGGATTGAGAACCCTGCGGAACCGCCCCGCTTCCGTATAGCTCGATCGACTCGCATTGGTATTCGGCAAGGTACCGACCTTCTTTATAGATATTTCATCGATGGAAACCGCTATGTCTCAGGCCGCGCCTCATGCCATTCGGGTCCAAGGAATCAATCGTTAAGGAATCTTTCCTAGCGGTCGGTGGCACCTAAATAGAAACGTTTTGCGGCAACTGACCATTTCCCCTGAAAGATTCTGCGGCTGGTTGCGTTTTCTTATTCGACGGGCATTCTGAAAGGGATCCCACCCGGACGGCCTGTCTGTTCCATTCCAGAATTTCCCCCACGATGCATGATCTCAACCCCGAAACGCGAGCCAGTCTGCTGCTGAAGCTTCGGGATTCGGCCGATGCGGTCGCTTGGCAAGACTTCACCGAAATCTATTCACCCGTGATCCACCGAACCGCCAAGAAGATGGGACTGCAAACCGCCGACGCCGACAACGTCGTTCAAGAAGTTCTCTTGGCCATCTCCAAGTCGATCGATCAGTGGTTGGATCGGGACGAACCAACCCCGTTTCGACCATGGCTCTTTCGGATCGCCCGGAACAAAGCCCTCGACCTGATCACTCGCCGCGCGACGCGCCCCGAGTTCGGTTCCAACGTTCCATGGGACGATCTCGTGCAACGCGAGTCAACCACCACAACCTTTTGGGATCTTGAATACCGCTGGGAGCTCTTTTCACGGGCGGCGACCGAGGTACGCCGCACGGCAGCGCATTCGACCTGGCAGGCATTCTGGTTATCGACCATCGAGGAACGCCCTATCGCTGACGTCGCCCAGTCGCTCGGCGTGCGTGAAGGAGTCGTCTACCTGAGTCGTTGCCGCATCATGGATCGGATCCGAAAATTGGTGAAGCAGTGGGAGACCAGCGAATGACAACTCCGCATCATCCAGCATGCTGCAGCAACGACCAACTCCACGACTTGCTCGTCGGCAGTGTCAGCGATGCCGATTCCGATGCATGGCTGAAGCATCTCGAGCAGTGCTCTACCTGCCAAACCAAACTGCATGCTTTGGCCGGCGAAGAGGGGGATTGGTCGCAAGCGCGCGAAGTGCTCTCCTCGTCCACCGACCGCAGCCATATTGCTCAACCCGATGAATGGGCCGAGACTCTATCGAGAAAACTCCTCTCGCCACCTTCCCATCCGGAGATGCTCGGCCGAATCGGTCGCTACGACATCGAGCGGCTTCTCGGGTCCGGTGGCATGGGGATCGTGTTTAAGGGTTTTGACACCGAGCTCCATCGCACCGTCGCGATCAAGGTCTTGGCTCCCACATTAGCCTTCCATGGAACGGCCCGTCATCGGTTCGCCAAGGAAGCTCGAGCTGCGGCTGCGGTAGTCCACGAAAATGTCGTTCCGATCTACGACGTCGACGCCGATCGCGAAGTCCCCTACCTCGTCATGCGTTATGTCCCCGGCGAGTCGCTGCA
>JAGWWZ010000325.1 GCA_018970165.1 Planctomycetota bacterium | reverse complement strand
TTTGTTGATGCCATCGATACCCCTGCCACTTCTGAACCTTCGGACTTCTGGATTGTACGTCAAAATGACGTACAAAGCAATGTTCGTGGATTCTTTTCACAATTTCGGAGATGCGGCACAGTCAAAAAATCGCGGAGTAGAACAAACATAGGGCTTCGGATCATACCGTCCCTGGTGCGCAGATTTTTCTGCCCACGCATTTTTCTGCCCACCATCCGTTTCAGCTATTTGGTTTTTTCCTTGACTTGATCGACTTGGTCGCTGGAGGGGCGGATCGATTCGAAGTACTTGCGTATCGTCTGGCGGTGGCCCATCGGGATCGACTCGGTTTCCAAAGCAGACTCGCTAAGGCTTTCGAACTTTTCCGCTTGTTCGCGATAGGCCCGGAGCGATTCCTCTTCCTGCGGGTTCGATTTCTCGGTCTCGATGTCGGATTGGCCTTGTCCGGTCTCTTGGCCTTTGATCTTCATCTGCTGTTTGGCCGCGAGTTGCTGCGTCTTGTCACCGGGCGTTTTGTCCCCGGACGATTTGCCCGCCTTGTTACCAGGCTTGTTGGATTTCGATTCGCTTTGCGACTGGCACTCCCCTTCGCACTCGGACTTGCATTCGCTCAAACATTGACTTTGCTTCTTCAACAAATCGCTAAGCTTCTTCTTGTTGGATAGTTTCTTGTCCTCGCCGCTCAGGCCTTTCGCTCCTTCGCTGAACTTCGATCGATTCCCTTGACTGACCCCTTGGCACATCTGCTCGGCAGCTTTGTCGATATTGTTCTCGGGTTTCTTTTGGGAAGCACTTTCATTCTTGTTTTGCTGACTCTTGGCCTGCTCGAGTTTCTCGAGCATGGCTTTTTCGGTTTGACGATCCAGTTCGGGCATCTCGAGTTTGGCGAGTTGCTCGGCGGCCTTATCCATCTCTCCCTTGGCGAGCGCATTGCCCGCTTGAGCCATCGCGGGAGATAGCGCGAGTGCTTCTCCGACCTTTTCCATCTGGGCCAGTGATTCAGGATCCTTCAGTTGCGCTTGCATGTCCATCAAGGCCGACTCCATTTCGGAGAGTTTGGCCATCGCTTCCTTGGGATCGACCCCCGGCTCCTTCATCTCCTGCAGAACGGATTGCAGTTCCTGCAAGAGCTTTTCTAACTCGGGATCCTTCTGCTCTTCTTGAATAGTTCGAAGCTCTTGCAAACTCTCTTGGACCTTGTCTGCTTGGCGATTGACGACTTCATTGATCACGGGGGTTGCGAGTGAGGTTTCGTTGCGGACAGGGACCAGCAGAATTGCCGCAGCGCAAAGGTTAACAGCAAGTGCGCTGACGAAAGAACGAGGAACTCTCACAGGTGCTACCTGGATCGGGTCAATCGTTCGCGCATGATCTTCGGCATCGTGAAGCTGGAGTTCCTGCACAGGAGTGAGTGCATGCCCCGACCGCGATCGGCCCTGGAAATCGAGAGCCGTAACAACGCGATCCTTGAGGTCGCATGCACGGTCGATTTCACGAGCTGCTGCATGGAGAGATCGAAATCGGATAAGGGCTACGATCACTCCAACACTCAAGCCGATGAGTGAACTGATGGCAACCCAGGTCGATGGAAACAAATCGCCTTGCAACCGCTTCGTGATTGCCAACCCACAGGCCACAGTACCGCCCAACAACAATCCCAGCGATGCTGCCTGCCAAAGCCAGACAAGCTGTTGCCGCTTGCGTACGCCACGCACCTTCGAAACCAGTTCACTCATGGTCGCTATCCTTAGGACGAAACCGAAGCCTGTTCCAACTCAAAACTAGCCAGCCATTTTTGGCGAATACACCGGGTTGT
>JAGWWZ010000324.1 GCA_018970165.1 Planctomycetota bacterium | reverse complement strand
CCATATACCGCAAGCGTAGCGAGCGAAATGATAGCCGAGCAGCGCAAGCTGCCGGGTTGAACTGTGGCAAAAGTTGCAAGGTTCAGTTCGCCTCAACCCGGATGCTCGCGCATCTCGGCTAACATTTGGACGTGTGAACTTGCCTACCGATCGTTCTTCATGCGTTACCTCGTTGCGGTGGGACTTGCGTTCTGGTTGCGATCACGGCTCCACGCGATCGAGCCGCGTGGTGGCCTTTTAGTTTCATCGACTCACCAAGAGGCGTCAGGGTCAAGACCCCGGTGGCCTTGTGTCGCCTGGTGAATTAGCTTCTTCAGCTAGCTGTACGACGGACCTCCGAGTCCGTCGTGGCGAGAGACGACGGACTGGGAAGTCCGTCGTACGGGTAAGGATCGGGCGTTATGGGTGCCAGTCGCTTACTAGCCGTGAAGCTTGGCTTCCAGTGGCACAAGGCCACTGGGGAGCCTGTCATACCCACGCCCGTCGCAAAGCCTCCGAGCGTGCCACCCGATATCTGATCATCGCTCCGCGTGGACAAGCCACGCGGTGCGACGTTTCGATGGCCGTCGCGTTGTTCAAGCTTCTTACCTGGCTTCTCTCGATCAGCGTCTTATGAGCACTCATCAGCGGTTCGCTCTGACTATCTCCTTAAGAAATCTTCTTGCCCCAACATTTTTTTGCCATCCATCTTTTGCCAAACCGACCGCGCACCGCATTCCTCGCCTGCGGCTACGGGTTAAACGATTTCCTCGCTTCGCCGTCATGGTAGATTGCTACGCAAGGTTCCGTGCATTCCACCCGGATGCTTGCGCATCTCGGCTAACATTCGAGACGGATCGTTGTCGGAAGATCAAATAATTTCGAAGATGATCGCCGTGAATGGCTCTCTGTCGAGAAAAGGTAACCTGCCTGATGGTTTGTGATCGAACGTAACCGTAAACTGGTTGCAATAGATGAGGAAGCCATCTCCTGTCACTCAACGTGAGTCAAGAAAATGATGCAATCAACAAGTATCAATCTCGCTGGAAGGGTCGCTGTTGTGACGGGCGGCGCCTCCGGCATTGGATTGGCCATTGCGAAACGCTTGGCCGCTCACGGTGCGTTAGTGGAAATCATCGACCTGCAGCCAGACGCGATCGAATCGAGCTTGGCCGAACTCAAAGCCGAGGGGCGAAACGCCGCAGCCGAACTTTGCGATGTTGGTGACCCTGTCTCGGTCGACTCTGCGTTTGAAAACATTCTTCGACGGCATGGACGATTGGATATTCTCGTCAACAATGCGGGCGTCGCACATGTTGGGAACGCGCTAACGACGAACGCTGATGAATTCGATCGGATTATGCGGGTCAACGTCGGAGGAGTTGCAAACTGCTCTCGAGCCGCGTTGCGGACGATGAGCCAGACCGGTGGCGTTATCCATCATGCGATTATCACATCCTGAGCTTCATCGTACCGATCGTATCGGCTGGCTTCGCGCGGCGGTACTGGGTGCGAACGATGGTATTGTTTCTACGGCGAGCTTGGTTGTCGGTGTAGCCGCTGCGAGCACTAATAATAGCGAGATCTTGGTTGCGGGAGTCGCGGGTCTCGTCGCCGGTGCGATGTCGATGGCGGCTGGCGAATATGTTTCGGTCAGTTCACAAGCGGATACTGAGAACGCTGACTTGGCACGCGAGCGAGCGGAACTGGCTACCAACCCTGAGCACGAGTTAGCCGAACTGACTGAGATCTACATGAAGCGAGGCTTGGAACCATCGCTTGCGAGCCAGGTCGCAGAGCAATTGATGAAGCACGATGCACTCGGGGCCCATGCTCGCGAT
>JAGWWZ010000323.1 GCA_018970165.1 Planctomycetota bacterium | reverse complement strand
TGTGTCAACGTGAATTGCTGATGGCCCGTTTGGTTTGATTCACTCTAGGGATTAGAAATGCGATAGGTCGATGAGAACGAAAAAGGAAATAGTCATTGTTGGTGGCGGGATTATTGGACTATCGACCGCTCACTTCGCTCTCACGCATGGTTGGGATGTTACGATCGTCGATCGTATAGCGCCAGATGGCGATAACTGTTCCAAGGGTAACTCGGGCATGATTGTGCCGAGTCACTTCGTGCCCCTCGCAGCACCTGGAGTTATGGGGCATGCGATTCGTTGGATGCGTGACCCCGAGTCCCCTTTTTCGCTCAATCCATCGCTCGATCTGGAGATGCTAAAGTGGGGCCTGAGGTTCTACCTGGCATCGACCAAGGCTCAGGTCGATCAGGCTGCACCTCTTTTGCGCGATCTGAACTTGGCTTCGAGGGAGTGGTTCATCAAGTGGAGCGAGGATGGAATCGATGGGGGGTTGGCTAAAAAAGGGTTGCTGATGTTGTGCGCAACCAAGGACACACTGGAGGAAGAGGCCCGGTTGGCTCAGCAGGCACGGGATCTCGGAATACCGGCAGAGGTTCTTTCGCCTCGAGATATAGAAATCCTTGACCCCAACGTGACGCTCGAAGTCCAAGGTGGCGTGTATTACCCCAAGGATTGTCACTTGGTCCCCGGCAAGCTCATCGCCTCCCTTCGATCGCACTTGGAATCGAGGGGAGCCACTTTTCGGTGGAACACGCACATCACGGGCTGGAATTGTCGTGGATCGAACATCGTTTCGCTCAAGACCACCGGTGGGGAGATCGCCGGAGATGAGTTTGTCTTGTGCGGCGGAGTCTGGACGGAATCGCTCTCGCGGGATCTGCGTTTAAAACTTCCCATGCTCGCGGGCAAAGGCTATTCGCTAACTTTACCCATGCCCATCGAGCGGCCCGCCGTTTGTTCGATTCTTTGCGAGGCTAGAGTGGCGGTGACCCCGATGGAAGATCAACTACGTTTTGGTGGCACGATGACGCTGGGAAAGCCCAACTCCGTCATCGCTCCTGAGAAGATCCAAGGGATTATCAAGGGAATTGCGCGCTACATGCCACGGTTCAAGCCACAGCATTTTGAGGGTGTCGAGCCGTGGGTTGGATTGCGACCTGTGACGCCGGATGGTCTGCCCTACATCGGACGCACAAATCGTTGGAACAATCTGACGGTGGCGACAGGCCATGCAATGATGGGGCTCAGTCTGGGCCCAATCACTGGTCAACTCGCAGCACAAATCATTGCAGGCGAGAAGACAACAATTCCTATAGGCCAATTATCTCCAGACCGTTACGCGAGCTAGTCGCTGTTGAAAGAGCAAGTGGCGTATCTGTAGGGACCGGCACCAATCCACCGTATCCACCGTCCTCACTTTGCAATTCGCTTGATGCTGGTAGCCGGCTATTTCTCACAGGGGTGCTGGTCGCCAAATCGATCTCCTCTCAAAGATCGACGGGACGTGCATCGCTAATCGAGGTAAGGTGGCTCGATCGACGCATTACACGGTTGCGGGCGCCATCATGGATTCCCGCTTCAATTCCTCGATCAATGGCCATAACTCATCGACTCGATCCTCGAACAAATTGCCGATCAGAATATCGGTTATCAAGTTCTTCTTGTCGGGGTATCTCCGCACGAGCTTCCCAAAGTTCAAGCCATCATAGAATGCGAGAACCAAGTTCCTCATTCGGTTCATCGCTTTGTTATACTCGTGTTCCCATCTTCGAAGACGTGCCTCCGACGGATCGTTCACATCGAGCGCATCCGCGACGGATTCTGCCACGACATCCGCCGATTTC
>JAGWWZ010000322.1 GCA_018970165.1 Planctomycetota bacterium | reverse complement strand
GTCGCGGCGAATAACGTTCTCAATTTCGAAGCGAACCCGAGCCACAATATCACGGTCCGAATCACCGACAATTCCGGAGCCTTCACCGATCGCACGTACAGCCTGCAAGTCAAGGATATCAACGAATCACCGACCCAGATCGGAACGGTCAGCGGCACGAACCTAGTCAGCAACAATTCATTCGAAACAAACACCACCGGCTGGACACTCTCGGGCAATGTCGCGCGAGCCAGTGGGATCAGTTCCGATGGAACATTCGCTCTTGGATTTAACAACTCCAACAGTGCGAATACAGGTGTGGCAACGACTACGATCGCCACCACCGTTGGCCAAACGTATCAAGTCGGCTTTGATCTGGGGGCTTGGGGCTCGGGGACTGGGCTACAAAAATCCCAGCTTCTAAAGGCCGAAGCGATCGGCAGCACCACACTGGCGACTCAGTACTCCTATGACTTCAGCACCACGACCGCGACCTTTGCTCGAAAATATTTCACGTTCGTCGCCGATAGCACGACGACCACGCTGCGATTTAGCGACGTTTCTACAATAACGACATCGGTCGATATGTATCTGGATCAGATCGACGTGCGACAAGTCGAAACGACGGCACCGAGCTTGTCGGTCGCCGAAAACAGTGCCAATGGCACAGTGGTCGGTACAGCGGCCGGGATCGACCGCGAACAATGGGCTAGCCTCACGTACTCGCTGGTCGACAACGCCGGAGGACGTTTTGCGATCAATAGTTCAACCGGCCAAGTGACCGTCGCCAACGGTAGTTTGCTGAACTTCGAGGCAGCCGCGAGTCATAACATTGTCGTCCGCGCTACCGATCAGGGTGGTTTGACAGTCGATCGAACGGTAACGATTACAGTCACAGACGTCAATGAAGCACCGACGATCACATTTGGCAATGTAGTCGGAGACTATCGCGACGATTATCGTCAAGATGCGCCGCTGGTAACCGGTTGGCGATACTTATGGAATGCACCGACGGGATGGTCCGCCTCGACGAGCAACAATGCATCCAATCCGATTGGCAATCCGATCGGTTATTCGGCTCTTCTTGACGCTGGCGCAATCTGGACGGTTGATGGGGATCAAAACGCCACCAATGACCAGACCGGTTGCTATTTGCAGCTTAATGGTGCCGGGGGACACCCGGGAGTCGGTTCGCTTCAAGCGGCGGGTTCGGCTCGAGCGGCGATTGCTGCATTCACTGTTAACGCTACTGGAAACTACTCCATCACAGACTCCTTTTTTCAGACGTGGAATAGTTCAGATGGTTTGACATTGTACGTTCACATCGACGGAAATAGCTTTTCGAGAGTTACGAAGTTTACCCAGAATCAGTCGATGAATTTCGATATGAGTCTCGGGACGTTGAGTGCGGGGCAGACGGTCTACGTGATTGCGAGCTCAGACGGCTACGACTATTCGGACTCGTTTGCCTGGGATTTTTCATTCCGGCGCGAGCAAACGATTTCCGTAGCCGAAAACTCAGCCAACGGAACGACGGTCACGACGGTGCGTGGAGTGGATCAAGACGCGAATTCAGCGCAGACTTATACGCTGTTGGACAACGCCGGTGGGCGTTTCGCTATCAACAGCACGACAGGCGTGTTGACGGTCGCGAATGGATCATTGCTCGATTTCGAAACCAACCAGAGCCATACGATTATCGTGCAGTCGCAAGACTCGGGCGGCTTGATAGGTACACGTACGCTGACGGTCAGCGTGACCAACGTCAACGAAGCCCCTGTCTTCGGAAACGTCATTGTCGACAATACGACGTTCGGTGGGCAATCCACGGTTAGCAATACTGGACAAGT
>JAGWWZ010000007.1 GCA_018970165.1 Planctomycetota bacterium | reverse complement strand
TTCCATCCGAGCTTCCTTGGCTTGCTTCAGCGTGGAGCGAATGATTTCTTCGCTGATGCCGTCGATCTTCAGGTCGAGCTGGATGCCGGTGATGCCGTTCTGGGTTCCTGCGATCTTGAAGTCCATATCGCCGTGATGATCTTCATCGCCGAGGATGTCGGTCAGAAGAACGAATCGGTCATCTTTCTCGCGGACCAGACCGATACTGATGCCAGCCACCGGGTTGGTGATCGGTACGCCAGCGGCCATCAATCCCAGGCAACCGCCGCACACGCTGGCCATCGACGAGGAGCCGTTGCTCTCGAAGATGTCGCTGATGAGACGGACGGTGTATGGGAAGTCTTCAGGATCGGGAAGAATGGGTTCGAGCGATCGCTCGGCCAACATGCCGTGACCGATTTCGCGACGGCCCGGGCCACGATTGGGTTTGCACTCTCCGACCGAGAACGGTGGGAAGTTGTAATCGAGCATGAACTTCTTGCTGTACTCATCCATCAAGCCATCGATCCGTTGTTCATCGCGCGAGGTGCCGAGCGTGACGGTGATGAAGGCTTGGGTCTCTCCCCGTTGGAACAGGGCGGTACCATGGGTGCGTGGAAGCAAGTCGGTTTCGCAGTGGATATTGCGAAGGCTCAGGGTGTCACGTCCATCGGACCGGGTGCCAGCCAAGATCAAATCTCGAACCACGCGGTTTTCCAGCGTATGCCAGGCTCGATAGAAGACGTCCGAACACAAAGCGCCTTCGGCTGCTGGGTCCGGGATCATGGCTGCCTTGGCTTCTTCGCGGAGCACATTGCACGCTTCGTTGCGAGCTTGTTTGCCTTCGGTTTGCTTTGCAACACAAAACCGATCGTAGTACTTGCTGCTGAGTTCCTGAACCAGCGGAGCATCGTCTGGAGAGACAAATTCCATTTTCTTGGGCTGGATCTTTTCGTACAGCTCCCGTTGCAG
This sequence comes from Planctomycetota bacterium, assembly GCA_018970165.1. Lineage (GTDB taxonomy): Bacteria > Planctomycetota > Planctomycetia > Pirellulales > Pirellulaceae > JBKCUI01. The sequence continues at coordinate 50,735 of JAGWWZ010000007.1, read as the reverse complement.
AGCGATGATATCGCGGCAAACGCCGTGTGCGTATTTGATCGCTTCGATCATTTCATTCTCAGGGATTTCCTGGCCGAAGCCTTCGATCATGACCACTTCGCGCTCGTTGGCAGAAACGATCATATCGAGGTCGCTTTCCTCCAACTGATTGACTGTGGGGAACGGAATGAAGCGGGATTCCACTCGCCCGATTCGGACCGATGCGATCGGGCCGCGGAAGGGCAGGGTGCTGACGAACAAGGCGCAGGCCGCACCGTTCATCCCGAGGATATCGGCGTCGTTCTGCGTATCGCTGCTCAAGACCAACGACTGGATCTGAACTTCATCGAAGAAGCCTTCGGGGAACAATGGGCGAATCGGCCGGTCGATCAGACGGCTGGTCAGGGTCTCTTTGGTGGTCGGGCGTCCTTCCCGCTTGATGAAGCCACCTGGGAATTTACCTGCGGCGGCGAAACGCTCGCGATAATCGCAGGTCAAGGGGAAGAAATCGGTTCCGGGTCTCGACGGACCGGTGGTCGCAGCGTTGAGCACGACCGTATCCCCGTACTGGCACAGCACAGCCGAGGTTGCTTGTTTGGCCAACTGGCCTGTTTCAAAGGAGAGAACCGAATCACCAATCTGTTTTTCTACTCGAATCTTCACGACAACATCAACCCTTCGATTGAATGACTAAAAAACAACAGGATGCGAAAGATACTGTGTGGGAATCATCCCAAACAACTACACCAACAACTGGAACGCCAACAACAAACGATTGTGGAATTAAAGACGACGCAAAACTGATAATGACTTCACACTACTGGCAGTCTACCGGGTTGGGACTTCAGCCCCCTCGTTCGGTGGATCGCAAAACAAAATCCGCGCGGGCGAACGACACTACACTACTTTCGAATGTTTAGCCGAGTGATCAAATCCAGATACCGTTGCGGCTCATGCTTCCGTACATAATCCAGGAGCGACCGGCGCTTGCTGACCATCTTCAGCAACCCTCGCCGACTCGAATAATCGCGCACTGCACCTCGCATATGCTCGGTCATGCTGTTGATCCGTTCTGTTAAAACGGCGATCTGAACATCTGCCGAACCACTGTCGTTGTCGTGCTTCCTGAACTCCTTGACGATTTCCTGTTTGCGTTCTGTCGTAACGGTCATGTAGCGAACTGCCTACCCACAACGAATTTTTCAAAGGCTTGACACATCGGAACTTTCAATTGCACCAATCCTACCGATTCTCTCCCATGACGCAACGGCAAATCGTCGGAGAGATCCGGCTGATAGTCTGTCAGGTTGCTCAAAAAGCTGACTATTTTTGGGGACAGTTCGAACTGTTTTTCCCCAATTGCAATCCGGTATCTGCTAAATTTCCGGTTTCGTCAACGTCGAAGCCATCGCTTTGGCGAGTCGTCGCAAAGCGTGCAAAGTCTTTTGAAAACTAGCTTTACGCTGACGCCATCGAAGGAGGTTGCAGGTGAATTGCATCTGTTTGAATCGTTGGTCCTTGGTTCTTCCGTTCCCGTTGCTCATGGTCAGTATCTGGTTTGCGACAGCTCAGGGGTCCGCGGGTCAGGAGGGGTCTTCGGATCCGATCCGGATCGGCATGATCGGATTGGATACCTCCCATACGGTAGCTTTCGCAAAAATCATCCGCGAATCGCAATCCAAGGGGGGACCGGTCGGGCGGCTGAAGCTGGTTGCAGCTTACCCAGGGGGAAGCAGTGATATCCCGTCGAGCGCCAACCGGGTTGAAGGCTACACCAAGGAACTGCGAGAATCGGGGATCGAGATCGTCGACTCGATCCCGAAGCTGGTGGGGATGGTCGATGCGGTGCTCCTGACCAGCCTCGACGGTCGCAAGCACTTGGAGCAGGTTATTCCGGTCTTCCAAGGTGGAAAACCTTGTTTCATCGACAAACCCCTCTCGGCCGATTTGGCGGACGCTTTGGCGATTCAGATGGCTTCTGAGAAATTTCAGGGGAAATGGTTCACCTCCTCCTCGCTCCGTTTCACGCCGACCATCTGGCGATATCGGGAGAATAGCAACCGCAAAATCTTAGGGGCCCACGCTTGGAGCCCGTGCTCGTTGGAGCCCCACCACAACGACTTGGCTTGGTACGGGATTCATGGTGTTGAGGCTCTTTACACTGCCATGGGAGCGGGGTGCCGGACAGTGAGTCGGACCCACAATGACGGAAACGATGTCACCGTCGGGGCATGGAGCGACGGGCGGATCGGCGTTTTTCGCGGTATCCGAGACGGTCAGCAGGCGTATGGATTGACCGTATTTGGGGCCGATTTCATTGAAAATGACGCGAAATACGAGGGATATGAGCCGATGGTGGTTCGTTTCGCAGAGTTCTTTGCTGGCGGCCCCGTTCCCGTCCCGAATCAGGAATCTGTGGAAATCATGGCCTTCATCGAAGCGGCTCAACTATCCAGTCAACGTGGGGGGGTACCCGTGTCGTTGACGGAGGCTGTCGATGCTGCTCGCGTTCAAGCCAAGCATCGGCTGCAAACCTTGCTAGGCGAAAAAAACGCACCATGATACAGGAATCACGCCTAACAAACGGTCCTAAGTGGCCCACTCAGTGAGTACAATTCGAGCAAGGGTGTGCTAGAACGAAGGAACTTATTGATAGAGTCGCTAAACCGCGTCCCTTGAAGCGGTTGCATGAGATCTTGAATGAGATCTTGAGAGTGTCTCGAAACAGCCGGTAGCAATAATGCGAAAAACTCAAATTAGCCGAATCATTCAAAGATCCGCCGTGCAGCTTGCGGGATGCTTCACGTTGGCGGTGGCGATTCTTTCTCACGCTGGAATCTCCAACGGCCAAACCGCTCCACAAAAGCCAACCCCGCAGAAACCGAGCGGCGATGATCCAGATCCCGCAACCAGCAAGCGATTGCTCCTGCCCCGGCAAGTGGAATTGATCAATGCCGCCATGGAGGCGACTTGGAAGGATGCAGAGATCCGTCCCTCGCCTGTTGAAGATGAGCTGAAATGGTGTCGCCGTGTCTACCTCGACATTCTCGGACGCATTCCAAGCTACGAGGAACTCTCGGCATTTGCCAACGATCGCTCACCCGACAAGCGGTACCTGCTCGTGAACCGCCTCCTGAACGATGAGAACTATACGGCGGATTACGCCCAAAACTGGTCGACTGTCTGGACCAACATCTTGATTGGTCGCAACGGTGGGATGGAGGAGCGATCGCTGACCAACCGCGAGGGAATGCAAAAGTATCTCCGCGATTCCTTCGCCGAGAATAAACCCTACAACACCATGGTCCGAGAACTGGTGACGGCGACCGGCACGACACGGCCTGGGACTGAAAACTTTAACGGTGCCGCTAATTTCTTAGCGATGAAGGTCAATGAAGAAGATGGAGTCCAAGCGACGGCTGCCGTATCGCGAATTTTCTTGGGGCTGCAAGTGCAGTGTACGCAATGCCACAACCACCCATTCAATCAGTGGAAGCAACAGAAGTTCTGGGAGTTCAACGCCTTCTTCCGTCAGTCCCGAGCATTGCGTCGATTTGCATCCGGTACGCGAGACATCGACCATATCGAATTGATCAATGAGGATTTTGCGGGCCAAGGACGCAATCCGAGCAAAGCCGAAATCTATTTCCAATTGCGCAACGGGATGACGAAGGTTGCCTATCCGGTATTTATCGACGGCACTGCGATCGATAAGAGCGGCTACGTAAAGGAAGTCAATCGTCGCGATGAGCTAGGCAATCTCATGATGGAGAGCGATTACCTCGATAAAGCGATCGTCAACCGAATGTGGGCCTACTTTTTGGGCTATGGATTCACCAAGCCAATCGATGATCTCGGGCCGCATAACCCGGTTTCCAACCCAGAGCTCTTCGAGCAACTAGCCAAAGACTTTCGGGACAAGAGCTACGATTTGAAGCAATTGATTGTTTGGATCACCATGTCTAAGCCGTATCAATTGTCATCGCGCAGCATCAAAGAAAACGAGAGCGATGATCCGACGCTCGGCGAACTTCCCAAGTTCTCGCACTTCTACACCCGCCAGATGTCGGCTGAGCAATTGTATCAGTCCTTGACGGTGGCAACCCAAGCCGGTCGACGCGGAAATCTCGACGAACAGCAACGCCGCCGCGATGATTGGATGCGGCAGTTTATCGTCGCGTTCGGGACTGATGAAGGGGATGAAACCACCACCTTCAACGGTTCGATTCCTCAAAGCTTGATGATGTTCAACGGCGACTTGATTAAGGATGCGATTTCCATCGAACCTGGATCGTGGTTGCAAAAACTATCGCAGTACAAATCCTCGCCGCAAGAGAAAGTTCAGTTTCTGTTCATTGCCGGGCTTGGCCGAAAGGCGAAACCAGAGGAACTGACGATAGCCACACAGCTGATGGATGCTCGAAAACGAGATGTCGGCGGGATGCTGCAGGATTTGTGGTGGGCAATTTTGAACAGCAACGAATTCATCTTTATTCACTAGTCATTGTTTACTCATCGATAACAACCCTACTCTTCTCTGTTCGCAATGCTTTGCAAGACTATTTTGAGGTAAGACCTATGTGGAACCGATTCGCAACACCCCGGGGAATGACCCGACGACACTTCATGAGCCATGCCGCGGGAGCAACCGCCATGGTGGGCGCATCCCTTTCGTTTGGCCATTCGCTTCGAGTCCATGCCGATACACTCAAAAAGAACCGCAAGTCGTGCATCCTCCTATGGATGGGTGGCGGACCATCGACCATGGATATCTGGGACCTCAAGCCTGGAAGCGACAACGGCGGAGAATTCAAAGAGATCAGCACCTCGGGCGATGTTCGTATCTCGGAACATATGCCCTCGATGGCTCAGCAGATGCATCACATGGCGATCATTCGCTCGATGAGCACGCGCGAAGCCGATCACAATCGCGGTCGCTACTACATGCACACCGGATATGTTCCCGATGCCAATGTCGACTACCCAAGCTACGGCGCGGTTATCGCTCATGAATTGATCTCGCAGAGACCCGATCTAGAAATTCCACCTTTCGTTTCGGTCGGCGGAGCAAGCGAAGGTCCCGGCTTCCTGGGGATGGCCTGGGCTCCGTTCAATGTCACCAGCAACGGTCGCGTTCGCAATCTCGAGATGAGTGTCGATTCCGATCGATTGGCCCAGCGACGCTTCGCTCTTGAAGCTATCGAAAACTCCTTCATCTCGCAAAAACGAGGATCTGTTCTCGAAGATCACAAAAAGGTTCTCGGAAAAACTTTCGATCTGCTGACCAGCAAGCAGATGGAAGCCTTCAAAGTCGAGAAGGAAGCAGACGACGTGCAGGAACGATACGGCAAGAACGGGTTCGGCCAAGGATGCTTGTTGGCACGACGATTGGTCGAACAAGGAGTTCCGTTCGTCGAAGTCGATCTGGGTGGTTGGGATAATCACCAAAACATCTTCCGCACGCTGTCCAACGACCGTCTGCCCGTTCTCGACAAAGCCATGGGCGCGCTGGTTGCAGACCTGAGCGAAAGAGGTTTGCTCGAAGATACCTGTATCGTTTGGATGGGCGAGTTCTCTCGCACACCGCGCATCAATGCAGATGCTGGCCGAGATCACTGGGCCCGGTCTTGGAGCGTGGTGGTCGGCGGCGCAGGAATCAAAGGTGGACAAGCGATCGGCGCAACCAATGAAGATGGTACCGAGGTCGCTACCGAACCTTATTCTTCGGAAGATCTGATGGCTTCTGTTTGCCACGCTTTGGGTATCTCGTTGGAAACGACATTCACCAGCCGCAATGGCCGTCCGATGAAGATCGCCAACAGCGGAAAGTTGATCAAAGGACTATTCGCTTAGCGTGCTCGATGAACTGACCGATTCCTCAAATTCGCCAGATGCTGCCTGGGATGCGGAGACCTTGATCGCGGAGCATCAGACGGGTGTCTGGCGATATTTGAGAGCGATCGGTTGCGATCCCTCGCTAGCGGACGATCTGACCCAGGAAACGTTCGTGGCTGTGCTGAAGCATCCGTTTCAGAACTTCAGCCAAGCAGCCACCGCTTCCTACCTAAGACGCGTCGCGTTCCACTTGCTCGTCACCCTTCGTCGCCGACAAGAACGATTCGCCGTCACCGACGATATGGAAATGCTCGATCGGGATTGGAGTCGATGGGCAGGATGCGATGCCTCGGGCAACGAAGTGATCGACGCATTGGCCGATTGCTTTTCCCGGTTGACGAAACGCGCTCAGCAATCGCTGAAAATGCGATTTAGTGAAAATGCAACCCGCGAGCAGATTGCCCGCTCGCTGGGTATTACCGAACACGGCGCGAAGAACTTGATGCAACGCGCCAAATTGCAACTCAGGCAATGCCTGGAAGAGAAAACGAAACGATGAACGCCATTCCTCCTCCCGTCCAGCCTCAAGGGCCAAACGACCCTCAAGGAAACGATGGGGATTCCCCTCCCGACCCCGCCATGGATTCCCTGCTCCGGGAATGGCTCGGTGAGGACGCGCCTCCCAACCTCCTGCGCAACCTGGATGCGATCCACCATGCCGCAAAGAATCAGAGCGCTGACACCCCCCTGTTCACCAACGACGAACTCATCGCGGCCGTCAATCGAGCCTTCAAAGACGTCGAAGCCGATCGTCGCGGCAAGTCCCGAGTCGGGACAACGCTAAACCACTCTACAAATCCCTTGACAACAAATCCCTTGACGCGTTGGGGCGCGCTGGCTCTCGCCGCTTCGCTCCTCGGGGTGATCGCTGTTTATCCGTTCTGGCGTTCCCGCGAGGCCAAGCGGCCTTTGACCACGCAAATCCCTACCCAGGAATTTCCCCCCATCGGCAGCGGCTCCGAATCGCTATTCGAGAATAAGGCGGATGTCGCCCAGTCCAAAAATGAGTCGACGCCATCTCCTGTATTGCAAGCGAAGGTTGAACCACCGATTCCCCCGACGCCAACCGATGCGGTGGCGGCGACCCAACCCATCGACAAATCAACTGCAAAGCCTGAGCCCAAAGCCGATATGAGGCCCGAGGTCATTGTTCAGTCCAAGGAGTCTCGCCCACCTAGACCATCTCAAACCGACTCGCAGACTCAAACCGACTCGCAGAGCGAACAACAAGTAGTCGCTGTGATCGATCAGCAACTCGAACACTTGTGGGATCGCTTAAAGATCACCCCCGGCAAGTTAACCGATCTGCGAGCGCTCGAGGATCGATTGGCCTGGGTCCTGATCGGTCGTTTGCCAACCGATACCGAACGGGAGTGGGGCCGCAAGGCAGGTGCAGCCAATCCGTCGCTGGATGCTTCGAGAGCATTAGCTCAACGATGGATCGAGTCGGAGGAATTCGACCGTCATTGGGCCAGTGCACTGAGCGATTACTATCTTGATCGCAGCATGCCAATCGATGACAAAGACGCGCTCAAGGTATTCGACGCGTGGCTGCAGCAATCGATTCAGCAAAACGAGTCCCTAGGGCAAATCGAAGGTCGTTTGGTCAGCAGTGATCTTCAAGGAAACGATCCCTCAGCATTCTGGCTGCGTCGCTGGATCGCGGCCGGTAAGAAGTCGAACGCGAAGTTGCTTGCTGCGAGTGGTCGAAGCCCTGCGGGACGAACACTGGATCAATGGTCGGCTCTCGAGACCCTTGCTCTTCAAGGTTCACGCCTATCGGGTGTTCCCGCGATTCCCTTTTCTGCAATCACAAGCGAAACACTCTCTACCGAAACAGTTCTCGGCAATGCGGCTGCCTTTGCATCCGTCTTCAACCCGGCTCAATCCAAGCCCACAGACAAAAAAGGACTGTATGTGTCGGATGCCGAAGGAAGGGTGACAATCGTTTCTCCCGTCTGTCCCGATGGCAAGGCGATCCCCAATAGCGAGGATCCGCGAGCCGGTTTGGCCAAGTGGTTCGAGGACAGTTCGCTGGCCAGGAAGGCTATGGTCGACTTTGTATGGAAACGACTCGTCGGCCAGCCGCTCGTTCCGACTATTGGATTGACGGATTCGGAAGGTTTCGAAGATCGCAAAGATCTGCTCGATTTCCTGGCTCAGGAGGCTCAAACCCAACAGGCGGGCCTACGGCAGATCGTTTCATGGATCGTTATGTCTTCTCCGATGTCCTTCGAGTCCCGTTCTGTCAATGCTCAGGAATTCCTCGCGCTGGATCCCTCGGTTCTGGCTTCCCTTCAACAAAGAACTAGGCTCTTTGCCAACTATCCCGCAACCACAGAGAATGGTCGAGCACTCGACCGCTTGAATGCTTTATCCCGTTGGACCAAAACGTCCGAGGAGAATCCTTCGTCAGGCGTATTGGCGCAACCAGCGACAAACCCGACCGGAGCCAAGAATCCGACAAACATCGGCAAGCAAACGCCACCCATTCCATCAGACCCACAGACGGCACTGGCATGGACATCCGATCGCATCACTTACGAGATCTCCAATCAGCATCCCTATGAGCGGATCAATGAAGTTTCCCTTCAACTCGCGGAGAGTTCGCTCGATTGGGAAGCAATCATCGAGCGAGCGTTCCTTGCATGCTTGTCGCGCTATCCATCTGCAGAGGAGCGCAAGCAAGCAACCGAATTGCTGGATTGGTCCCAGGGAGATCGACAACTGGCGAGCAAGCGATTGGTCCATGCCCTGCTCGGTCACTTGTAAGATCTCTGCATGAATTCATTCTGTGAGTGAGAAAAACATGATGCTCAAGAACATTCGTTTATGGAGTGCAGGCTTGGCTCTTCTAAGCTGCCCGTTCAGTTTGCATTTGCAGGTCATGTCTCAAGAAACGAACGAGAAGACGACAACGGTCCCTCTCGAAGAGGGTTTTCAACCGTTATTCGACGGCCGGAGTCTGAAGGGTTGGGAAGGGAACCTGGATTGGTTTCGCGTGGAGAACGGTGCGGTTGTCGCAGGGACTTTGGAGCGTACGATCCCGCACAATGAGTTTCTCTGCACCGAGTGTACGTACACGAATTTCGAACTCAAGCTGGAGGCGAAGCTGAAAGGGAACGGCGACAATGCCGGCGTTCAGTTCCGCACATCCCGGGTCCCCGACTCGACCGAGGTCAGCGGCTATCAGTGCGATATCGGTTCGGCTTGGAATCGACCCGTCTGGGGCGGTTTGTATGACGAATCGCGGCGCAACAAGATGCTGGCCGAGGGAGATCCCAAAGTCGTGGTTGCTGCGCTCAAGAACGGGGATTGGAACCAGTTGATGGTGCGAGCTATCGACAATCACATCCAGATTTGGCTCAATGGATCGTTGACGGTGGAGTTCACCGAAACCGATCCCAAGATCGCCAAGAGCGGAGTGATCGCGCTTCAGATTCACTCCGGGCCACCGACGGAAGCTTGGTATCGCAACATTCGGATTCGCGAGCTTCCGTCCTCATCGCGTTGAACGCGGCACAGGGCGAGTCGCTCACTCAGCGACCCACACCATGGACGATCGATAGATCAAATCAACATGGCGGTTGGCGGGTGCCACCGGGCCATCGAGATTGGGATAGATATCCTTGGGAGCATCTTTAGATGTATCAATCAGTTGCCGCCAACGGAGGCCGCGGGTCGCTGCCGGAAAGATAAAGGTCTTCGTCTCCGGTGTGCCGTTGAGCATGATCAGAATATCCCGACCCACTCCTTCCGGGTCATCGGACGGAAGGGGCTTGCCGAGCCAGCAGACCAGGGTTCCGTCGGGAGCATCCCAGTTGATCGGCTTGCCCGTCGACTCAAACCAGCTCACGTCGGGTACGCCCCGTTGATCTTGGGGGCGGCCGGTGAGGAATTCTTCGCGGCGCAGCGAGGGCTGCATACGTCGGAATTCGATCAAGCCCTGAGTGAATCGCAAGATCTCAGGATACTGTTCCACGTTGGCCCAATTGAACCAAGAGATTTCGTTGTCTTGGCAATAGGCGTTGTTGTTGCCTTTCTGAGTTCGACGCACTTCGTCACCCATGACGAGCATAGGGACCCCCTGGCTGAGAAGCAGGCTGGTGAGCATGTTTTTGATTTGCCGCACCCGGATTTGTTCCACCCCCTTCTTCTTAGTCGGACCCTCGGCGCCATAGTTGTCGCTGCAATTATGGTTGTCGCCGTCACGGTTCCCCTCGCCATTGGCTTCGTTGTGCTTCTCCTTGTAGCTCACCAAATCGTTGAGGGTGAAACCATCGTGCGATGTGATGAAGTTGATGCTGCAGTAGGGAGCTCGTCCGGCGTGTTCGTACAGATCCGATGAACCGCTTAGGCGAGTCGCCATGGCACCGACCATTCCCGGATCGCCGCGCCAATACCGACGGACATCATCGCGATAGCGTCCGTTCCACTCCGCCCAGCGCAGGTCGCCAAACGAACCAACCTGGTAAGCTCCGGCAGCATCCCATGCTTCTGCGATGATTTTGGTGTCGGCCAACATCGGATCTTCAGCGATCAGTTCCACAAGGGGAGGATTGGGAATGAGATTTCCGTATCGATCGCGCGACAAAATACTGGCCAGGTCGAACCGGAAGCCGTCGACGTGGTAGTTGTGAACCCAGTGCCTCAAGCAGTGGAAGATCAGTTCGCGGCAAACAGGGTGATTGCCGTTGAACGTATTACCGCAACCGGAGTAGTTGCTGTAGTGAGCTCCCCCGGAGTTGAGGATGTAATAGACTTGGTTTTCCAAACCCTTGAACGAGAGAACCGGTCCTCGTTCATTGCCTTCACAGGTGTGATTGAATACGACATCGAGGATGACTTCGATTCCGGCTTGGTGCAGAGCCTTGACCATCGTCTTGAATTCATGGACCTGCGAGCCGGGTTCTTTCGAATGCGCATAACCGCGATGAGGCGAGAAGAACGCCATCGGGTCGTAGCCCCAGTAATTGGGCCGCTCCGGTTGATTGCCATGAATATCGAAAATCGGAAACTCATGAACAGGCATCAACTCGACAGCCGTGACCCCGAGGCTCTTCAGGTACGGAATCTTTTCAATGACACCCAAGTACGTGCCAGGATGTTTGACATGGCTCGTCTTGCTCTGAGTGAAACCTCGGATGTGCATCTCGTAGATGATCGAGTCGCTCATGGAGCGACGGATGTGGCGGTCTCCTTCCCAATCGAAGCTATCGTCGACAACGACACATTTCGGAGGACGAATCACTCCGTCGGTCGTGTGTTGGAAACAACCTGCGAGGGCTTTGGCGTAGGGATCGATCAAGCGCGCATTGCCGTCGAACCATTGACCGGACTCCGGATCGAACGGGCCGTTGGCTTGGAAATGATAGAGTTGCCCGGCCTTGAGACCGTGCAGATGGATGCTCCACACATCCCCCCAACGGTCCTGTTTGCGATCGAATTCGACCACCTCACTTGGCTCGCGATCTTCGACCCCTCGGTACAGGAGAAGTCGCATAGCGGTAGCAGATCGACTGAATACAGTGAACTGCACCCCACGTTCCGTGACGGAGGCACCATAGGGGAGGCGGTAAGCAAATTGGAGATCGGGTAGCGGATGCCGCATGAGCATATGTCGCGCAAGTTCCTATCCTGCGAGTACGTTCAGAACCACAAGCAATCAAAACTTAGCACGCTCGGCTCTGGCTTCTGAAATGCAAGTCGCAGGAAAGGATGAGAATTGTACTCTTTGCGTTCGGAATCGATTGCCTAGCCAAATTGAGGGTACGCGCGCAAACCTTGCCAATTATTCGACCTGCGGCTTGCCAATCTCCCACCCCTGGACCACCATTTTCCCTGGATTGCAGTAACCGCGACCTCCCTCCTTTCCTATCCCGCATAATGCGACCTCTGGAACGAAACATGTACCGTCATTTGATCGCTCTGCTAACACTTTCCTGTTCCTTGTTGGCTGGTACCGTCACCCTTAGAGCCCAGGAAGATCGGGCTTCGACGGCTGCGATCCAGGCCATCCGCGGTTTAGCCGGAGTGCAGATCCAAGAAAAGGACGGTCAGGTTGTCAGCATCGATTTCCGCAAATGCAGTGACACCTGGGGCAAAGTCTTTCCCAAGGTGCTCGATCTTCCGTCACTGCAATCGATTTCGGTCGGTGGTCCGCAGGCGACTCATGAACGGATCGTCTCGCTCGCAAGTTTGCCAAACCTCCGATCGCTGCGGATGGATCAATGCCCTATCACCGACGCTACGATCGCCGCAGTGGCACGTTTTCCCAAGATCGATGACGTAGGGATCGATCGATGCCCGATCACCGATGAGAGCATGAAGAGTCTTTCGCAGGTCGCTGCGATCAAACGGATCCGTATCCCTCGCACCGAGTTGACCGATCAAGGACTCTCGTATCTCAAAGACACAATCCAACTCGAGCTTCTCGATCTCGCGGAATGCCATCAGATCAGCGACGAGGGATTGACGCATTTGAAGGGGCTGAGCAAGCTTCGTAACCTAACCCTATCGGGTCCGCGAATCACCGATGCGGGCATGATGCATCTCGCGGGTTTGACCAACATGGTCGCCATCTCGTTCCAGAATTGCGCCGTCACCGATCAGAGTTTCGGTGCTCTATCGGGAATGACCAAGCTGAAGGAGTTCGATGTCTTTCGCACGCGCGTTGGTGGCCATGCGTTGTCTTCGATCGCAGGAGCCAAAGAGATATCGAAGATCAAGATGCGGGATTCCGCGATCACGACTCAGGGTATCGTCGAACAGATCGGCAAGTTCCCGAACTTGACCTCCCTCGATCTGAGCGAAACCAGTATCCAAGACAGCGCTTTGGCCGAGATAGGCAAGCTGAACAAACTGGAGGATTTGAATCTGTGGCGATCGCAGGTCACCGACAGCGGAATCACGTTCCTGGTCGAACTGCCGCTGAAACGCTTGAACTTGGATGACACTTCGATCGGAGATGCCGCGATTCCCCATATCGCCCGGATCCGATCGCTTGAGTTTATTCATTTGGGCAAGACCGCTATCACCGACGAAGGGATTCAGGGTCTGAAAGAGTTGACCAAGCTCAAGGATCTTGTATTGACCAATAACGGCTTGAGTGCGGAAGGGGTCAAGCGTTTGCAGTCCCAGTTACCCAAAACCAACATCAAGTTCTAGGGACGGTTTTCAGCTCGGATCTTCTAGCCACATCGGATTCACCGAAGAATTTTTTGAGTAACGGAAAACCGGTGTTGACACTCCGTCGCGGGATTTCGTAATCCCATGGCATCGATTGTTCTATGAGTGCAATCGCCACCGCGTGTTTGAAACAGAGAAACGAACCAATCAAAAAGCCTTATCGTCAGTCGGGAATTTGCGGGAATACTCGACTGGCCTTCCTCCTGGGTTGGAGCAGCACATAACCAACGGACGGTGAATACTGGGTCATTCGCCGTTCGCTGGTGCTACACGATAAGGCTTGCGACTGCGCACTGGGGCAAACATCCGTTTGCCCCAGTGCCAGGGACCACGAAACCGGCGGATCGCGCAAGTGCGGACGCCGGTTTTTTGTTTGCCCAGAGATAACGTTCCAGCGGGTCGGGTGCCGCAGGTGGCACGTCCAGAGGCTTTTGCGATGGACGTGGTTTCGGGTGGCTCCCCAGTGGCCTTGTGCCACTGGAAGCCAGGCTTCATCGCTAGCAAGCGACTGGCACCCATAACGCCCCCCGGTTGCCTTGTGCAACCGGAGGCAAAGCTTCCTCAGCTAGCGTTGGGGTCGCACGCTTCTCTAGCTGAAGAAGCTCATTCACCAGGTGGCACAAGGCCACCGGGGTCTTGGCCGTCTAGTTTCGCCGGTGCTAGCCAAGAAGCTGATTCACCAGGCGACACAAGGTCGCCGGGGTCTTGGCAGCTGACGCCTCTTGATGGGTCGATGAAACTGAAAAGGGCACCATGCGGCTCACCCGCATGGAGCCCTGATCCGATCTTGGGTGGCACGCAATTGGAACACGCACGCAATTCGGAGGAGCTTGGGGATGGCCGTGAGCCCTATGTCGTAGAGTTGCGGTTTTCGTGCCGATCCCAACCCGAAGCGTGAGCGAGGGATGACGTTACGTCGCTCGCAAAGTCATCCCTCTTGCGTCCCTCGCTCACGCGTCGGGTTATGAAAAACCCTAGTGCTTTGCGTGCCAACCACATAGTAACCACCGATCTGTACGCACGGTTTTTGCGATAGGAATAAGGCAGAACTTATCCTAAGGCTTTATTCTCCGCTTCTCTTTTTCCGGGGAGGTGACCCCACCGCTTCCCCGAAACGCGGTACGATGGAGCGAACTAGATTTTAGATTACCGCTCATTTCCGATAGCGATCGCACGTCGATTAGAAAAACATCCCCTTATGTCAGTGTCCTGGGACAAACTCGTTTCGCGTTTGAACGCGCATCAACGTTTTATATTGACGAGTCATATCCGCCCCGACTGCGATGCTCTCGGCAGCGAACTTGGGATGGCTGGCATCCTGCAAGGGATGGGCAAGGAGGTGACGATCGTCAATGGGCATCCCACCCCTCCTATTCTTACTTTTCTCGATCCCAGGCAATCGATTCGCGTCCTCGGTGAATCCATCGCGCCGGAGGAGGTCTCAGGGGACTGTTTGATCATTCTCGATACCAGCGCATGGTCGCAGCTCGGTCCGATGGCGGATGTTGTACGTCGCTTTAGCGGTCACAAGATGGTGATCGACCATCATGTCGGAGAGGACGAACTCGGAGCAGAGTGGTTCAAGGATACGAGCGCGGAAGCCACAGGGCATTTGGTAGCCCGTTGCGCTCAGCATGCGGGGGTTCCGATCAGCAAAGCGATGGCTGGAGCTTTGTACGCCGCGATCGCAACCGATACGGGTTGGTTTCGGTTCGCATCCACAACCAGCGCTACCTATCGCGTGATCGCTGATCTGGTCGATGCAGGAGCGTCGCCATCATCTATCTATGGGGATCTGTTCGAACGGGATACGATCGGCCGCGTTCGATTGCGAGGCCGAATACTCTCCAAAGTCGCCGAGGAATGCCAAGGGCAATTGGTCCATACGTATGTGCGCAAAGAAGACTTCTCCGAGACCGGTGCCCTGCCGAGCGATACCGAGGATGTTATCAACATGGCGCTTGCGATCGAAGGGGCAAAAGTCGCATTCATCATGATTGAGCAGCTCAAGGGAGGTCACAAAATCAGCTTCCGTTCCCGATGTCACGTCGATTGCAACGAAGTGGCCAAGCAATTCGGGGGAGGGGGGCACCGGGCGGCGGCCGGGGCCTTTGTCGATGGCGAATTCCGGGATGTCCAGAGTCGCGTTTTGCAGACGGTCAGGGCCGCGCTGCTCCAAAATCCATAGAAGTCTCTCCGTAAAACATCAAGTGGGCTGCAAATCTTACCCAGACTGCTTGAACTGCCCATCTTTTGAGATATCCTCATCCTAGGTACCCATCCGTACTGGGTCTAGCATTTCAGTCCGATCGGATCATAGAGGAGCGTCATGAGAACAATGATCGTACGTTGGTCTTTGGCATCAATGGTGATTGCCACAGCTTGCTGCGTGGTTGGTAATTCTGCTTGGGCAGGGTATGGCTCGAGCGGTGGTTCTTCCGGAGGCTATGGGTCATCGGGAGCCGCGTATTATTACGGCGGTTCATCCGGAGGATCCGGTTCATCCGGGGGATCGTCTGGAGGTTATGGCCATGTTGGACCGCTTCGTCGGTTGCATGCGCACATTCACAATCATTTGTCGAACATCCATGCTCGGCATGCTGCAAGACGGGCTAGCTACTCGGGTGGTTCCTCGGGTTATTACACATCGGGTTATGGTTCTTCCGGCGGCAGCAGCGGCGGTTACGGCAGTTCCGGCCATGGAAGCGTAGGCCACTACGGTTCTACCGGTAGCGGCTCGTCGGGTGGCGGCTCATCGGGTGGTGTCTATTCGACCGGAGGTTCCTCCGGTGGGTATCACAGCGGCCCTGTGTACAGCAGCCGATACCAACCAATGTCTAGCTACGCCTCGACATCCGTCACTTCCCATTCGTTCGCAGCGAACGACACGGTAACGAGTGCGATTCCAGGCGATGAAATCCAAATCGCCCTGTCGGTCCCATCAGATGCCAAGATCACCGTCAACGGAAAACCGACTACTTCGACCGGAAGTCTGCGTCGATTCGTTAGCCGTGACTTGAATCCTAATGAGTCCTATCGTTTTGATATTCAAGCGACCTACAAGGTAGATGGCAACGATGTTACGCAGACGCGATCGGTCATCGCTCGGGCTGGCGGAGTCGAGGAAGTCGTATTCGACACGACGAAAACCGATGACCCAGTTGAAACGATGTTGACTTTGAATGTTCCAGAAGGAGCAACGGTTGTGTTGGCAAACAACCCGACCAAGAGCGAAGGAGCATCGCGTGTCTACCGAACCAAGCAGCTCAAGTCGGGTGAGTTTTGGGACGACTACAAGATCGAAGTGACTTATGAAGGAAAAAAGAAGGAGAAGACCATCCGCTTGATCGGAGGGGATAAATTGGAAATGTCCTTCAACTTCGACGAGCGAGAAGCGAACAAGATCGCTTCCAACTAGTCGCCTGACGCGAGCTCTTGAATTACCAGGAAATCGTTATCAAAAACCTCGCTGTCGAAGGACAGCGAGGTTTTTGTTTACCCTTTTGAACTCGAGGATTTTTCATGCTGGCCATGTGGCCGCCATCAAAATCCGATACACTAGAAGGGTTAAGCGCATATCGATCTCATCACCCTTGAACCGCGTGCAAACCTCTTGTCTATTGGAGCCTTGCGATGATGTTACCGAATTCGGATCAACCTCGAGAACAGGTCTTATCAACTTCGACAAATCGCATTTTCCCGTATTTGGCATGCGGTTGTCTTGGTACGATCGCTGCGTGCGGTTTGCTCGGCGTCGGGATTTGGATCGGTAAAGGTTCCGCAGCCAAGCCCTCGTTACCCCACGAATTATTGCAAGCCAACTCAACCCATGGCACATCCACCATGGCTATTTGCACAGCTCCTATCGATGAAGAAGTCGATGGCTTCTTCGCACTCGATTACCTCACAGGAGATCTGAAGGGTTGGGTGTTCAATCCGCGAAATGGATCCTTTGGCGGTTTGTTCCTCACCAACATCTCCCAATATCTCGGACCTCCAGGCAAGAACGCCGAATACTTACTCGTGAGCGGTCGCATATCGCCCCCGGCCTCCGGGTCGTCAACCAGGGCGGCGAGCATGGTTCTGTATGTTGTCGATGTACGGGGAGGAGGCTTTGCGGCTTTCTCGGTTCCTTGGGATCGCACCATGCGCAACACCGGGGCAACCCAAGCTAACCTGTTCGTTCCCGTTGGGGGCGATATGATTCGTCCACCGGTGGCGCAGGGTGCTGGCCCACGCAAGCCCGCCGCCGGGAACGCACCGAATCCCAACGCACCGAATCCCAACGCGCCAGCCAACAATCCAGCAGGTAACAACGCGCCGGGTAACAACGCTAATCCTCCCAAGAACAATCAGAACCCAAACCAGAAGAACCCCTAGGGTCGCGCGTTAAGCTCTATGCCAATCAGTGAATGGGTCAGTGGACGAGTATTTCGTTTCGTCCACGGCAATAACCTCGTCTACAACACCTGTTGGGAAGATCCTAGACTCGACCGAGTCGCCTTGGAATTAACCCCCCAGGATCGACTTCTCGTCATTACGTCCGCAGGTTGCAACGCATTGGATTATCTCCTTTGCGGTGTCGGGCATGTTTACGCCGTGGATATGAACCCACGACAAAACGCACTGCTTGAATTGAAGGTCGCAGCCCTCCGGCACTTGGAGTACGAAGACCTCTTCAGCATGTTCGGACGCGGGCATCTGCCAGGAGTCGAAGCAATCTATGCATCCAAACTTCGTCAGTCTCTTTCTTCGATCAGCCGCAAATACTGGGATCGATGGATCCGTTTTTTTGATCATCCCAGGAAGTCGTTCTACTACCGAGGTACCAGCGGCGCTTTCGCGCACATGATCTCAAATTATGTGAATAAAATCGCTCGCTGCCGCGATGAAGTTCTCGAATTGCTCGACGCTCCGAACCTCGCCCAACAGCAAGCCATTTATCCGAAAATCAAAGAGAAGATCTGGTCCCGCGCAGTACGATTCGCCATGAATCGAGACTCCACGCTCAGCATGCTCGGAGTACCGCGTGCCCAGAGGCGACAGATCGATGAACAATACCCTGGCGGCATCGTCAAATTTGTCGAGGATTCGATGGATACGGTTCTGTCGAATATCCCGATCCAAGACAACTACTTTTGGCGTGTTTACATCACAGGTTCGTACACACCCACCTGCTGCCCCGAGTATCTGAAACCCCACAACCACGAAAAGCTGCGCGACGGCGCTCTGGATCGATTGACGATCCAAACCGATTCGGTCGAAGGATTCCTCCGCCGGCACAACGGCCAGATCTCTCGCTTCGTCCTCCTGGATCACATGGATTGGCTCAGCGATCACTATTTCCCACTGTTGGAATCCGAATGGCAAGCGATACTGAATCGAGCTGCACCCAAGACCAGAATCCTCTGGCGCTCCGGTGGACTTCGAACCGATTTCCTCAACAACGTCACCGTCCGAAGTAATGGCCAGAAGAAACTCCTTCCTGAATTGCTCTCCATGAACACCGATCTCGCTCAGCGACTTCACCCATTGGATCGCGTTCACACCTACGGCAGCTTCTATATCGCCGATTTAGTCAACCCAATCTAAGCCCACCCAATCTAATCCGTGCAAATCGCGCGATGCTTAACTTCGGTGCATCTATTTGTTAATAAAGGAACATCGATATGATCGAGATTCCCAAGGGATTCCGTTTCGCAGGAGTGTCGGCAGGAATCAAAAGCCGAGCGGGCGCAAAGGACGTCAGCCTCATCGTTTCCGATGCACCGTGCGTTGCAGCGGGCGTCTACACCACCAACCAAATCGTCGCCGCACCGGTTGTGCTCTCTCGGGTCCGCACGCCGAGCGAATCGATGCGAGGGATCGTCGTCAACAGTGGAAATGCGAATGCATGCACAGGAAGCCGCGGGCACGATGATGCTGTCGAGATGACACGGGTGGCTGCAAGCGCCTGTGGTGCGTCTGCGGAACAGTTTTTGGTCATGAGTACCGGGGTGATCGGTCGATTCCTGCCGATGGATAAAGTCCGTCACGGGATCGCGTCCGCATCGCAAGCTCTCGGTTCCTCGGAGGACTTCTTTCTCAATGCGGTCGATGGAATCATGACCACCGACAACGGTCGCAAAATCGCAAGCCGTAGCGCTACGAACTCCGTTGGCAACTTCAACCTCCTCGGCATGTGCAAGGGGGCAGGTATGATCGGACCCAAGATGGCGACCATGCTCGCAATCGTTGTGACCGACGCACCACTCGATCCGGTCGATGCCCAGCGAACGCTGCAAGGGGCCGCCAACCGATCCTTCAATTGCATCAGCGTCGAGGGGCACATGAGCACCAACGATTCCCTGGTGCTGTTGGCCGCTCGCCCAACAGCAAGCAACCCGGCCCTCCATGGAAGCGACCTCTGTTCCTTTGCGGGTGATCTCAATGAATTGTGTATTGAACTGGCCAAGAAGATTCCGGACGATGGAGAGGGTGCGACACATCTGATCGAAATCCATGTTCGCGGCGCGAATACCGATGCTGATGCCGATGCGATCGCTCGTTCGATCGCCCTGAGCAATTTAGTGAAAACCGCAATCACAGGTGGTGATCCCAACTGGGGACGTATTGTTTCCGCCGCCGGATACGCGGGTGTGCCCATCCAACCTCATCGCACCGCGCTGCTCCTCAATAAAATTCCTCTCTTCGACAAAGGGGAACCGCTCCCCTTCGATCCCAAGCAGGTCAGCCACTCGATTCGAGGGAGCAAGCTTACCGTGATCGAACTTGACGTCGGTCTCGGGCCCGGCCGAGCTACCCATTGGACCACCGACCTGAACACCGAGTACGTCCGCTTCAACTCGGAATACACTACTTAGAGTGCGAACGCGAAGTTCCTCTTGTGTGGCTCGTGAGTTTCGTAGCGACCTACCGTCCCATTGCCACAGCGAAGTAGCCCCCTGGGCAACACCTGCTCAGGAACCGTAGCGTACTCTCTGGACGAGTCGGTTTACCGCGAACCGATATCAGCGCTACTTCGTGCCGTTCGGACCGTAGGGTTTGGCGCGATTGTTCCGGCCCACTGCGAAACCCGCTCTTCATGTCGTCCCATCTTCCGCCGCGAACGAACGAGCTTCTTTCGGCCTTCCAGTCCCGGCTTCGCGTGTGGTCAACTGCGCTTGTTGTGTGCCTGACGATCGGGTGGGGGTTCTGGACTTGGTCCTCGGCAGTTCCTAATGTCGATCGATCTGGAACTCCGCTCGGCGGCGACTTTCTGATGTTTTACACCGCAGGCAGGATGGTTCAGGAGGATCCGCTTGCTCTCTACGATGAGAGTCGCCAACAAGCGGAATTCCGTCGAGTGATCCCTGGACTCGAACCGGGAACTTGCAGGCTTCCTTACCGCTACCCACCCTTCGTCGCGGTCCTGATGGCACCGCTTAGCCATCTGCCGTTCCCGATTGCATTTGCGGTCTTCGGGATCTTATCGATCGGCCTTGCGTGCTTGATCGTGAAGATGATGGATCGCATGGAGTCCCATTGGTTCAAGGAACCGTCGGGTTGCTTCGGTTGGTGGTTGATGGGTTGGCCTATCGCGCTGGAAACGATCTTTGGGGGTCAACAATCCTTTGTCGGGCTAGCGATTGCGGTAGCGGTGATTCTGTTGGTTCAGCAAAGGAACTACTTCTGGTCAGGTGCTATTCTGGGCCTCGCATGCTACAAGCCAAATCTGTTGTTGTTTTTTTGTATCGCCTTGGTTCTTCGATACCCGCGTATGATTCCGGGTCTTGCGTGTACAGCGATTGCAATGCTCTCCTTTCAATTATTTACCGTAGGACCGGCATGCGTTGAGAACTATGTTACGCTTGCTCGGCAGTTGGCTACCGAATCGTGGGGTCTGGAAACACCATCCAACAAGGTGCATGGTCTTGCCCCTTGGCTGGCTATGTTGTGGCCGGGATACGAGCGAAAGATTCTGCTCGCGGTCGGTTTGTTGGGTTGCATCCTGTGGGCCTGGTGCGATCGCCGTATCTCAACGGACAAAACCGCGCATCGCATGGAAGCCGATCGCGTGTTCGGGAACAATCGAACAGACGGTTCGGTTCATGCACTGAGTATGAGCTGCCTGGTGATCTGGAATGCGGTCTGCAATCCGTATCTTCCCGTCTACGATCTTCTGTTGCTTGGGATCCCAACCCTGCTTCTGCTGCGAATAGGGAGCGAGCAGCGCATCTCGCCTCGTGTTCTCGTCTTGTTCATGGGGATAGTCTCCGTGGGACCTCACATCTCCCAAGCGTTAGCAAATCAAATCGGGTTGCAACTCTTCCCCATCTTCCTTGCAATCATTGGAATCGGCATGGCCTACTTGCTCGGCCTTCGATGTTTTGAGCAACGCACTTCGGTGAGCCGCAACGTAAGTTCTTTCCATGAAGCGACTTGGGAGTTTCCGCATACCTCTAGTTCGGATGCCAAATCCTGAATGCGAGCGATCCAGTGGTGCATCGACAGGCACACATAGCGAAGAAGGGCGAAAAGTTGACCCCAGAGATGGGTTCAGCTATATTGAGCACTGGGATTTAACGATCCTTCCTACCCCCCACCTACGACTTGGGAACGATCCGTCGTCGGAACTTCCGTACTGCGAACCCGAGCACGTGTCTCCCGAACAGGTTGTCGTCTCCCGAACAGGTTGTTTCTATGCGAGTTCGATTCGTAAATGGCTTGGCCGTCGCTTTGGTTACTGTTTTGGCATTGCCTGCGATCGCCGCCGATCCTCCGAGTCCTTCATGGTCTCGCGATGTGATGCCGATCCTGCGAGCCAACTGCTTCGCCTGTCATCAGGAGGCGAAGAAGCAGGGGAGCTATTTGATGACCGACCCGGCCAGGATGATGCAGGGTGGCGAGTCGGGCGAAGCGGCAATCGTTCCGGGCAATCCGGATGCGAGTTACTTGATGAAGGAGATCTCGCTGGTGGATGGCAAGGCAGAGATGCCCAAGAATCTTCCCCCTCTCAAGCCCGATGAGATCGATACTATTCGGCGATGGATCGCGGCCGGTGCCGTGATGGATGTGGTCGATACCGGTCCTCGCTACAGCAACGAACACCCTCCTCAATACTCCGGGCCGCTCAATATTGTAGGGCTCAACTTTTCTCCGGATGGATCGAAACTCGCTGTGACGGGCTTCCACGAAGCGCTCGTATTCAACACTCAGGATTGGAGCCGTTCGAATCGTTTCATCGGGATGAGTCCGCGTCTTGAATCGATTCGTTTTTCTCCCGATGGCAAGTGGTTGGCAGTGGCAGCTGGGGAACCTGGCGTCTCAGGCGAACTTCAGCTTTGGAATACACAATCCAACGCTCTCGAACGGAGCGTAGGACTCGGCGGTGATACGATCTTCGGTCTATCCTGGTCGCACGATTCATCGCTGATCGCATTCGGCATGACCGACAATTCGATCCGCGCGATCGATCTCGAGGGAAAGCAACGTCTCTATCAGCGAGCTCACGACGATTGGCCGCGAGCTACCACCTTCACTCCGGACAGCAAGCACTTGCTCTCGGTCAGCCGCGACATGACCGTCAAGTTGACGGAGGTTGAGACCGAACGATTCATCGACAACGTGACCTCGATCACTCCGGGTGCTTTGCGAGGTGGTATCCAGGCTATCGCACGCCATCCGCAACGCAATGAAATCTTCGTCGGTGGAGCCGATGGCGTCCCCAAGATCTATCGCGTGTTCCGCCAAACGGCTCGCGTCATCGGCGACGATGCGAATCTCATTCGTAAACTCGATCCGATGCCTGGACGGATCTTCGATGTGGCGGTCAGTCCCGATGGAAAATACCTCGCCGCAGCCTCTACCTTGGACAATCAAAGCGTTGTCAAGGTTTGGGCTTACGATGTCGATGGCCAGGTGCCCGACGAAATTCGCGCGATCCAAGGCAAGCTGATCTTTTCCATCACCCCGGAAGAACGCAAGAAGCTCGAAACTTACGTCACAGCTCAACCGCAACTTCTCGGGTCATGGGACATCAAGGACGCGGCGATTTATTCGATTGCCCTGGATTCCAACGGTCGCATCGCTGCAGGCGGCACCGATGGCAGGATTCGAGTTTGGGGGATCGCGGACAAGGCAGCGATCACTGATTTCGATGCAACGCCGCAACGGGAAGCATCCCAAGTGAACAATCAAGCGTTGATCGCGTCTAGGTTCGATCGCTTGTCGAAGATCGCACAGGCTCATCGCGACGAACGGTCTGCCCCTCGCAAAGCACCCGGCAACGAAGAACTGGAACACAAGTTGGTTCCGATCGAACGCATCGCTGCCATCACGGTCTATCCCGAGTCGGTTTCTTTGGCCAACTGGAACGACTCGGCACAGGTTGTTGTCATGGCACAAATGGACAATGGCGATCAAGTCGATGTGACTTCGCAATCGAGTTTCGTTGCCGACCAGCAGAAGGCTTGGGTTTCGGACCGAGGTTGGATCCAATCTGTCGCTCCCGGCGAATCTCGCATCGTTGTTCAAGTAGGTTCGCACCAAAAAGAGATACTCGTTCAATCGAACATGAATGGCGATTACGCAGTCGACTTCATTCGAGACGTAAACCCTGCGCTCTCGCGCCTCGGCTGCAACGCTGGGACATGCCATGGGGCGCAGGCGGGCAAGAATGGTTTCAAACTATCGCTGCGCGGCTACGATCCGATCTATGATGTTCGATCGCTCGCCGATGATTTGGCAGGCCGCCGCGTCAATGCTTCCTCTCCATCCGATTCGTTGATGCTCACCAAACCGCTCGGGCAGGTTCCGCATACAGGAGGCAAGTTGCTCGAGCCAGGAGACAATCATGCACTGGTTCTCTATCAATGGATCTCTAGCGGCGCGAAGCTTCGTCTCGAAACTCCACGAGTCACGAAGATCGAAGTATCTCCCAACAACCCTGTCATCCCACTCCCAGGCGGTATCCAGCAGCTTCGCGTTGTGGCTACCTATGCCGATGGTGCTACCCGCGATGTGACGCGCGAAGCATTTCTCGAGTCGGGGAACAACGAGGTCGGAGCGGTTCTCGAAGGAGCTCGCGTCCAAGCGCTTCGCCGTGGTGAAGTGCCCGTCCTCGCTCGCTTTGAAGGTGCCTACGCGGCGACGACGCTGACGGTCATGGGAGATCGATCTGGATTTCAGGCCAAGGCAACCGCAGCCGTTCATCCCGTCGATCGCTTCGTTGCTTCCAAGTGGGAACGGATGAAGATCCAGCCCTCTTCGATCTGCAGCGACTCGGAGTTCCTCCGGCGCATTCACCTCGATTTGACAGGGCTGCCTCCCACGGCCCAGCGAGTGCGCGAATTCCTGGCCGACACGACCGATTCCAAAACAAAACGCGAACGAGAAATCGATACCCTATTGGCCAGCGATGCATTCACCGATCATTGGACCAACAAGTGGTCGGACCTGTTGCAGGTCAACTCCAAGTTCCTCGGCAAAGAAGGTGCTGCGAAATTCAAAGATTGGATCCGCGCGAGCATCGCCGAAAAGAAACCCTACGATCGCTTTGTCTACGAGATCCTGACAGCCACCGGCTCCAACCGCGAACATCCCGCAGCATCCTATTACAAGATCCTTCGTACTCCGGAGGAAACGGTCGAGAATTCAACACACCTGTTCCTCGCCGTCCGATTCAACTGCAACAAATGCCATGACCATCCTTTCGAACGATGGACCCAGGATCAATATTACGAGACCGCCGCTTACTTTTCTCAAATCGGTTTCAAGAAAGACGAAGCCTCGGGCAACGCGACGATCGGCGGTACCGCCGTCGAAGGAGCCAAGCCCCTGTGGGAGGAAGTCTTCGATACCGGATCGGGGGACATCAAGCATCAACGGACGCAACAAGTCGTTGCACCGAAGTTGCCCTTCGATTGCCAATACACCGCTCCCGAGGGAGCATCGCGCCGCGTTCAATTCGCTTCCTGGGTCACAGCCCCGAGCAACCCATACTTTGCCAAGAGCTTCGTCAATCGAATGTGGGGCTACCTCCTAGGCAAAGGGCTGATCGAACCGATCGACGATATCCGCGCTGGGAATCCGCCGAGTATCCCTGAGCTTCTGGAGTTCCTCGAAAAGGATTTCAAAGATCACTCGTTCGATGTCCGGCACTTGATTCGCACCATCTGCACTTCGGATGTGTATCAACTGTCGATCGAGTCCAATCAATGGAATGCCGACGACGATAGAAACTACTCGCGAGCTCTGCCAAGACGATTGCCTGCAGAAGTTCTGTTCGATGCGATTCACCAAGTCACCGGCGCGACATCCAAGTTGCCGGGGCTTCCTCCAGGAACGCGAGCGGCCGCATTGGCCGATGCCGACGCGGGGCTCCCCGATGGTTTCTTGAACAACCTGGGACGTCCGCCCCGCGAGAGTGCCTGCGAATGCGAGCGCTCTAACGATCTGCGGCTCGGATCCATCATGGCCCTGGTCAGCGGTCCAACCCTCGGAGGTGCGATCGCGGATCCCGAAAACGCGATCCGCAAGATTGTCGAGAGCACGCCCGATGACGCGGCACTGGTGGATGAACTGTTCGTGCGAGTCCTCAATCGCAGACCGACGGCCGAGGAAATCACCGCGGCCCTTTCGACATTGACTCAAATCCAACGCGACCATGAGACGCTCACGCAGCAATTGGCTCAACGCGAAGCTTGGTGGGTCGAAGAACGTCCCAAGCGATTGCAAGCTCTGGAAAACGATCGGGCAACCGCTCAGAAGGGACTCGAGGAACGTCAACAATCGATCTCTGCCCAACGCGAGGCGGCAGAAAAAGCGAGGCAAGAAAGACTGGCTGCCGCCAATGCCGCCGTGGCTGCCTTTGAAGCAGGCCTCGAACCCAAGCTTCAAGAATTCATCGACGCTCGCCGCAACGGATCCATTTGGCAAACCCTCGCTGCACGCAAAACGGAATCGACAACCGGCGCCCAGTTGGTACCGCAAAGCGACCGATCGATTCGCGCCCATGGAGCTGCCGGTAAAGGGGTCTACACGATCGAAACGGTGGCCCCCAATGCAAACATCACCAGCGTGCGCTTGGAAGCTCTCACCGCACCCGATCTACCCAATCAAGGCCCCGGACTCTCCGCAAGTAACGGAAACTTTGTGGTCACCGAATTGGAATTGTTCGCCGGCGACCCCCAGCGTCCCGAAACGCTTCGCAAAATCAAACTTGCCAAGGGGCTGACCGATTTCGATCAAGCCGGATTCTCTGCCGCTGCTGTCATTGACGACAAACTCAACGATCAGGGAGGTTGGGCAATTTTTGGCGCGACCGGGGCAGAGCATTGGGCCGTTTTCGCGTTGGCAGAGCCGCTCAATCTTCAGGCTGGTGAAGTCCTGCAATGGCGCATCCATCAATTCCATGACGCGGAAAACCATCGACTCGGACGATTCCGCGTCAGTGTCGGCAAGCACGAGGGGGAATTGATGTTGGGGCTGCCAGAATCTCTCACGGCAATCGGAGCGGTTCCGCGTGATAAATGGAATCCTCAAATCGCCAAGGAAGGACTCGACTATTTCCGCGCCTCTTCGAGCGAATTGATGGGACTGCGAGCGGTTGTTCAGCGGGAAAGCCAACCCCTTCCCGAAGACGAACAGGTCGTGATCCTCAGAAAACGAATCGAGAGACTTTCACAACCTTTGCCGGACGACTCCCGTTTGCTCCGCATGCGTGCCGATGCTAAGGAAAGCGAATCGCAATTGAGCAATGCTCGACTCACTGCAGCTCAGGATTTGGCATGGGCGCTGATCAACAGCCCCGCCTTTTTGTTCAATCACTAATTCATTTCAGCAGTTTTTTCATCAAAGGACATACGATCATGTGGCGAATCATCGGATCGGCCGGCAGGGATTTGTGCGATTCGGGTCTTGGCGTCACCCGCCGTGATGTGCTCCGCGTAGGAGCATCGGGTCTGTTCGGCCTGAGCCTCACCAATCTGTTGCGTCTGCAGCAGGCACAGGCCAACGATGGTTCAGGCTCTCCCGGTTGGAACCGCGCCAAACGAATGATCTTGGTCTATCTGCAGGGTGGTCCAAGCCACTTGGATCTCTGGGACCCCAAAGAAAATGTCCCCGATAAAGTGAAGAGCGTATTCAAACCGATCGCAACGAAGCTACCTGGAGTGCAGTTCACCGAAAACCTGCCCAAGCTGAGCTTGGTCAACGATCGCTTCACCATGATCCGATCGATGAGTTACACGCCCAACGGCTTGTTCAACCACACCGCAGCCATCTATCAAATGATGACCGGCTACACGACCGACAAGGTCAGTCCCTCCGGACAGTTGGAACCCCCAAGCCCGAAAGATTTCCCCAACTTCGGTTCCAACATCATTCGGCTTCGTCCTGTCGATGAGCCGATGTTGCCGTTCGTGATGCTTCCTCGGCCTCTTCAAGAATCCAACGTGGTCGGCAAGGGTGGCTCGGCCGGATTCCTCGGCAAGGAATACGATCCCTACACCCTCTTTCCCGAGGGAGATGACCTGGACATGAACAAGATGGATCGCATCAACGTTAGCGACCTGCAACTTCGTCCCGAAGTCTTCTCAGTACGCCTCCAGCGACGTGCTGCCCTTCGCGATCTGATCAACAAGCAAATGCCCACCATCAACGCTGCCGTCGAGAACCAACAACTCGACGAATACTTCTCGCAGGCCCTCTCCTTGGTGGTTTCCGGCAAGGCTCGAGAAGCATTCGATCTCAGTCAAGAATCCGAAGTATTGCGCGATGCCTATGGTCGCAACACCTTCGGTCAAAGTTGCTTGCTCGCTCGTCGACTCGTCGAAGCTGGCACGCGCGTCGTCGAAGTGGTATGGCCCAAGATCGCCAACAGCGATAACCATTCGTGGGATCATCACGTCGACTTGTCCAAGCGGATGAAGAACCAATCGGGCCCAATGCTCGATGCAGGCTTGGCCACACTGATCGAAGATCTCGACCAGCGCGGTCTGCTCGAGGATACGCTGGTCGTTGCGGTCGGCGAGTTTGGGCGTTCACCGGAACGAGGTGTCAGCACCAGCGGCAACGGCAATAGCGATGATGGTCGCGACCACTGGCCATATTGCTATACCTCAGTAATCGCTGGAGCCGGTATCAAGCGTGGATATGTGCATGGTACCAGCGACAAGACCGCCAGCGCTCCGGTGGACAACCCTGTCCATCCATCCCAACTCCTTGCGACGATTTACCACGCGTTCGGAATCGACCCCGAAACCATCGTCTACAACCACCTGAATCAGCCTCGCGAGCTTGTCAAAGCACAAGCCGTGACAGAGCTGTTCGCTTAGGTTCGGTTTGGTATCTTGCATCTGGTGCACAACCGGAAAAGATACCCTCATGGCGTATTGAATTTTTCTCCACTCGGGATCGACATCATGCGAACGATTATTTTCGCTGCTTGGATTGCTTGCGCTCTGCAAACGTATGCAAACGCTCAAGGCCTCGGTGCCACCTCTCCAAAATCCTTTCGGGCACCGGAGGGTTTCGAGGTGGAACTGATTTACGAAGTTCCCGCCAAGGAGCAGGGCTCATGGGTCGCGATGTGCGTCGATCTCAAAGGGCGGCTGATCGTTTCCGATCAATATGGAAAGATCTATCGAGTCACGCCCGCAGGCCCTGGTCAACCCGCATCGGCGACAAGCGTCGAGGATATGGGGATCAAGATCGGCATGGCGCAAGGCTTGCTCCATACCAAAGATGGTCTTTACATCGACGTCAATGGCACCGGTGTCATCGAGAAGAA
Organism: Planctomycetota bacterium; assembly: GCA_018970165.1. Taxonomy (GTDB): domain Bacteria; phylum Planctomycetota; class Planctomycetia; order Pirellulales; family Pirellulaceae; genus JBKCUI01. The sequence goes on along the minus strand of JAGWWZ010000007.1, from coordinate 21,901 downwards.
TGGTGATAAAAAGGACGATGCTTCGGCGACTCCCTCTGGCCCAGGGCTTTATCGACTGCAAGACAAAGATGGCGACGATCAGTGGGAAACGATCGAGCGGATCATTCCTCTGGAAGGTGGAGGAGAGCATGGTCCGCACGCGATCATCGAAGGGCCAGATGGCCGATTGTACATGTGCGCTGGGAATCAGACCGATCTCCCCACGAAGATCGACAAGTCGCGTGTGCCTCGCATTTGGAGCGAAGATCATATGCTCGGTCGGATGCCTGATGCACGCGGTTTCATGGCCACTCGCTTGGCACCAGGAGGCTTCATTCTGAGCCTGAAACCCGACGGGACCGATGTGGAGTTGGTCGCAACGGGATTCCGAAATGAATACGACATCGCGTTCAATCCACTCGGTGATCTGTTCACTTACGATGCGGACATGGAATGGGATATCGGCACGCCATGGTATCGACCGACTCGTGTCAACCATGTGATCAGCGGAGCGGAATTCGGTTGGCGAAACGGGACTGGCAAGTGGCCGGAGTATTTCGCCGACAGCTTCGGCGCCGTGGCCAACATCGGCTACGGTTCGCCGACAGGGATCGTTTTCGGCACCGGTGCCAAGTTCCCAGCCAAGTATCAAAACGCGCTGTTCATCGGCGACTGGAGTTACGGCGTCGTCTACGCCGTGAACCTCGAAGCGGACGGAGCGAGTTACCGATCGACTTTCGAGCCCTTTGTGAGCGCTTCACCTATGCCGATCACCGACATGGTGGTCCATCCGAGTGAGGGTTGCATGTACATGACCATCGGTGGTCGCAAAGTGCAATCGGCGCTTTATCGCATTCGGTACACAGGGAGTGAATCCACGCAACCTGCAAAGTATCCGGACAACCCAACCGCTGCTGCTGCAAGAAATGTGCGACGTTCGCTTGAAGCCATGCACCTGCCAGGAGCCAAGTTCGATGTCGACTTGGCACTCAGGCACATTGGCAGCAAAGATCGCTCGATTCGGACCGCTGCCCGCCTCGCCTTAGAGCATCAAGCCAACACAGCGCTGTGGCGAGACCCCATCGCGCAGTCGCTTCCGCCGCAAGCCACGATCACGCTGGCGGTCGCATTGAGCCGACGCGGTACACCCGCCGATCAGGCCGACATCCAAAACGCACTGCTAAGACTGAAATGGAATGAACTCAACAGCGCTGAGAAACTCGAAATGCTACGAGCCTATCAACTCAGCTTCCTCCGCCTCGGAGAAGGGAACGAAGCTACCCGTTCCAAGATCATCGCTCAATTGGATTCCCATTTCCCAACCTCGGATGGAGACGCGCTTGTCGATCGCGAGTTGGCTCGCGTTTTGATCTATCTGCAAGCTCCGAAGATCATCGAACGATGTGTTAAAGAAATGCACTCGGCCGGATCCGCTGAACAGCAGATCCACTACGCATTCTGCCTGCGCGACGCTCAGGAAGGGTGGACTCCGGAAACTCGCAAGGCCTATTTCGAGTGGTTCTATCAGGTCGCATCGGCTCGCGGTGGCGCATCCTTCGGAGGATTCATCGAAAACATCCGTAAGGTCGCCATCGGTTGGCTATCGGACGAAGAAAAGAGATCCCTCGGAGATCTCGTCGGACCTCCTCCATCACCTGCGGACCCTATGGCGGAACTCAAGCCTCGAGCCACCGTGAAGGAATGGACGGTCGATGAATTGCTCGCCAAATACAACGAGAAGAAATCGGGATTCGATTTCGAACGAGGCAAGCAAATGTTTGCGGTTGCCCAATGCTACAAGTGCCATCGCTTCGGCGGTCAAGGAGGAATCCAAGGCCCAGACCTTACTGCGTCGAGCCAACGATTCAGTCCCAAAGATATGCTTACGGCCATCATCGAGCCGAGCAAAGAGATCAGCGATCAATACGAAGCCACAGTCTTCCAGACCGAAGAGCAAACCATCATCGGTCGCGTTGCCAACCTCAATGCCAATATGTTGATGGTTTCCACCAACATGCTCGATCCAGGCAATTTCGTGAACCTCGACCGAAACGATATCGTCGATACCAAGCCTAGCAAAGTATCGATGATGCCAGGCGGATTGCTCGATACACTGACGGCCGATGAAGTCATCGACCTGCTGGTCTATCTGCAATCGGGCGGAAACCCCAAGAGCGAGCGTTACACGTCAGCTCCCGCAAAGTGATTCGTCATGACATATTTTGCGTGGGATGATCACAACCCGACGCGTGAGCGAGGGACATTAGAGGGAAAACGTCGCGAGCGACGAAAGTCCATCCCTCACTTACGTTTCGGGTTGTGATTACATCGAAAAGCGGGAATTCAAAGCGTACGTGATTAGCTTAGAGCCTATTCGAAAACCTAAAAAACCGCGGCTAACGCCAAGGCGGCTTATAGTTTTCGATAGGCTCTTAGTCGCGGAGATCAAGTGTCAACTAATGCCAGCCCCGAAGCTCTAGCTATCGCTCTGCGACAGACCAGCGTACTGTAGCATATAGTAGGCTAGGGTCATGACCGAGCTGAGCGTACCCGCGACGTAGGTCAAGGCAGCAGCGTTGAGCACGCGGCTCACGTAGGGCAACTCGCCCGATGAAATGATCCCGTGAGAGATCAACTCATCCTTGGCACGCGAACTGGCATCGAACTCCACCGGCAAATTGATCAGCTGGAAGAAAACGACCAGACTGAATCCGACGATGGCGAGCAACAGCACCCACTTGCCCAATACGAGCATGCCGGAGAACAGCATCACGAAGGCAACGGTGAACAATACCGATGCCAACGAGCCGCCGAACCCTGCAGCTGGCACAGCCAGATTGCGGATGACAAGGGGAGAGTAATTTCTCGCGTCTTGGATCGCGTGGCCGACTTCGTGTGCTGCAATGCCGACGGCGGACATCGAGTTGCCGTTGTGCACGTCGTAACTTAAGCGGACGACCTTGGACGATGGATCGTAATGGTCCGACAAATGCCCCGATACCGACTCGATCGGGACATCGTACAAGCCTGCGGAATCCAAGATCCGACGAGCCGCCTGCGCACCTGTCATCCGAGCCGGAATCTGGCTCATCTGGCTGTAGGCAGAACTGACTCGCCACTGTGCGTAGAACGCTAATAGGATCGCAGGGCCAACGAGGATCAAATACCAGATCAACTTAGGAGTCTCCCACTAAACGTGACAAACGGTCAGATCGGCATTCGAGCCGACCACTTCTCTTATCCAGAAGCATAGGGCGTACCAAGCGGCCAGGCAACAGTCTAACAATCCGGAAATATTTGCTTTTTGGCCGTACGGCTTGCGCGATTTACCGCGAAACCAGCTCCTGCACCCTTTGTTCGACCGCATCGGCCCAGATTTCGTAACCTTTGCGGTTTGGATGGAGTTTATCGGGCATGACATCAGCGGGCAGGTTCCCGTCCTTGTCCAAAAACCGAGCGTTGACATCCAAGAAGAACACCTGTTTGTCGTCTGCCAACTTGGCAATCCGTTCGTTCGTGCCGTTGCACAATTGACGCAGTTCGTCGGATGGGCCTTCACCGCGTGGGAAAATCGCCAGGAGCAATATGCGGCTATCCGGGAGGCGGGTTTTCAGATCCTTCACAATCGTCTCGATTCCCAGAGCGGTGTCGGCCGAGGCTTCTTTGCGGTGCCCAGCGTTGTTGGTTCCGATCATGAGGATCACCAATTTGGGATGTAGCCCTTCGACGGCTCCGTTCTGCAATCGCCAGAGAACATGTTCGGTTCGATCTCCGCTGAAGCCGAGATTGAGGGGCTGATACTTGGCGAAACGCGCATCCCAAATTCCTTTCCCTTCTCCCTCCCAACCGTGGGTGATCGAGTCGCCGATCCAAACCACTTGGCAATCCTTGAGGTCTTTCTTTTCTTTAAGTTTCTGTTCGTGACGAGGCATCCACCAGGAGATGGCCCACTCGGCGTCATGAGGTTGGGGACGCACGGACAATGGTTTTGCTGGGTCTTCCCCGCGAGCCCAGGGTAGGCTCCATGACATGAGGATGGCCCAAGCCAAGGCGGCGCGGGGGTAATGCAATTTGGGATAATTCGATTTGGAGTTGTTCATCAGCATGGTGTTGGTCATTCTTTTCACAATATTGTTTGATCGTGCGCGAACGAAGTTTCCTTCGAGTTCTCTAGTGTAATCGAAATGGCAGTTACTGATGAGCAGTTGATCGGATGGTTGGTCCATCCGGACCGTCTAGTGCGATCGGCATCGCTGGAGTTGCTGACCAGTTCCTATGTTTCCCATTCCAAGATTCTGCCGGCGATCTTTTCCGCCTGGGATCGATGGGGAGCGGAGGATGCGTATCCGGAGTTCCCGCTGATCTCCCACTTGCCGATCCCATCGGAGATGGTTTCCGAATGTCTTACCCGAGCGGAGTCCATGTCTCAGGGTCGAAAACTCGTCGATCGCGTCTGCCGATGTGCGGGGAAATTGATCGAAGCTCTTTCGGTCTGCGATCCATCCGTTTTGGAAGCCCATATGGCATCGCTGGAGCGACTGAAACAATCGTCGAAGGTCTTTTTTCGAGTCCCCATCGAATCGATGAAGGATCGCATCGCAGCATCGCATCGATCGAGTTCGTCGTTGAGCATTGATTTTGAGGATGGGCAACCGACCGATATCGCGATCGCGCTGGAGATGCTTTTGGAACGAGGAGAGGCAAGGGCTTGGATGGTTCGAGGCTTTGAGGAGTGGTCTGAGCAGAGTGATCCGTCCCCTTTGGCGAGGGCCTTGCTCGAAGTGGCTTCCAGACATCCTCTTGAAGGTTTTGAGTCGGAGCTCTTGGAGTTGTCGCAGTCCGATCTGGTCGCGATCGCTGACCAAGCCTCGATCGCATTGATCCGATGTCGCTCGCCGCGAACGTTGACCTTGATCGCCGATCAATTCGCGCACATGGGGCGTGCGGGCCAGTTGCGGAGTGTCGACATTATTCGCCGAACCCGCTTGGATCGGTCCTCCAACCTGCTTCATTATTTGCTTCCGCTCGGTCGCGAATTCATTGTGCAAGATGCGATCCGGATGGCCGAGATTTTGCTTTTCGATTTCGACGCTCTCGAGGAATGGCTCGAAGCCTTTTTGCTGGCCGATGACACCTCTCTAAAAAGAACCATGTACGCCCTTCCGATCGTCTATCCGTTAGCTCTCGAAAAGGTTCCGGGCGAGTGGCCTCGCATTCGCCAACTGATTCATTCCCGAGTTGGTTCGCAGATCGAGCTACCGCATCCGACGCCATGACACATCCTGACCGGTTGGAGATTTCGAATGACGCATGCTTGTTAGCCATCGAGTCGACGTGCGATGAGACTGCCGCAGCAGTCTTGACTCGCGATGGCAGGGTCTTGGGAGAATGCATTGCGACGCAGGAATCGTTGCATGAACGATTCGCAGGAGTCGTACCAGAGATCGCCGCACGCGCGCATCTCGAGCGCATCTTGCCTGTGATCGACACATCGATGCGTCAGGCAGGGATCGGTCCCGCTCAAATCTGCGCGATTGCCGTAGCAACGCATCCCGGTTTGCCGGGATCGCTGCTGGTGGGTTTGTCGGCAGCCAAGGCTCTGGCACTCGCGTGGTCCAAACCATTGATCGGTATCAATCATGTGCAAGCCCATATCTATGCATGCGGCATCGGAAAACCCGAATCGATCTTTCCGTGCGTTGGGCTGGTCGTCAGCGGCGGACATACGAATTTGTATCAATGCAACTCGCCGATCGATTGGAGCTATCTTGGTGGCACGATCGATGATGCAGCCGGTGAAGCGTTCGACAAAGTCGGGGTGATGTTGGGGTTGCCATTTCCCGGCGGTCCGCATCTATCGAAGTTAGCGCAGGACGGGGATCCAACCGCAATTCCATTTCCTCGCCCGATGTTGGATGATACCAGTCGTCTGGATTTGAGCTTCTCCGGTTTGAAGACCGCCGTGCGTTATCGAATTGCGGGCGTAGGCAAACAGGATTGGAACTCGCACCACTTATCTGAGACTGAAAAGGCCGACATCGCCGCCTCGTTTGAACAAGCGGTGATTGATTGCATCGTTGGCAAATCGCTGCTTGCGGTCAAACGGACCGAGTTGCCGCGATTGTGCGTTGGAGGCGGGGTCGCTGCCAATCGGAAACTTCGCAAGCAATTGTCGGACGCATGTTCCCTGCATCACATTGAGCTGCACATCGCCGATCCGAAACTATGTACCGACAACGCGGTCATGGGGGCCCTTGCTTGGGAGCGTTATCAGGTAGGTGACTTCGATTCCCTCGATCTCGATGCTCAGCCAGGCTTGCTCAGGCATCGACCCAAAAGGTAGACGTTGATTTCACGATCGCATGATCGTCTGGGAACGTATGGAAGGCTTGGACAAGGAGCTGGCGTTCCCGTTGTTCGAGATGTACATAGCTGATGGCACCGAACGGGATGCGTCCGCTGGAATCGAACGAATAAACCATCCCTTCGGGAGTTGGGCAATGCTGCAGTTGGTTTTGAAGCATCCAGAACATGTCGGGCGCTACGTGATCGAGTTCGAACTGGGAGCTGTATCTCAAGCCTCGCTTGCCTTGGATTTCCTCCACGTATTTCCCGCGCAGGCTCATCTCGAATAATTTGCGTTGCTGCGGAAGAGATTGCTGCAGGGAGCCGACGACTTCGGTCATGGTCGTGCCACGGCTACCGGTGAATGCGATCACATGACCATCGCTGGTAATATCAATACGTGCGCGGTAGTGAGTTCGAGCGATCAACCGGGTTCGATGATTGTGGAACAATTCAGGATGGATCGATCGGCCAAAGACGCTCAACGCATGTTTCGTTACGGACGGCCGGATGGAAAGCACGATTCGTTGGTTCCCGCTGGTTGAAAAGGACGAGACTCGCTTGTGAGGGGGCGATTATAGCCAACTCTTTTGTCCGTTACCAAGGTCAAGTTTTCGCAAAGGAAAACTCTTTTGGAAATAGAAATTTTCTACCCTACTGGTGTTGACATTCCTACAAGGCGACTCACGCTCTATTCGGTGATGCTGATCGATGAACTCTTCGATCTGCATCGATACCAGTAGCGATTCGAACCATTGCACGTGAGCCCTCCATCATGCATATCGCGATGGCCGCAAGCGAAGCGATCCCGTTTGCCAAGACGGGTGGCCTCGCCGATGTATGCGGTACACTTCCTGTTCAGTTGTCCCGCATTGGACATTCCTGTTCGCTGTTTCTCCCCGCATATCGCGGTGCGAAGCGAGTAGCAGCCAACTTGACCGATACCCACATCTCCTTTGTCGTCGATATGGCTGGCAAGCCGATGACGGCGCATGTTCTCAAAACGCAAATACCCAACAGTCAGGTCGATGTATACCTGATCGACCAACCCCATTACTTCGATCGCGATCATCTTTACGGGGATGCGCACGGGGACTTTCGCGACAATTGCGAGAGGTTTTCGTTTTTCGCGAGAGGAGTCGTCGAAGCGATCCATCGCCTGCAATTGCCGGTCGACATCATCCATTGCCACGATTGGCAAAGCGGCTTGGTCCCCGCCTATCAACGGGTCGGTTATCGGGGTTTTCCTTGGTACAGTCAGGCAGCTTCGCTGATGACGATCCACAATTTGGCCTATCAGGGTCGATTCTGGGGAGCGGATATGCCCCTGACCGGGCTCGATTGGCGCTACTTCAACTGGCAGCAGATGGAGTTCTATGGCGATCTCAACATGCTCAAGACCGGGATCGCGTTCGCAGATATGGTCACTACTGTCAGCCCATCGTACGCTCGGGAGATCCAGTCGCCCGCCGAGGGTTGCGGCCTGGATGGTGTCCTAAGATCGAAAGCCAATCGTTTGGTCGGGATTGTTAACGGTGTCGACTACTCGGTCTGGGATCCCATGCACGATCCTCACATTGCACAGCGCTATGGCGTCTCCGATTGGAAGTCGGGCAAGGAGGCATGCAAACGCGATTTGCAGGCGCAGATGCAACTGCCGCTTCGCGAGGAGGTTCCGTTGATCGGCTTGATCGGACGATTGGCGGAACAGAAGGGATGGGGACTGGTCATTCCGTTGCTCGAGCGATGGGTGGAAGAGCACGATGTGCAGTGGGTCATTTTGGGTAATGGCGAGCCGCGGTACGCGCATGCGTTGGAGGAAATCGCACGACGTCATCCGGAGCGCGTGGCGGCTCGTTTGGAGTTTTCCGACCCCCTCGCCCATAGAATCGAAGCCGGTTGCGACCTGTTCTTGATGCCGAGCCGATATGAGCCATGTGGTTTAAACCAGCTTTACAGCCTGCGCTATGGTTCCGTTCCCGTCGTTCATGCCATCGGTGGGTTGATTGATACCGTTTGCAATACGACCGAAGAGACGCTGCAACACGGGACAGCAACCGGATTCGCCTTCACCAAATATGATTTGGAATCCCTAGAAATTTGTCTGTTGAAAGGGGTTGAGCTCTATTCTCGAAATCCGGAACTATGGAGTAAACTCGTGCATGCGGGGATGACTCAGGATTGGTCGTGGTCCAAAAGTGCCGAGAGCTATCTGGCCACCTACCAACGTGCCCGCGAATTGGCAGCGATCGAAGGGCGATTGTGAACGATGAATGAGATGCGTCATGATTGGTTGAGCGATCGCTGGGTAATCTTCGCTCCCAATCGCACGACGCGTCCCGATGACTACGATCGCACCCCCCATATCGAACCTGACGCGCAACTTCGATGTCCCTTCTGTCGCGGCGCAGAACATGAAACACCCAATGCCAGTCTGATCCTGCCGGGCAAGGACTGGGAGTCGACTCGTTCCACGCGACGCCGCGATCGCTCGATCTCTTCCTCAGATTGGCTCGTCCGAGTTGTTCCCAACAAGTTCCCCGCTGTCGCCTGCGCTCCATCCTCGCCCGATTGGGCCGATCGGGGTATCCACCCAGTTATCGAGGGCCACCAACCGGGGGCATGCTCCAGTTTCTTGGATAATGGTTGCATGACTCCGAGCGAGAACTCGTCCAGTCCCCTGTTTATCAAGCAATCGGCAACCGGGGCCCATGAGGTAATCATCGAATCACCCCAGCATGTGCCGAGCCTAACTTCGCTCAGCACCGAGCATGCGCGTTGGGTGTTCGAAGCCTACCGTCAGCGGTTGGCCTATTGGAGTGCACGGCCGGAGATGAAGTATGCAGTCTTATTCAAGAATTATGGCGCGGATGCCGGGGCAACGCTGGTCCATTCCCACAGCCAACTGATCGCGACTAGCTTTGTTCCCAGCGAAGTTCTGCGCATTCAGAAGAGACTCCTTCAATACCAAGAGTCGCACCATCAGTGCTACATCTGCTCCGTGCTGGAACGGGAACTCGCGTCAGGTGATCGAGTCGTGACTGAGTCGGATCACTTCGTAGCTATCTGTCCTTTTGCATCCCGGTTCCCGTATTCGGTTTCCATAGTCCCTAAAAAACATCAATCGCGATTCGAAGACTGCCATCAGGAGGAACTCGCCGACTTGGCACGTGTTGCCCAGACCATGCTCAAGGCGATTGAAACCGAGCATCCCCGTTGCGCTTACAACTTCGTTTTGCAAACCAGCCACTTCGACCAGCAGGCTCCCGACTCCTTCCACTGGCGATTGAAGATCATACCTCGTCTCAGCAAGGTCGCTGGTTTCGAGTGGAGTTCCGATTGCTACATCAATACGGTGTTTCCCGAGATCGCCGCTCAAAACTTGCGTCAGCGCATTCAAGTTGGAACTCCTCTCGCGAGCCCTATCGCGGTCGCACCCGTTACGAATTCAGTGCGCAAGTCTTGAGACAGTATCTCGGATCGCGATCGCCGGGAAAATGATCCTCTCTAACTTCGGTGCACCAACTTGTTAATTCTTTTAATGAGCTTCACTATTCACCCGCGGTCAAGCGGTTCATGGACGCAGTCTTCTTTCGATAGGCCCAGATCCACAGGGCGATCGTACCGATCCCTAGGTAGCGGATTGTGCCGTTTGCGAACACGATAGCGCCAAAGAACGCGATCAGGATCAGAAAAAAATCGATCGCGATTTCTGTCGTACGATGTTTTGTGGCGCGTATCCGCCCGCGCCAGAGCGTGTCCATCCACCAGACTGCGACAAAGAGATAGTTGACATAAACACCGCCTCCGACGCGCACACCGAACAATTCTTCGGTTCGCCGGGCCGTCGATTCGATCGCCTCGTTGAGGCTGCCAGCGTGAAACGCATGCAGTGCGGTCGCCGTATGAAAGGTTGCAAAGGCTGCCCCGAACCCCCAAAGGACTGCCAGCAAATCCGAATTCCGCACGCCGGTACGAAACTGGATGGTGTAGCCAAGGGCCAGCACCGCCATAGCGATCCGAATCGCCCACAGCGAAACCGCAGGATCGAAGAGCCACTTCCCGACTTCATGCTGATTCAGGGGAGTCTCCACGTTCGTTTTCGGCTGGCATGTTCGTTTCCAGTGCCCCCTATTCCGTTCTTGGCGAACGGGGTTCGGCCGTGTATAAACTTTGGCTAATAGAGAGGGCTACCTTCCGATTTTACGAGAAACAGGCTGCGACATGGCGGAGTCGGATAAAAATGCGGGCGATGTTTTTGACATCGAGCGGATTCGTAAACTGATCGAATTGATGAAGGAACACGATCTCGGGGAGATCGATCTGCGTCAAGAGAATCAGAGGATCCGCTTGTGCGGTGCCGGTCATGGTCAAACGTTTGTGACCTCTCCGATGCTCTCCGCACCCCCTGCCGCTGCTCCCGCTCCTGCAGCGCCAGCTCCTGGTCCCGCGGCCCCGCCAGCCTCCGGCGATGCCCTCGAAGGTCCGCATATTGCGATCATCAAGTCTCCGATGGTGGGAACCTTTTATTCCAAACCCAACCCGAATTCGAAAGACTTTGTCGATGTCGGTTCCTCGGTGCAAAACGATACGGTGGTCTGCATTATCGAGGCGATGAAGGTCTTTAACGACATTACAGCAGAGATGCGTGGCAAGATCGTTCAGGTCTTGGTCCGCAACGAGGAGGCGGTCGATTTCGGCAAGCCTCTCTTCAAAGTGGATACACGGGGTTAGGGCGCACAATGTTTAGTCGCGTCTTGATTGCCAACCGAGGCGAAATCGCGCTGCGTGTTATCCGAGCCTGCAAAGAACTCGGAATCGAAACCGTTGCTATCTTCTCGGAGGCGGATCGCGGTGCCCAGTATCTGCAACTCGCAGACCAAGCGATCTGTGTCGGAACTGCCAAGTCGATCGACAGCTACTTGAGAATCGATCGCGTGATCGCTGCCGCAGAACTCGGCAAGGCCGATGCGATTCACCCAGGCTATGGCTTTCTTGCCGAGAACGCGCACTTCAACGAAGTCTGCCGCGAATGCAATTTTGAATTCATCGGCCCGTCACCCAAAGCGATGGAAAAACTCGGCGACAAAAACACCGCTCGCGAAATGGCCATCGCTGCAGGTGTACCTGTGGTCCCCGGAAGCGATGGCTTGATCGAAAGCAACGCCGATGCCATCACTGCGGCGCGCAAGATCGGATACCCGGTCCTCATCAAAGCGACCGCCGGAGGCGGAGGCAAAGGGATGCGTGTTGCCACCGATGAAGCTTCGTTGCAAACCGCAGTCTCGCAGGCGCAAACCGAAGCCAAGGCCGCGTTCGGAAACCCCGGCGTTTATCTAGAACGCTACATCGATCGCCCTCGACACGTCGAGGTCCAAGTCATCGCCGATCAACATGGCAACGTCGTCCATCTGCACGAACGCGATTGCTCCGTGCAAAGGCGACACCAAAAGCTGATCGAGGAGAGCCCATCCCCCCGGTTGCCCGAAACAACCCGAACCGCGATGTGCGATGCCGCAGTTCGCATGGTCAAACAAGCGAATTACTACAACGCAGCCACCGTCGAGTTCATCGTCGATCAAAACGACCACTTCTACTTCATCGAAGTCAACGCACGTATCCAAGTCGAACATCCGGTCAGCGAGATGATCTCCGGCGTCGATTTGATTAAGACGCAGATCAAGGTTGCGGCAGGCGAAAGACTTCCCTTTTCGCAAAAGGATATTCAACCTCGCGGCGCCGCCATCGAATGCCGGATCAACGCCGAGGACCCAGACCGAAATTTTCAACCCTGCCCTGGTCGCATCGAAACCATGTATATCCCCGGTGGGCTCGGTGTGCGCGTCGATTCGCATGCACATCCCGGCTATGTCGTTCCGCCGCACTACGATTCGATGATCGCTAAGTTGATCGTTCATCAGCCCACGCGCGATCAAGCCATCGAAACCATGATTCGGGCTCTGTCGGAATTACGAATCTCTGGAATCAAGACAACCGCCGCGTTTCACAAGGCCGTGCTCAAACAACCGGAATTCGTGGATGGCACCGTTGATACCAAGTGGGTCGAGCGGGAATTGCTACCGCGACTAAAACCTTAACCCTCGGTCGATCATGAAACTCGAATCCATATATCGGTACTGCCCGGTCTGCGGAGTCGAGCGTGCAAGCTTCGAGCCTTCTCGACCCTTTCGCTGTCATGCGTGCGGTCACACCACCTTCTTCGGTCCGGTCGCCGCCGTGGGAGCCATCGTTACCGACGAGTCGGGGAAGGTTCTCTTGGTCCGTCGAGCAAACGATCCCGCAAAAGGGAAACTCGGTATGCCCGGCGGCTTCATCGATCCAGGCGAGTCATCCGAAAATGGTCTGCGCCGAGAAATGCTCGAAGAGGTTGGCCTGACCATCCTGTCGATGCAGTACCTGACCTCGGCACCCAATCGCTACATCTATCGAGGTATCGAGTTGTCTGTGCTCGATATGTTTTATGTTGTGCAAGTCGAGCACCGCGACATTCAGATGCGCGATGGTGAGATCTCTGACTGGATTTGGACCGAATTGTCCGATGACATACTCGATCAGATGGCGTTCGCGTCGAATCGCTATGCGCTCGAGTTTTATCGGGGCCGCATCGGAGCCAATGGCAACTGAGTCGATCGAGTTGGACGGATAGCGATCAAGCTCAGGTCGTCAGGCTTACACGGTGCATCTCCCTCCCCCAACATCCTCTTCGATGCGACATCCAGAAGACGTGAGGTCGCTCGGTCTAGGGCTCCCTTGCGAAGTAACTCGATACTCTCATCGATCGAGACATTGTCAAAAAGGCCGTCGCTGGCGATCAATACCGTATCGCGTAGACCCAGCCGAATCGCTGGACCGATCTCGATCCGCATCCTTTCGCAACCCACGACGTTGGAAACCAGATGCCGATCCTTATGGTGCATGGCGTCGTCTGCATGAAGCCATCCCGACTCCACCGCGAAACCGACCGGTGAGTGGCATATCGATTGATAACGAACCCTACCCATTCCTCCCATGACCACGATCTTGGCATCTCCAACGTGGTAGGGGCGAATCATGCCATCTTGCCATTCAACAATCGCCAGCGTGCAGGCCGCTCCGATTCTGCGTTGACGAATCGCTTCGTTTGCCTGTTCGATTCCGTCGAGGATCGCAGGCCGCAGTCGAGAAGATGTGTTGTTTGCTATCGATTGCTCAAGAGCTTGCAGCGCCAGACGTGCGGCGATCTCACCTCCGCGCATTCCCCCGCAACCATCAGCTACCGCAAACACACCCGACGACTCGTCCACTTGAAAAATAGCTAGAGCGTCTTCGTTCGGCTCCTGCCGCGCCTTGAGCGGATTGCGGCGACTAGCATGCGCCCCACTCCACATCGGGCCATCCCAAATGCTAACGGCTTCGCCGATCTGCTCTGTCCAAATCTGTGAGTGAATTCCCGTAATCATGATCCATCCGAGTATGGGATATATCGCAGCAGAATAGGGCCGAGATGGTACTCCACCGCTGATCAACTCCATGACCGCACGTAGATTGTAACGAATTTATCGATTGTCGCGATTCGCCTCACCTGACCCTTGCCGACTGCCGATCACAACCCAAAACGGCCCATCCTGACTATTCATGGGAATTGCTAGCATGAATTTTGAACAAGTCACTGCACTGAACTCGACATGCGAAGGGGATCATCGGTGGTCCCGCCGAGCTTGGTTTGCTTCTTTGGTCGGTTCTTTGGCGTACGGTCATTTGCTAGCAAACCGATCGGTCTCATCGGCTTTCGGGGCAGAGCCGGAAAAGAAACCAGCCAAGAACACAATCTATCGGGTTCGGAGTGTCCTCGACTTGCAGGGGGAAGTCCGCTTAAGGAATCAAGGGGCCAGCATTGAGCGAAAGAATGGCAAGCAGTTGATTGCAAGAACCGCGCCGGTTCGTTCTACGTCAACGCTCGATTATGACGAGCAGTATGTTCTTGAGGATGCCCAAGGCGATTCCTGTTTGCAGTACTTTCATGAGGCAAAGACCGAAGTCAACGTCGACGGCCATGTGACGAAGACGGAGTTGAGAGAGTCGTGCCGTGAAATCGTGAAGCACTCGGTGGCGTCGGGAATGGTTTCGGTAGCACCTTCGCAACCGATGTTTGCTGCCGAACGAGACTTGGTCGAGGGATCGCTTACGACGATGTATCTCGATGCCTTATTGACCGACCAACAGGTATCCATCGGCGACAAATGGAATGTCGATAGCGAAGCGGTTGCGAAACTGTTTAACCTCGACGCGATACACGAGGGGAAGATCACGGTGTGTCTCGTCGAACTCGACAAAGAAAAGGCTCAGCTAGCCATCGAAGGTAAGGTCAGCGGTTCGGCGCGCAATGTTGCGACCGAAATGGTGATTGATGGGAAGGGGACATTGGACCGTCGGGGTGGTTATGTATCGTGGCTTGCACTTCAAACCGAGGAGACTCGCGAGATAGGCGAGGCGGAACCCGGGTTCAAAATCACCGCAACCATCCGGGTGTTGCGAGCTCCGATTGAGGTCATGACCCATGGTCGGACTTTGCAAGAAGCCTTGCAGGATATTCCGAGTTGGGAATCGGCGGGCATGCTTCAATTCCAATCGGACCACGGGTTTTATCGTTTTCTCGCCGATCGCCGTTGGACAACCTACCGAGACAATGGCGAGGAGGCCACGTTGCGATTCATCGTGGGTAACCGTCGCGTCGCCCAGTGCAATATCGCTAACTTAGTCGACTTCGAACCCGGCCGACAACTGAGTATGGCAGGCTTCCAATCCGACTTGCGCGAAGTGACGAGCAGGTCAGGACATGAAATCCTTGAAGCCTCCGAGCGTCTATCGAACACCAAGCATCGGTTGCTACGCTTCGTTGTCAGTGGTAGCGTTGATGGAGTTCCCGTTCGCTGGATCTATTATCATGTTTCCAACGATACTGGTCGCCGACTATCGATGACGTTCGTGTTCGATGAGGCATCGCTGGAAACGTTCGCAGAACAAGATCAGCAACTAGCCAGCACGATCGAACTGCTTACTTGGCCCAGCAAGCTGAATCCTGCCGAGCTCAAAGAGGGCACACCCGCGGTCGATGCGGAGTCAGCGAAGGCTACGGGCAAATCGACGACGCGTTAGTAGGAAAAGGCATTCGTCAGGATCGCGGATCCTCTAGCTCTAGCGTCCGTTCTTGGAGCTTCGCAGGTACATAATCCCGATCGTGACGGACATCAGCCCGATAATGCACCAATGCGTGGCAGACATGCCCTCGACATTGTAACGCAGTTCACTAAGGAATTTTCCGACGTAGTAGTCCATTGGAATCAACCCGATCCAGGCGATCGCTTATTTTCGTTAGCGTGAGACCTGCGAAAGACTAGAACTTGGAAGGGAGTTGGGGAGAATTTTCGACCGATCAAGGCCGCGCAAAGCCTCGCGACTGCGTTGCAATAGGAATCTTCGATACAACCGGACCCAGGCGAAACCGAGATCGACACGCCAACTCCCTGGCAGGATAGAGTTTTGCACGCGAATGGCTGAGTTGGACAGGAGAAAAGGCTCTTTTCAAGACCTTGCAGGACCATTTCTGGTGGTTATACTTCTGAGTCTCCTTTGCGAGGGGTCGTAGCTCAATTGGTTAGAGCACCGGACTGTCGATCCGGAGGTTGCGGGTTCGAGACCCGTCGACCTCGCTAGTTAAAAACCCTTGGCTTTTCAACGAAGTCGAAGGGTTTTTTCATTGTATGGTGCCTCAGCGAATTTCAACCCGAAACGTAAGTGAGGGATAGACTTACGTCGCTCGCGACGTCTTCCCTCGTGGGTCCCTCGCTCACGCGTCGGGTTATGATCATCCCTGGCAAAAACTGACTGCTAGCCATCACGACTAGCAAAAACGTAACTTCAAAACTCCTGCCACAGGTTACGACCTTTTTCCTTCCACCTCGAATACCATCATGAATCTGCGACGGTTTGCTCTTCTCCTCGGTCTGCTTTCCATCGGTCTTTGCAATCCGCTTCATGCCGAAGTCCGAGTCGCCGACATCTTTGGCGATCATATGGTTCTCCAACAACAGCAGAAGATTCGAATCTGGGGATGGGCCGCTCCTGACGAATCGGTCACTGTTAGCGTCGGCACCAACCGCGCCACGGCCCAGCCCAATGCCTCAGGGCGCTGGCAAGTGGAACTGCCCCCGATGACCGCGAGCAAAACTCCGACAACGATCACGATCAAGGGCACCAACACTGTTGAAATCCAAGATGTACTCATCGGAGAGGTTTGGTTGTGCTCCGGCCAATCGAACATGGAATGGACCGTCGCCATGAGTGGCAATCCAAAAGAAGAAATCGCTGCGGCCAATCATCCGCTGATTCGACACATCAAGATCCCCTTGGTCCCGTCCAACCTACCGCTCGATCATTTCTCATCGAGTTGGCAAGTCTGCTCGCCGGAGACGGCTGCGAACTTTACCGCATGCGGCTACTACATGGCTCGGCACTTGCAAAAAGAACTGGACGTACCCGTCGGCTTAGTCAATTCCTCGTGGGGAGGTACGCGCATCGAGCCGTGGACCCCTCCAGTCGGTTTCGAACATGTTGAAAGTCTCAAAGGTATCTTCAACTCCGTGATCGGACGAACGCCCGGCACGCCTTCTTATCGCGAACGTCTCTCTGCTCATATCCGTGCAATTGAGGATTGGACTGCGAAAGCAAAAGCGAGCGTCAACGCCAAGGAGATACTCACCCCGAGCCCAAGCTATCCGGCCGAATTAACTCCATTTGCGAGCAATCAAGACCCGACGATGCTCTACAACGGCATGATCCATGCGCTCGTCGGTTTCCCGATCCGAGGCGCGATCTGGTATCAAGGCGAATCGAATCACGACGATGGGATGCTCTACTTCGAAAAGATGAAAGCGCTCATTCAAGGTTGGCGCGAGTTGTGGGGCCAAGGAGAGTTTTCGTTCTACTATGTGCAGATCGCTCCATTTCGATATGGCGATCGGGACCCGTCCATGTTGGCAAGATTCTGGGAAGCCCAGGCCACTGCGCAGTCGATCCCGAAGACCGGCATGGTCGTTATCAACGATATCGCCACCCTCAACGACATCCATCCCCCCAATAAACAAGACGTCGGATATCGGCTCGCACTTCTCGCTCTCAAGAACGACTACGGTCGCAAGGATCTCATCGCAACTAGCCCCGAGGTCGAAACAATCGAACCGCTCGGAGGAAGCCTCAAGGTTCGCTTCAAGAACACCGGCGGATCTCTTAAAACACGCGATGGAAAATCTCCTTCGCATTTCGAAATCATCGGCCCAGGCTCGGGTGGATTTCAGGCTGCCAATGCAACGATCCAAGGAGACGCGGTCGTTCTCACCTCCGATCGAGTTACCACGCCGGTCGCCTTCAGATACGCATGGAACATGCTCGCCGAGCCGAATCTCAGCGGTAGCACGGGCTTGCCGGTGGGTGCATGTCGCGGCGGAACTGTTCCGGACTTCTTCAACTCCGTGCCCGAATCGAAGGACTACGTACTGGTCTACGATATGGACCTTGCGAAGCTCAACGCGAACATCAGGTACGACGTCGATCGAAGCGATAACGTGCCTGCGTTTGACCGCATTGGTTACCTCGTAGAAGTGACAGGTGCGAACGGCGAGGAGACCGGGGTATTTGTTTCAGTGCGAGCGTTTACTAGCGACGCCAAGAAGATCGGCATCCCCACGTCAGCATCGCAGGCGAGGTTCCAAATGGGGGTCGAGGACATGAATGTCTTCAGCAACGCGACGGGGATCAAGACCGGTACGGGGATCAAGACTGGCAACATCGAGTTCTGGCCTGACAATTATGCAGCGACCAACGGTGCGAAGGTCTCCGGTGCATCGGATGCTGTCTACGATTTCGGAGACGAAACGGCGCCGCCAGTAGACGGCTATGGTTCGATGCAGATCCACAACATCGTAGCGGGTCAGACCTTGTTTGCGATCAACCATTGGCGTGCTGGTGATCGAGCCGATATCGGGATCGGCAACCAGGAAGGTCAGCAGCGGGACTGGACTTTTTCTGCGAACGCGGGAACGTACCCCAACAAGCGACTGCGAGTCTATGTCCGTCCCAAACAGGCCCAGTAGGATTCGAACCTACGACCTACGGATTAGAAATCCGTTGCTCTATCCAACTGAGCTATGAGCCCACAGTAAACAGTCTTATTCTACACGCAGTGGAGCGTCATGGACACCCGTTAATCCACCTTCGGGTGCTGCGTTGCGCAAGGGAGCCAGCAGATTTCACCAAAGGCTCTTGTCAGTGTGGCACGCGGCGTTGGGTGGCACGGCGTTGGGTGGCACGGGTGACACGCCCAGACGCTTTGCGATGGGCGTGGTTTTCCCGCTAATTCCCCGATGAGCCAACTCCATCGCGAATGGCACTCAGTCGCTCTCGCAACTCCGACACCTTGGCTGGGTTTTCGCTGTATCGATTATGGTGTTGCCCTAGATCGGATTCGAGATCGTACAACTCACCGGCTTGATCGTTCTTTGAGTACCCGTTCTCCGTATCGAACCATTCGGGAACCTTGCTCACTCCACCGGTGCGAGCCTGAATCAGAACCCAATTCTCTGCGCGAATCGCAAACCCATTGGGTTGGGTGTTGTGCACCAATTCCGTTCTCGCACTCGGACCTGTGCCGAAGATCAGTGGCCGCTGGTCGAGACTGTCCTCAGCTTCTCCGATAGGATGATCGGCACCGACGACCCCTGCTAACGTCGCAAACAGATCGATCTGGCTGAGTAAGCCATCGTTGACTTTTCCAGCGGGTACTTTGCCAGGCCAACGGATGATCATCGGTATGCGGTGCCCTCCCTCCCACAGGTCGCGCTTGAGTCCTCGGAGAGGCCCCATGCTGCGATGACCATACCGTCGAATCCTCTCATACGCATAGGTCTCCGGACCGTTGTCCGAACTGAGAATGACGAGTGTTCGCTGGCTATGCCCACCGGATTCCAGAGCCGCGAGGACGCGTCCCACGACTGCGTCGGTTTGAGCGACAAAATCTCCATAGCCTCCAGCTTGCGAAGCATTTCGAAACGAATCGGTTGGGACAATCGGTGCATGGGGCGACGTAAACGGAAAATACAAAAAGAACGGTTGGTCAGCGGTTTGTTTTCCAATCCAATCGACCGCCTTCTCCGTCAGACGCGGCATCACCGCGTAAAAATCCCATTCGGCAACGGCCGGTCCTGGCCGCGTTTCAAAGTTTCCCTCCGCTGTCTTGAGTTTGATTTGGAGCCGTTCCGTAGGAGGAGCAAGCAGTCGATCATTCTCAAACCATGTGTACGGTGGAAAGTTAGGGACATCATCGCCGAAGTAATAGTCGAAGCCGTGATCGAGCGGCCCGCCCGGCAGTGGTCGAGTCCAATCAAATGCATCAGGAGAATAACCCTCCTTCGGATCCGGTTTGGAATTCGGATCTCGCTGAATCGATTTCCAGTCCCACCCCAAATGCCATTTGCCAATGCAAGCGGTGCGATAGCCTTGGGACCGGAGTAACTCTGCCAGAGTGGTTCTTTCCGCATCCAAGACGGGGGGATCAAACGAATTGACGATTCCATGAAACTTGCGCCAGTGATAGCGCCCCATCAGCATCGCGTAGCGACTCGGAGTGCAGACTCCAGACGAACTGTGGGCATCCGTGAATCGGGTACCCTCGGCAGCTAGGCGATCGAGATTCGGTGTCGGTATCTTCGATTCCGGATTCTGACAAGCCAGATCGCCATACCCGAGATCGTCTGCATAGAGAATCACGATATTGGGCCGTTCAGCCATGGGGCGTTCAGCTTCTGCACCGAAGATTCTCACAGTAGCCATAGTAGCTTGGAGTATCAGCCCAAATAAAATCAATCTCGCAGTCTGCATTCGGATCGATATTTGAAAGATTGCTGTGGCTGGCATAAAACAAACCTTCATGAATCCACTCGTTGACAACGCATTACAGGCATGATCCCATGGACATCATACCTTATTCACTTCTGTTAGATGGGATCTCTCAGAGAGCACGAAATGGGAACCTTGAATCCCTACCAACCACCCAGCGGAAGCGTTCCGTCTAGCAATGCGGATTCATTCCAACAGGACGGAACACAGCCCCGGTTACTGCCCCGTTCATTCTGGACCGTTTGGGCGGGATTCTCGGTTATTTGCGTGGTGTTCATCGCTGTCGTTTTTTATTTGGCCAGGGTGGATCGCAGCGCGTTGAGTTTCATTGGCCCACCTTTGTTAGGATTGTGGCTTTCCCCCTTCGTTGTCGTCCGAGCTAAACTGTGCGAGCGGTATCAACATCGATGCGTGGGATCCAGCGGCATCGTCATCTTTCTGGCTTGTCTTGGCGTTTGTTTCGGATTGGGTTACGCATCTCTTGGTATTACGTTTGCCCTCTGGGCTTTATTGTCCGCCTTCATGATCGGTAACCAGCAATCACTCACTGGTTTTCAGCAAGTACTTTTGGCTGGCTTGTTGATCACGGCTGTAGTCGTCTATTTGAAGCTGATCGATCTGAGCGCCAAACGACCGAAACTGAATCGAGAAATCGTTTCATCCTGACTTGAACCATCGGCGGGAGCGATTCCACCAATCATCCAAGAGCGAGTAAACGACAGGGGTCGCAACCAAACTCAGCAGCAACGACAACGCTTGGCCCCCGATGATGATCTTAGCCATGCTTGCCCGAGCGCTCGCACCCGGTCCCTGTCCGAGGGCGATGGGAAACATGGCCGCCATCAACATCACCGTGGTCATCAGGATCGGACGCAGACGCGTATGATTCGCCTCGAGGATCGCTTGCTCGCGATCCATCCCCGATCTTCGCAGTTCGTTGGTCTTGTCGACTTGCAAGATCCCGTTCTTCTTGACGATCCCAATCAACATAAACAGTCCAAACATGGCGTATAGATCGAGCGATGTTCGGAACAACATCAGCGACAACAAGCCAAACGGAACCGTAACGGGCAATCCCGCCAAGATACTGACCGGATTGATCCAGCTCTCGAATTGTGCTGCCAAGATCAAATACATGAATGTCAAGCTCAGGCCCAGGGCAACCGCGAAATAGTAAGCCGTATCGGACAGCATGTCGGCTTGTCCACCAAACACGATGCCGTACTCCGGAGGCATATCCATTTCTGCGACGCTGCGTCGCGCATACTGAACCGCATCGTTGAGTGAGACTCGATCCGGATGGGCCATCAGCGTCACTGTCCGTTGGCGATTGAGTCGATCGATCTGGCTAGGTCCCTGTTTTTCTTGCAGCTTGGCTAGGCTTCCTAATTCAACCGGTCCTGCTGTCAGCGATGGAATGGTCAACGCCAGCAAATCCTTCGAATCGCTTCGGTATTTTTTGTCGGCTCGCAACCACACGTCGAATGGTTCTGTACCTTCCTTGAAGGTCGAAACGATTTGGCCACCGACCAGAACGTTGAGGGTACTGGCGATCGCTTGGACGGGAATACCCAAGTCCATCGCCCGTTCACGGTCGATCACCACTTGCAATTCCGGTTTCCGCATC
>JAGWWZ010000158.1 GCA_018970165.1 Planctomycetota bacterium | reverse complement strand
AAGGTGAAGCCTGTTAAGGAGCAGGGAGCGGCTCCTCGCATTGCGAAATTCATCTCCTTCCGCACACAGGACGATCCGTTTGCTCAGCCACCGAACGATGACAAACCACCCGCTGACGACGATCCATTCGGAGACGCCACTGCGGGAGACAAGCCTGCTGAAAACATGCCAGCCGACGACATGCCAGCCGACGACATGCCGGCCGATGCACCGCAAGAGGAAATGGGACCTAACGATGCGGTTGAGTTTCGGCCAGCTCCTACACAGAGTGATCTGCCGCGAGCTCGAAGATCGCCACCTGCGTTCGACCCGTACAGCGAGTTGGCGAATTCCGGCGACTTGTTGGCTCGCGATGCGGAGATGAGACGCGTATCGGCTCAAGCACTGGAAAGGCAAGTGATGGCCGAACTCAGTCGAGCGCGTACGTCGGGCGATCCAGCCGGATCCAAGATCGCTCTCAAGGGGATATTGGAGCAGGTTCGACGTTCTCAAGAGTTGGATCCATCGAGCCGCGTACAACTCGAAGGTCGGCTGACGGCAGGTATCCAAGCATCTGCCCGTGCCGAGTCGGAATCCCGCGAACGTTCGGCTCGTTCGGAAGCGGTCCAAGCAAGCGCTTCGGCAGCCCGTCGTCTGCTTGCTGATCGCGATCGGCGCGAAGCAACCATTCAGCAACTGGTCGAGCGCTTCAATTCGTTGATGGATCAACAACTCTTCGCCGCAGCGAACAACGAAATCGCCCCAGAAGTCCATGACCTCGATCCCAACTCGGTGATCGATGTAGTGGTCAATCGAGAGTCCAATAGCCTCGCGAACTATCGTCTGATTATGGATGCAGTCAACCAACGCAACCGTGGATTCGTCGATAGCTTGTATCTCTGTGAATTGGCTTGCGTCCCCTTCGTCGATGAACCTCCGATCCGGTATCCACCTGCAGATGTTTGGCAAGCCCTCAGCGCACGGCGATTGGAAAGGTACGGTACGATTGACCTCTCGGGAGGCAACGAAGCGGAACGGCGAATTTTCCGTGCACTTCGTGAGCGCGGCGAAATGCAGTTCAACAACCAACCGTTGAGCGGAGTTATGCAGTTCCTGTCCGAACAATATGGCATCCCGATCGTTATCGATCCCAAAGGTCTCGAAGAAGAGACAGTCACTCCCGAAGATCCTATCACGTTGAGTGTTCCAGAGATCTCGCTCCGCTCGGCCCTCAAACTGATGCTCGAACCCCTCAATTTGACCTACGTCATCCAAGATGAAGTCATGAAGATCACCAACAAGAAGAACTCCGCCAACGTCGTGCGAGTCTATCCCGTCGGCGACCTCGTTGTTCCCATTTTGCCACCTATGATGGGCGGCATGGGTGGCATGGGCGGCGGTATGGGTGGCGGCATGGGCGGCGGCATGGGTGGCATGGGTGGCGGCATGGGTGGCATGGGCGGCGGCATGGGCGGTATGGGCGGCGGCATGGGTGGGATGGGTGGTGGCGGCATGGGTGGGATGGGTGGTGGCGGTATGGGCGGTGGCATGTTTGCTGTCGCCGATGAACCCTCCAAAACAAAGAGTAAGGCTGCCCCCCAGGCTAAGGCCGAGGAAGTAGACCCCAAAGCAATCGTCCAATCCCTGATCTCGAGCGAAGGTGATCAACGAGCGAAAGCCGAAGAGTCCTTGGCTCGCTGGGTCCAATCGAAAATGGAAGTTGCAAAGAAGGCTACTGACGCCAAAGACGATGCAGCATCCAAAGCCTGCTTCCAAGAAGTGGTCGACCAACTCAGCGATGTCATGCGCGAGACCCTCCCGGCACCATGGATGTACGAAGCTCTGAGCATCGCAATGCAAGGTGCGGAATACCCTGGGTCAGAAGTCCAGCGAGTCATGCTCTCCAGCGTCGATTTCGGCGCTGATGTCACCGCAGCGATCAAGATCGCCCGTTACTTGGAAACCCAAGGCATGAAGAAAGAGGCGCTCGCGATTTATCGCGATGCTCATCGCGTCAGCCCCATGGAGCGATTGCCGCTCGAAGCGGGCCTGAACCTAGCACTCGAACTCGACGATCGCGAAGCGGTTGTGTGGGCATCCACCGGTGTTCTTAGCCAAGCATGGCCCGATGAACACTTGCCCCTGATCGAGAAAGCGATCCTCGCAGCCAAGGCCGCTTATATCCGGCTCAAGAACGAAAACCGAACGATGGAAACGTACGTGCTCGAGCAATCTCTCAAGCAAGCTCAAGGTCGTGATATCGTCGTCCGCGTATCGTGGACCGGAAACGCAGATATCGACCTGGCAGTGGAAGAACCGACCGGAACGATCTGCGATTCAAGCAACCCTGCTACGATCTCCGGAGGACTTTTGCTCGGTGATGCTTCGTCGCTCGACAAACCCAGCAAAGACGGCTATTCAGAAACCTACGCATGCGCTCGTGGATACGCAGGCCAATATCGCATAGCGATTCGCAAGGTGTGGGGAGATGTCGCCGGCGGCAAGGTAACCGTCCACATGATCACCGATTATGGAACCAAAGATCAACGCTATGTTGAGCATCAAGTTCCAATCGGTCGCGATGCGATGCTGATCACGGAAGTTAAGTGTGGACGCCGCACAGAACCGATCTTCGAAGCCCAGTTGGCTAAGGTGGAAATGGAACGATCGTTTGCGAGCAATGCGGTCTTGGCTCAGTTCAATAATGCTGGTTTGGGAGATGGTGGCGCTGACAATGCTGGCGGACTCGGAGTACCCGGGTCGTTAGCGGAGTACGAGTTCCAACGACGCCTGTTGGGATTCTCTTCAGGTGCAAACCGAACCGGCGCATTTCCGCCAGGCCGCATTCCTCCATTCTTCCGAGGTGCTGTCGGTTACCGTCCACTCATTGAACTGATTCGGGTAGGTACGCAGTTCTTCGCTTCGGCTGTTGTGTCGGGCGACAGACGGTATGTGCGAGTCACTGCGTCCCCGATGTTCACCGATATCCTCGCAGTGGACACCTTCAACTTCGTCTCCGGTCAGGGCGGCCAAGGTGGCGGCGGAGGTTTGGGCGGGGGAGGTGGCGGTGGTGGTTTCGGTGGCGGTGGTGGTTTCGGTGGCGGTGGCGGTGGATTTGGTGGCGGTGGAGCTTTTTAAAAGCTGACAGCACACTCTCCGTCCACCAGCTATTCCAATCAACTATCGCACACTTCTGGCGTTCGTTGCGCTGCCTCCTTATAATCCGAACGGAATCAAGGACTCAAACGGGTCCCGGCAACGCAACGTAATCAGGAGCTCGGACGATGGGACGCAACATAGGGTATCTGGTGATTTTGGCGGCTGGCTCGCTGTCCAGCCTCTGGTCTAACAATACTGCACACGCACACTTTCCATTTCGCCCCCATTGCTTTGCAAGACCTCTTTGTCCGCCATGCCCCCCTCGCGTCGTTTGGGGCGGTTGCTACCCGAGGGTAACATCGGTCAACCTCTACGGGACCGGCATCTGGGGAACATCGTTCCATCGCAGTTTCTATGCGATCAACGGCGGCTGCTGGCCTAGCTACTCGTTCTACAGTTGCGCTCCGGTAGTGGCGGCCCCCGTTTGCTATCCGCCCGTTTACTATCAACCCATCTGCTACCCGCCTGTTTATTATCGGCCCGTGTATTACAGGCCCGTTGTTGTCAACCCGGTTTGCTACGATCCCTTCCTCAGCAATCCCATTCTCAGCAATCCCATCGTATCGCAACAAGTTCTTCAAGCGAGTTCCCTTCGCGTGAACTCTCTGCAAAGAAACCTCGCTCAACGAACCCAATTGCAAAGCAAATCACCCCAAGCAACTTCGGCGCAGCTACTTGTTAATAAACCATTGCTTGTTAATAAACAGACGGCTCTCAAAAATAGCGTTGCATCACACCGCACACCCTCGATCGCGACTACCTATTCTCCGGTCTGGACCGAGTCCGCGATCGGATTGATCGATGAGATGATGGAGAGAGGAGAATGGGAACTAGCCTATCAATCGCTCGCCCGCATGGAAAAGATCTCGACCCCCTTGAACCATCGCGTTGTATTGCGTCAAGCGGTGATGGATTTGGTGGCCCATCGCGATCAAATCGATGTTGCCCGCATGGATCGCGTGATGGATCTGTTGAACAAAGCCGCCGACGCGGGTAGTCCATTTTCCCCAGAAGATTTTCGAGGTGCATCGCTCAGCAAATATCTGCAAGCATCCGATATCGAACTGAGTCCGATCCTCGATAAACTTGCCCAACGAGTTCTCCAGCAACCGGAACGCTCCGGACGCGAACTACTGTTGCTCTCAGTGCTACTGAAACTTGACGGACAACAGGAGCGTTCGTTGCTATTCGCGAAAGAATCCCGCACTCTCGCGGCCCGCTCCGATGCGTTCCGCTGGAAGTCGGTCCTGCAATCCCTCGATCGGCAAATCGACCAGGACGCTCTTCTAGCCGCCAAGGATTGATCTCGGAACGGATCCCAGTCGCAACGATGCCAGGCTGCGATTCGCTCGGTCGTGCCCGTTCTATTCCGTGCCCGTTCTATTCCGTGCCCGTCTATTCCATGACCTTCTATTCAGGGATCGGGCACTACGAAGTGATATGAAATAATAAGTTGCCATGAACATCTTCGAACTGACGGCATCGCTGGGACTGACACAGGAGGATGTTGAGCCGCGCGGTTGGTTGGTCGGAAAGTTCGCAGAGGGTTTAGCAACGCGCCTTTCATCCCGCCCATCCGGTCGCTACATCGGCGTAACAGCGATCAATCCCACCCCCTTTGGAGAAGGGAAGACCGTTGTCACAATCGGCTTAGCAATGGGGTTGTGCAAACTCGGCAAGAAAGCCATCTGCACGCTGCGTGAGCCATCGCTCGCCCCCGTCTTTGGAATCAAGGGAGGTGGCGCGGGGGGCGGACAATCGACATTGGTTCCTCTGAACGACATCAACCTTCATTTCACGGGGGATCTCCATGCCGTGGCATCGGCCAACAACCTGCTGGCCGCCCTCATCGACAACCATGTTTCTCGCAAACGCGATCCACAGGTAGATCCATCGACCATTTCGTGGCGGCGATGCGTCGATATGTGCGACAAGGGGCTATCGCAAATCATTAGCGGTTTAGGCGGACACCCTCAGGCAACGCTGCGCGAAACCGGTTTTGATTTGACGGCTGCCTCGGAAGCCATGGCCATTCTTGCGCTCGCCGAGAATATGCAAGATCTTCGCAAACGGATCGGTTCGATCCTTGTCGGCTCGACGGCACAGGGTGATCCGGTGCGAGTGGAGGATCTCGGCGCCGCGGGAGCCATGACCGCTTTATTGAAAGATGCGTTGCGACCCAATCTTGCCCAGACCTGCGAAGGGACCCCTGCGATCGTGCACGCGGGTCCGTTTGCCAATATCGCGCACGGCAATAGTTCCATCCTCGGCGATCGCATCGCGCTCCGTCTGGCCGATTACGTCGTGACCGAAAGTGGTTTCGGCTCCGATCTCGGGGCCGAGAAACTCATTCACATCAAGTGCCGCGATCGACAGTTTGCACCCGAGGTCGAGGTCATCGTCTGCACGGTCCGAGCGATCAAGTACCACAGCGGTCGGTTCGATGTTCGTCCCGGTAAACCACTTCCACCTGCACTGCTGTGCGAAGACCTAGATGCGCTGCGAGAAGGAGTCGTCAACCTCGAAGCACATCTGGCGATCGTCCGTTCGTTTGGCATACCTGCCATAGTGGCCATCAATCGCCACCCTTCGGATACCGATGCGGAGATCGCATTATTACGGCAAGTGGCGATCGAGCGCGGGGCTACGCAAGTCGCCGTAACGCTTGCCTTTGCTCAAGGGGGCGAGGGAAGCCGCGAGTTGGCCGAAGCAGTCGTGCACGCGTGCGAGACACCGGGTACTGCGACGCCGTTGTATCCGCTGTCGGCATCGGTCGAAGAAAAACTCGATACAGTCGCAAGGCGTGTTTATGGTGCGGATGGCATTGAGTTGTCACCACTTGCCGATCGACAACTCAAACGATTCACGCAAATGGGTTATGGTGAACTGCCGATCTGCTTTGCCAAGACGCAATACTCTCTGTCCCACGATCCGAAACGATTAGGGAGGCCAAGTGGCTTCCACGTTCCGATACAGGAAGCCCGTATCGCAGCCGGCGCAGGATTCGTTTATGTCTTGGCAGGAGACATCATGACCATGCCCGGTTTACCATCCCAACCTGCGGCTCTGCGCATAGATATCGATTCCGAAGGAACGATTCTCGGCATGTAGGCCCATTCATCGGGGTGCTTTTTCGTATAAGAAATCGATCGCATCGCGCACGCAGCGATCATCCTGCATCAGGAATGCATGGACCACCGGATGCAGGATGAATTTGGTCATCCCCTCGAGCTTGGTTTCATCGACGGTCACGATACCGTCACTAGCTCCTGGAAGCCACGGATTTCCAACAGGATGTTTGGAGATATCCCCTGCGATAACCGCGAAGGGGCATGGAGGGACCCCGAGGTGTGCTTGAAAGTCGCTCCAATGCGGACCCAGTTGCATACCGGAGGTTCCAGTCACGGTTTCAAAGAGTCCGAGTTGCGATAGCTTGCGAGCAAAAGATGACCCTTGATTCGGAGGGCCGAGCATCACGACACGATCCAATCGATCGAGGCAGCCCGCGGGATCGCCATCGGTTTGCCACTGGGCGATCGCGGCTCGCAGAACGATATTGCCGAGGCTGTGACCGACCGCTTTCCATCGCGGCTTGCCGGGCAGATTCTCCATGAATTCACGGAAGGCAGATGCATGCGAGGCCACGGAATTGCGACTGCTGGCGTAGTTGAAATAGATGATCTCCGGCGCAGGGTTTTCGCGATTTCGTATCTCGGTCGCCAAGGGCTTCATGCAGGAAGAAGTGCGCATCAAGCCGTGCATCAGGATGACCACTTCGGTCGATGGTTCGACATTCGTATCGCTGGATTGCTGGACGCGTGATAGTTCGTCGAGCACTCCCTGCTTCGTTCCCCAAGCGCGACGAATCGCTTTGGGATCGAGCAGCCGATAGTGCCCAAACGTGCTGTTGTATTGGATTCTCCAACCATTCCAGTAGCGATGGTCGGTCCACAGTTGTTTGCCTCCCATCGTTGGGAGTGCCAAGTTCCAATTCGACAAAAGATCTACTCCCTTCGATTGATTATCGCTGGCTGTTTCGGCATTTGCTTCATCGACGATCCCAGAGTCAGCGATTGCCGCATCCGCTTTCTCAACACGATCATCCTGCGCGATCGCGATTCCGAACATGGCCCATATCATGGCGATCGTGCCGTACGACATACCTGGATTCCCTTTCTCAGAAGCTTCGTTGACGGATGACGAGATGTTGTCCTTTCATCTCAACGACCTCGATCGGAGAATCCTCATCGATCCATGTATGCTCGGACATCACATCGACGATTTGATCGCCGATGCGAGCCTTGCCAAACGGGTTGCAGCGTGTGACGGTAGCTCCATAGCTTCCCAATAGCGATCTTCGTTCCTCGTTGAGTTCATCCATTTTTACGAGGAAGCGATCCGATGTCGGGGGTTGCAAGGCGAACCATCGGAACATCGGGGTCTTGGCGAGTTGTTTTCGGAGTGCGATCAACAGACCGACAATCGCAAAGAACACGAAACCTAATTGTCCGAGGCCATGGATCAGGCGTTGGGTCTGGTATGCATTGGTGGGGAATACAAAGGTTTGTCCTGCGAGCACTAGGCCAAGGGCGAGCATGACTAAACCGCTGACTCCGAAGACACCGAAGCCGGGCAGCAGAAAGATTTCGGCCGCCAAACAACCGACACCACCGAGTATCAAGAGGATCTCAAGCCATTCGACGGTTCCTTGGAACATGTTCAACCAAAAGAACAGTAGAAAACAAACGACCGCGATGGCTCCGGGTACACCCACGCCGGGGGCATTGAGTTCAGCGATCAGGCACATCAAACCGACCATAAACAGGAACATGGATAGCCATCGTTGCGATGCGATCCACTCGACGACTTGCTCGGTTGTGTTGGTTTGTTTTTCCTCGGGCAGCGATTCCAGTCCGAATTGGTTTCCAACCGCTTCGAGCGATGGTTGACGATCGCTGCAGAGTCCTAGCTCGACGGCTCGCGGAGCATCGAGCCCCTCGCGGTAGTTCACTTCATTCCCCTTGGCCCATAGCGGTAACTTTGCGTCATCGTCGAGCCAGTTTTCAGGCGCTCGCAATCGACGCCCGTTGACCGCTTGAAACTCGAAGACAGGGACATCGGGGCAAAGACATCCCACGACATCCCCAGGTTGGCGTCCAGTGAGCTTTGCGAATTCGAGCAAGTTATCTTTCCGCTTCTGAATATTTGTCGCGGATATGCTTGCTTCTCCCGAGTTGCCGATCGTTGCATTGGGAGCCATGTAGATGGAGTCGGCCGCGAGCGCGATCAGCGATGCATCGCCGCGAGCTTGGCCACTGATCCAAACGACGACTTCCGCCTTGTCGGATGGAACGTTGGCAAGATAGAAGGCCAGCCTTAGACTTTCAGAAAAATTTCCGCCTGGCGAGTCCAGTTCGATCAGGATGAGATTGGCTTGTTGATTATTGATCGAATCTTCGATGGCTCGGATGGTTCGATCAACTTGGCGCGCATTGACAATGCCGCGTATATGGGAACGCATCGCTTTGCGGGGCTCTGCGAAGGTTGGTCGCTCTCGAACATCGGTATCGAGTTTGAGCATCGGCCCCAATTGGTTTGGGTCTGGGACCAGATACGTTACCCATCGCCAAGATCGCAGTTCCTGGCCAGCGAACGTACCCATTTGATTGGAGGGGACTAATTGTTTCTCGGCCCATGCTTTTTCGGGACGCAGGCCTCGTTCGAGTTCGGGGAGCGTGGCATACTCAACACCGCCACCTTCTAACTCTAACTTGACGAGGCTTTCGGATGGATCGAGCATAGAGCGCACGGCTGCTGCGGGAAACAGTCCGCGTCGTGTAGCGGTTTCTGTGTAGGCTTGAACGATGGTGGCTTCCTGAGTCGACTCGTCGATCCCTGCAAGACCGATCTCGGCTGCCGGATGAATCGCGATTTCTTCGCAAGCCAGAGCCACTAGGACCGCGTGACCACCGATTGATTCCGGAATGTATGCCACACTGCGAATGCGATTCCCCTTGGTTCCGCTCAGCCATCGAGCCACGCTGAGGGCTCGTTCGAACGATGTCCCTCGGCCGAGTCGTCCAGCAACATCATTGGTTGCGGCCATTCCATTGGCGGACGTGAACTCGAGAACGACGATGGGTCGATCGCCACCCATCGAACGGGAAGCGACCGATTCGAGCGACGCGAGAATGCGGGTCTCAGCGTCCGCCGAGAGGGGAAGGGGCAATTTAATCAAGGTCCCCTGCCTGCGCGGTGTTTCGGGCGCGTCTTCTTGAATCAATGCGCCGTTAGCCAATGCACCGGTGACCGTGCCTGCGAGGATCGCAGCAAGTGCGAACCACGAAACGATGACCGTAGAGCAAAGGGTTTTCATAGTGGGGTGTCCTGTATCTCGTACCATGTCCTGCCTAAGCATGACATACTAAGCCATTCGCCAAAGAAGGCCAACTTCTTGGCTTCGAAGATGCACTTTTGTCAGTCGTGATCGCTAGCAGTCAGTGTTTTGCTTTGCATTATCATAACCCGACGCGTGAGCGAGGGACGCATGAGGGAAGACATCGCAGGCGACGTAGATCCATCCCTCGCTCACGCTTCGGGTTGAGATTAGCTCGCTCACGCTTCGGGTTGAGATCGCCTCGAAAATCGCAACTTCAAACTTCTTGGCGGGGATTTTCAACATACAGGGCGCATTCGGAAAACACTTTCCGGATCTTTAGGTCACCGAGTCGAGCAAATCCTGGGCTCCGAATCGGACAACGTCGTTGGTGGGCAATCCTGTTTCGGCTTGCGTTCGCTCAATTTCGTAGCGTGCCTCGGAATCGCTCAATCCGTGGGTATTGAGAACGATGCAGCCGACATGGACAGGGGCTAGGGCTCCGCCGGCACTGGCAACCTGTTCGAGCATGGAGACGACTTGTCCAAGCGGTGGAATACGCACCCACTTGAAGTCGCGTAAGTGATGCATTTGTGCGCGATGGCAGAGAACCAACTTCGTCGGTTGCGAACCTCGCATCAAAGGAAGCGTTGCCGTCGATGCAGGATTGAGCAGCGAGCCTTGGCCCTCGATAAAGACCACCTCGCGGTCTTTAGCGCACGCGATGACTTCTTGCTGCACGGCTCCCGATGCGAAATCGACCCGAATGGCATCGAGTGGGATTCCGTCCCCTTCGAGCATGATTCCGGTCTGGCCCGTTGCCATAAATTTGGAGCGTTTGCCTAGTGAGACAGCCGCACGGTGAAATGCGATCGCCGCCGACATCTTGCCGATCGACATGTCGGTGCCGACAAACAGGACCCGTTTGCACGGTAGCAATCGCGCTGAGCCATCGCCCGAGATCAGTCCTGGCGGTTCTTGGCGAATGTCCCAGATCCATCGTCCGGGTTGCAGGCTCGACTTCAAGTTCGGGTCTTCGGCAAGTCGCGTGTGCAAGCCGTTGAGTATATTGAGTCCGCCGAGCAACGCTGTGTTCAAATCCTGTATCCACTCTGCGGGCAAACGTCCCCCCAAAGGTGCGATCCCGATTGCGAGGGTGTTCGGGGCATAGTGCAAAGCCTCGTGCGCGTTTTCGACGATCGGTATTTGATTCCGCAATGGGATGCCGGTCAGGTCGGCGAGTGAACCATTTGCGTTTTGACGATCGATGACGACCGCAACTCGCTCCGGCGCAAAACGAACCAAGGCGAGTCCAGTCTTTCCATGTTTGCCAAGGATCCCGTCATGCAACAGGATGGCGAGTCGATCGTTAGCGTGGTATTCGGGATGCCTAGGCATGGGTGACTCCTAATCCGGGAAGATCTCGATTATGCAAATACCCATCTTCAAATCGGCACCCGACGAAGGGATCCCGCTTGAGATTGAGATGGCTATCGAGATCGATGTAATCGACCAGTGAAGCGAGTTGATTGGCTGCGGAATTGCCGAGGGAGGTTTGCGAATAGCAGCCCAGCATCACCTTCATACCGTGGGCACGCGCAGTGGCGACCATGCGCAATGCTTCCGAGATTCCTCCACATTTCGAAAGCTTGATATTGATGCCGCTGCATGCACCGGCCAGTGCAGGAATATCGCGACTGGTTAAACATGCTTCGTCTGCCAAGACCGGAATCGGAGATCCGTAATGCACGCTTCGCAGCGCGGCCAAGTCCCCCGGCGCAGTGGGTTGTTCAACATGATCGACTCCTCGATCCGCAAGCCACCGGCACATGGTCAAGGCATCGGCGGTCGACCAACCGCCGTTGGCATCCACACCGATGCGAGTCGACTCCGGGACCAGTTTCTTGATGGCTTCGAGTCTCGCTTGATCCTCGAGAATCCCGTCCTTGCCTCCCATTTTGATCTTTACCGCTCGAATGACACCGACTTCGAGCCAGCGGACCAATCGCTGCTGGGCCGATTCGGGAGAAGAGATACCGATGGTGACCGAGTTCGCAACGCGGACCTCCGAACACAGGCCCAGCAGCCGCCACACAGGTTGCTCAGTCGCCTTGCCCATCCAATCGTAGAGGGCCATGTCGATTCCATTGATCGCAGACGATTCGATTGAATGCTGACGCAACATCGATTCGACTTCCATGCGTTGCCAAGGAGAGGCCGATCGAAGGAGTGGTAC
>JAGWWZ010000006.1 GCA_018970165.1 Planctomycetota bacterium | reverse complement strand
AAGCGATTTCTTTGCTTAGCAGTCATGATAGATCGAATCGTGCAGTGCCATCCGGCAACACCGTCGGTGACGGCACCGGGGCTCGCATCCACCCTAAGCCCATCAAAGCAGACTCTAGGAACAGGTTCAACGCCAGAAAAGAGCGGACTCTGAGTTCCTCCAAGAGAGGGGTAATTTTTTCTGATTTCTCTCTCTAATTTTGGCACAGAACCCTACACCCATACGCTTCCTGTTCCAACCGAGGGGCTAGTTCCAACTTCCAAACCTAGCATTTTGAGATTGCGAAATACAATGAATACCGACAAGACATGGCAGGTGAAGAGCCCGAACGGTGAAGTGCAGGGGCCTTTCACCGATGCGCAAATTTTACAACTGCTGAAAAATGGCTCGGTTAGCGCCTTGCACGAACTGAGGAACGCGACACGCACCAAAGGTGCATGGGTAAGTGCGACCAAGATTCCAGGAGTAGCCAAAATTCTGGAAGGAAGGGCAGGCAATAATCTTCCGAGAACGGACATACCGAATCCCCCGTCTGATTTTCCGAGTGTTGGACTAGGTGGTTCTCCATCCGTTGACTTGGCAAGCCTAAACCTACCTAGTGATATCCCGAACTGGACGGCTTCTGCACCCGCTCCTTCGCATGGTATGCCCGCGACCACCGACTACTGGGTGTCGGCAGCCCAATCTCTTGCAGGTAATAGCAACGCATCGAATGCCCGAGCAGAGTCGACGAAAAAATCGAAGGACTCTTTGAGCGGTCATAGCTCACTCAGTGCAAATAGCTTGCTTGAGAAAGTGGATCGGGAGCAAAGAGAATCCGAACAGAAGCAAAGGACGCAGACCGCCAGTGATTATCGAATGCACATTACCATCGGCTGTTGCGCAGTTCTGCTTGGGATCTTTGGTTCTTATGGTGCTTTCGTTTTGAGCAAGCCACTGAAACTGAGATGGGCAGCAAATGATGCTCTGAGTACAATGGTGAATTCGATGAGACTCGCTGAGATTTTAGAGAAACAGCGATTAGAGAAACTCGCAAGAAACGGCGATCGTAATCTACGTAGTCCCTCGTCTTCAGAAGTCAGCTTGTTAGAAAGTGCTCGATCAGCGGCATTCGAATTGCAGAGCATTCTTGATCAGATGCCACCTGATCTACGCGAAGCGTGGCAGGCTGAACAAATCGAGCTTCTGACGCGTGCAAAGTTCAAACGCAATAACCAAGCGAATACGCCGGTTCCAGATGATCCCCCTCCCGCAAAGACCGTTACAACACCTAAAGTTTTCGAAGTGGATTGGTCTAGTTTGTCGGGGCCCTATGAAATCGGAAATAAACAACTAGCCAAGCTCGCTATGGGTTCTTTGAAATCAAAACATATCGCGGCGAGCGCTGTCACGGGAGCGAATACAGCAGAGATGGATTTAGAAATCGTGACGGTTTTTGAAAGCAAGGGCTTCATTGCCGCCGAAATGAGTTTTGAAGCAGGATTAAGGACCGACAGGCAGACGCTGATCATTGGAAGGATTACCTCGGTTACTAAGTCGACTCCGGAATCAAACGATATCATCACAGCGAATCTAAAGCCGGGATTTGAGAAGATACTCGCTGAGTTAACGTCCATGGCTGTGCCAATCGTTTTGGAGAACAACGACCTGACAAGCATAGAAATGGTGCGCAATGCTTTGAAAAACGCACTGGTATCCGTCAAACCGAAAGACTTCAAGGATTACTCTGAAGTCAAACGGAAGTTGGGCGCGAAAAAGTAGTCCGAAAAACGCATCTTTCACCACTCATTGTTCGCAAGTAGCTCCGCGGCAGTAAACTTGGAGGCGATGACAAAGGTTTTTGTTCATGGCGGCTCCGAGTGTCTTTGGCGACGCACCCGGCCCAAGGTTCAGGCCCATCGCAAAGCCTCTGGACATGCCAACCTACCGTAGCTACGTTCGCCAGACGGTGGACGATCGAATGGTGGCCTAATCGTACTTCGGCGCATCGAGTTGTTTAGGACTTTAGCAGGGCTTCTCTCGATCAGCGTCCTATGAGCGTTCATCAGCGGTTCGATCTCATCATCTCCCAAAAATCTTGTTGCCACACCATTTTTTGCCCTCGCGTTTGGACAAGCCCGTACGACGGACTTCCCAGTCCGTCGATGTCACCGCAACGGTCGACGCATGCAGAAGAGCCTCGGTCGAAAACCGGATGGGCAAAATAATGTTCGGGCAGAAAGATAACAGCCTGGGAACAGGAACCACTGATGAACGCTGATGGAAACTTATGGGAAGGGGATTCCGAAAGGAGAGGCAAAGGGGAAAGCAAGCCCAGGGATAGATCGGCTTGGGTTTCTCATCTTTCGCCAAACCGACTGCGTGAAGTGCCCGGATGGGAACTGTAGCGAACATCGCGTTGCGTAGTGCGGTTCAACCCGGATGCTTGCGCATCCCGGCTAATGCGCCTGCGAAGGCGTTTGAATAGTCGGGCGAGAGTCCCCGTCGGAGGAGGATCTGAGGGTGGCGCGCTCGATCCAACCCCACGGCCATCGCAAAGCCTCTGGGCGTGCCACCCAACTAATGAGCCATCGCGAGAGTTATTCAATCACCGCGATGAATTGGGGCCGCTAGGCTTCACTTGCCACTGTTCATCGAAGAAATTGGCGTCAGCAATCTTTCCCGGCCATCGAGTTCCGGGCGGTTCGCTCAGATCAATCACTGCCCAGTCGGGTAGCTTGGGAACTTGCCTCGCGTTGTTGAGATAGTCGTATTCACGATAGGTGAAGCTACTGTTCAGGACGATGTATTTATTAGGAGACGCCGGGTTAGGATAAATCATCACGGGCATATGCGACTTGGTATCCCACGACTTGCCTCCGATATCGAGCGATACTGCGGACCATCGCAGCGGCAACTTGGGTAAGAACTGAGCGATCAGTGGATTGCTCTGCGGGTCACCCCACAGGATCAAATGGTATTTCTTCATATCGTCTGGCGTGACGTCCGCTGCTTTCTTGATTCGCACCTCGCCGCGCATCTGCCGATGCCATTCGCGCACGGCCCGATCGAACTCGGACTGCACCCAACGCTGCGTTTCGGGATGAAGGCCATCGCTTGCAGGAGGCACGAATAGGAATGCATCGAGGAACGCATCGTCGATCGGGCCCTGCAATCCGTGCCGCTTGCGAATCTCTTCGGATGGGGGTTCCAACGGAGAAACATGTTCCCAGCTATCGGCGGTTCTACGAAAGGTAGCGGAGAATGATCGGTCGGACCGCAGAGGGAGATTCCATTCATAACGTTTTGGAGTGGCGACTCCGCTAGCTTGCGTGGAATCAAAAATCACAACCAACACAGAGCTATCCGATATCTCCCCGACGTCGTAGGACAACGTGAATTGCTGAACGCCGCTATCTGCGAATGCGGATATGACGTTCTCGGTATGGTACTCGCGGATCGTGGTCGGGACCCAGTGCTCGGTCAGAGCGTCGATGGTGATATGGTGAGCGCGATTGTAGCGCAGGCTACAAGTGGTGAAGGAATACCCTTCAGGTTTGCGATTGAGTTTCAACTGATCGATCAATGTCAATCGCCGTTCGATTTCACGTCTCGATTCCGGTGCGACTTGATGCCCGGTATTGGGAGCGACAATGTGCGTTAATTCGAAGCGAGCCTCTCCCGGCAGATTCCATGCAGCCTGGGCCATGATATCGGCAGCTTGTTTTTGTTTGTCCAGGGCTCCGCTGTAGGCGATCGTGGGGAGCATGCGAAGATTGCGAACCCAGACCGGGCAGTCATAGAGTTGCCAGAGCTTCTGTTCAAACCAGTAGGGCTCCAGCGTCTCGGACTGAAAGACTTTCAGGAATTCGGGGGTTTCTGAGAAACCGGCACCGGGGTTCGCGGCGAACCAGCGATCCGGATAGTGGACGGCGAGATGCCAAGCGGCCGCGCCTCCCATCGAGAATCCACGGATAGCGATGCGGTTTGGATCGATCGCATATTCGCTCATCGCATGTTCGATCGCTTCGAGCGTATCGATTTCGCCAGCGAGCTTGTTCGCGTTGCAATATCGGCCGAAGGGATGAATCATGATGACACCGGGTTCCGGGAACGGTTCGAACTGAGTCAATCGCGTTGCGAGGAACTGCAGTTCAAGTCCTTTTTCGCTTCGACCTCGGCACCACACATCCGCGCGATTTGCACCGTCGTAGGGGAACTCATTCATGACCACCCCATAGGGTTGCACGGTGCCATCGAGTTTGGAACGGAATCCGCGTACGGTTGCGGATCGTGTTTGCCTCCAGACCGGATTCTTGAAAGCGAGGGCCTCGGCTCGAGCCAAACCCTCTTTCAATACCGCAGAAGCTCGATCGACATCGGCAGCATCAAAGAAGCCATCTTCGGTAAGAGCGATCGAGACCGCTCGCTGAAAGATCTCCACGTCGGGAAGATACTTGTTGATCAAGGGATCCTTCGATGCCCGCAATGCCTCGATCTTGGTTTCGAGTTCCTTCAAGCTTGATTCGAGAGCCATGCGACTCTCAGCGGGAATGGCGATTCCAGGAGGCGGAATAGGGCGGACACTCTGCGCTTGATTGTCGGCTGGTCCATCACCCAAGGTGCGGTCCATATCAACAAGAAATAAAAGACCGAAGCATAGCAGCAGACGGAACAAGCGCAGCAACCCACTGGCTCGCAAACAACAGGTCGATTTCATAGGACTTCGATGGAGAAAGAGATCAGATCAACCAACCGGCGAGTTCCGATGCTCGTTGTACTCGGGTGATCGCCAGCATGAATGCAGCGGTGCGCAAAGAGACTTTGCGTGTCACTGCTTCTTGCCAAACCTGTTCAAAGGCGTCGGTGAGCGTGCGATCGAGTTCCTGACGGACACGATCGAGGCTCCAGCGATAATGTTGCCGGTTTTGGACCCATTCAAAATAGCTTACGGTTACCCCGCCTGCGTTGGCGAGAATGTCCGGTAGTATTGTGACGTTTCGAGCTTCGAGAATCTCGTCGGCTTCGGGGTCGATCGGGCCATTGGCAGCTTCGATGATCGTCTTGGCCCGTATTCGGTCGGCGTTGCTTTTGGTGATGACGTCGCCGAGAGCCGCTGGGATGAGCAGATCCACATCGAGCCCGAGTAGATCCTCCGCAGGTAGTTTTTCCGCGCCCGAGTATCCTTCGAGGCTCCCCTTATTCTTGATCACGTGAGAGAAGAGTTCGGGAATGTTGAGTCCTTTGGGCTTGAAATAGGTGCCGCTCAAATCGCTAACCGCAACGACTGGAAATGCGGCCTCATGCAGATACTTGCCAGCGTGCGAGCCGACGTTACCGAAGCCTTGAATCGCAGTGCGGCATTGGTCGGGTCGAATATTGAGTCGCTTCATCATCTTCACGGCCATGGTACCGACACCTCGACCGGTCGCTTCTTCGCGACCGCGGGCTCCGTATTCCTCGACCGGCTTGCCAGTGATCACAGCAGGATTGAAGCCGTGGTATTTCTCCCATTGACTGCGGAACCAGGCCATGACTTCGTGGTTGGTTCCCATGTCTGGGGCAGGGATATCCGAATCGGGCCCGACGATCTCATGGATCTGATCCACGAAAGATCGCGTCATGCGTTCCATTTCGCGTTTGGTCAATGTCTTAGGATCGATACCGATCCCACCCTTGGCACCGCCGTACGGGAGTTCGACGACTGCGGTCTTCCAGGTCATCAAGGCTGCCAATGCTCGTACCTCGTCGAGATCGACGGCGGGGTGATAACGAAGCCCACCCTTCATCGGCCCGCGGGCGTTGTCATGCTGGACTCGATAGCCGAGGACGGTTTCGATACGACCATCATCGCGTTCGAAGGCGACCTGGACGGTGACTTCACGTTTGTTGGTCACGAGCAGCTTGCGAACCCATTCAGGTAGCTGCAATTGGTCGGCTGCTTTATTGAAGTAGTAGGTAGTCGCTTCGCTAGCACGCATGATCAAACCGATTCGTAATAGGGAGAGGATCTTACTTTTTGATTTTCGCAGCTTGCTCGATGATGGAGATGAATTGATCCGCTTTGAGTGAGGCACCTCCGACCAACCCGCCATCGATATTGGGTTGAGAGAGAATATCTGCAACACCATCCGGTTTCACACTTCCACCGTATTGAATGATAACTTTTTGCGCGACGGCAGGGGAAAACATCGTGGCCAGGAGATTGCGGATTTCCGCATGAACTTCCTCCGCTTGGGCGGGTGTAGCGGTTTTTCCCGTGCCGATAGCCCAAACCGGTTCATAGGCCAGGACGGTTTGCTCCATGTGATCGAGGGAAAGACCGGCCAAAGAGCCCCTGCACTGCGAACCGACCACCTCCAACGTGCGGGCCGCTTCGCGTTCCTGGAGCGTTTCTCCGACACACACGATAGGTGTCAGCCCCGCGGCCAGCACAGCCTTGAGTTTCTCGTTCACCAACGCATCGGTTTCGCCGAAGATCGCGCGGCGTTCGCTGTGGCCGAGGATCACATAACGGCAACCCACATCCAGCAGCATCGCGCAGCTCACCTCCCCTGTGAACGCTCCTTCGGGCTGACTGTATACATTTTGCGCCCCGAGCCCGATGTTGCTTCCAGCGAGTACCTGAGCGATATCGCTCAGATAGACCGCAGGCGGGCAAACCGCGATATCTACTTGGTCAATGGCTGCAAGGGATCCCTTCAACTTAGCCAGCAACTCCTGCGACGAGCTTCGCAGTAGGTTCATCTTCCAATTGCCAGCAATGAAAAGCTTTCGCACGACTTGTTCCTGTTTCTCTAGAGTCACTATTTTGCCCCAATGAATATAACGAACTCAGGATGTCGGAATTGCGTGGATTGTCAAGATTGGTATGGATTCCAGGAGTGAGCGATTGCTAGATTCCATGAGCGAAAACCGATATTTTTTTAAGAATCGCACTGGAAGTTTCGATGCGCAAGATCGCCGTAATCAATCAAAAAGGTGGGGTAGGCAAGACAACCACTGCGGTGAACCTAGCCTCGGGGTTGGCCCTGCTTCAAAAGAAAGTTTGCTTGGTCGATCTCGACCCGCAATCTCATGCGTCGCTTCATCTCGGGGTCACCTTGGGTGGTGGCGAAACCAGCATCTACGATCTCCTGTGTGGTGAGTCCACGGTATCGGACGTTCGACGACAGATTACACCTCATCTCGATATCGTTCCCGCGAATCTCGACTTGGCAGCCGCGGAGTTGGAACTGGCAGGCGAGGTTGGTCGTGAAGTGATCCTGCGAGATCGCTTTGAAGCCGAAGACTCCAATCACGATTTCATGATTATCGATTGTCCTCCATCGCTCGGGGTGTTGACCCTAAACGCCTTGACCGCAGTCGATGAGGTTTTCCTACCGCTGCAACCTCATTTCCTCGCGTTGCACGGATTGAGCAAACTGTTGCGAACCATCGACATCGTATCCAAGCGATTGAATCCAGGACTGAGACTCGAGGGGATCGTCTTGTGCATGTACGAAGCCAGTACGCGATTGGCTGCAGAGGTATCGCGCGATGTGGAAGAGTTCTTGGTTTCCAATACTTCGCAGAGTTCCGTTTGGTCCTCCGCCCGCTTCTTTCAGACAAAAATACGCCGCAACATTCGATTGGCCGAAGCCCCCAGTTTTGGCCAGTCTATTTTCGATTACGCACCCAATAGTCATGGTGCGGAGGATTACCTTTCACTGGCCCGAGAGATTCTCGAGACCAGTTCCAGTGTCGCGTGCTCCGGCAACGATACGGCCGCTTTTTCGCGCAATTGATTCACTAACTTATCGAGATTTGCGGAGTCGTTCGCTATGCGTCCCTTTTCATTGCGGTTGCGGTTGTCGGCTATGGCTTGGATTGCGATCGGTTCAACGCTCGGCTTATCGAGCGGCTGTCAGCAATGGTCGCTGCGAAAAAACATGGGTGCGTTCTTTGGTGGCGAACCCAAGGATGACTGGGAGCCGCCTGTCAACTCGTCGCGTGAGGAAGCTGATCCGGAAGCTCAAGCAGTTAATGACATGAATCGTCCTTGGTGGAGCAAGCGCAAGGGGAGTGGGGTGCAGCGCGTGGTGCTTCCAAGGGATCGTGCAGCCGCGGCTTCGAAGTATGCATCCGAATCGACGAACAGTCTGCCTAAGCTACCTGCAGCCCAACTGTCCGAACAATCGCGTTCGGCTGCCACGAGAACAGTGTTTTCGCCACCAGCATCCCCGCAGAACAAATCCGCAGTCGAAAACAATACGGCCAAGAGCAAGGGAGAACTCGTCGCCTTCGGAGCGAATCCGGCGGGCTGGCCCGGTGAAGTAACGGCGTCAACACACGATTCAACGAGCAACACAAATTCGCAGGCTCGCATGATTGACACCGGAGTTCAGGACGCTGATTTGGAAGCTTCACTGCAGAGTCTGCCGCCCCAATTCCGCGAAGTCGTTCAACGAACGCTCCAAGCTGTCAAGGAAGGGAAGCCAATCGAGAAAATCGAATCGACGGCCACCGCAGAACCGGCTCCGACACCTCCATCTAATGCCTCGGCTCCGGTTCCGGCAACAGCGGCAACCGTTGCGGCTACCTCGACACCTTCGAAGCCCGTTTCCGTACGGTTGTCAGAAGGCTCCGTGACTTCCTTCGCTGCACCGGAATCTGCGATGCCTTCTCCACCTTCCAGCATCGCTGCCAACAACGCCGTTGCGAGCAATACGAATTCCAGCGTGCCGATCCCGATGCCTAGCAGTCTAGCTGTCGACAAATCCGCACTACCGCCGTCCAACGCTGTAAATCCTGCGGTTGCCAACTCGGCAACTGGCAACTCGAGCTTCATTAGCCCCGCCGTGGCTGACGCGAAAAGTATCGGCCAGGTTATGACGACCAGCGCAGTGACACCTGCAAATTCCTCCTCGACAGCGGAGGCTTCCATCAAGTCGAGTACATGGCATGGCGTAATCAGTGAAGCGATCGAAAAACTCGAGACCGATTTGGAATCGAAGCCAACAGCCGATGAATCGCTTCGTCGCAGCCAAGAGATCACTCTCAGAATGCTTTATGTTGCCCAGCGGCGATTGGACGATGCGCTCCGTCCAATCGAACGACTGGAGGCTCATGAACAAGAGTACGTTCGTCATCAGATGCAAGCCCTGTATGAAGCGAGCAACCCCGATGCCAATCCGGCCAAGGCACGACATTGGAGTTCGGTAATGATGAGCCAACGAGAAGCTACTGCGCATTTGGCAGCGGTCAGCAATCTCGAAGTCCGCTCGGTCGCGTTCTGCACGCAGGTTGATGGCTATGGTACGTTCCAAAAATTCGCGAAGAATCAATTCGCTTCTGATCAAGATGTATTGCTGTATTGCGAGATCGATAACGTGGCCGCCGATAAGGTCAAGCTCGGGTATGAAACTCAGTTGCAGGGAAGCTATGAGATTCGAGACAACCAAGGACGCTTGGTCGCGGATCAGGATCTACCGATGGAGCCAGAGATCTGCTCCAACCATCGCCGCGATTACTTCATCGTGTATCGCATCTACATGCCATCGCAGCTTGCCCCCGGGAACTACGAACTCCGTTTGACCATCCACGACAAGAAGGGTGGCAAGTACGGACACTCGAGCGCTGCGTTCGAGATCCGCAAGTAGAAGTTTATCCGAAGACCTCGGAAACTGCGGTTGATCCTGCACGGGCGTATCTACGACGGGCAGGGGGAGCTTTGGGAGTTCGGATTGGCTCTTACGATTTACGTCGCCGCGAGGGTGCCTCGGACGACTCTCGCACCACGGGCGCTTGGTCGTCCCACTCCTGAACGACCGCAGTCCCATCGCTTCGAACACTCTCGAGTTGGGCGATCCGCCGACGCGCGGTATCGAGATGCTTGTGGCAAAACTGGACCAACTCTACCGCTCGCGCGTACTCTTCGAGCATTTGATCGAGCGGTTGTGTACCGCTCTCGAGTTTGCGTACGATAACCTCCAGATCGCCCATCGCCTTCTCGAACGAAGGGGTTTCGTCCTCGGGAATCCCTTTGCTACGCGTCATTGAGTCCTCGACGGATCCTTATCCATACCATGATGCCCGCAAGGTCCGACAACTTCGGAGCATTGAGTTGTTCAAGAAATGCATTCTCCTGCTCACGCGGAGTCCGAACCGCTGTTCGAATGTAACCAATAACGCGATCGATCGCTAGAAGCCTGTTGAAAAACGTTGGGCGCGAAACGATGCTACGTTTACCACACTTTCAACCCGATGGCTCGCGCCCGTTCGAGTTTCCCGCGTTTCAGCTTGTGACGTTACGGGAGGGCCCATGCAGTTCCGGTCACGAATGCCGCTTGAGACATTGCGCCGCGAAGACTGATAGGAACCGGCCCTCGCGTCCAAGGGGCACACTCGCCAGGCCGATAATAGCCGAGCGGATGCTGGCACTCGTTCGGGGGATGGATTCCCATCTTGTAAGGCAAGAAGGCTAGATCTCCGAAGAATCGGACGGTCGACAGGGCTGGTTGCACCACAGGCCCCCACTCATGACCGTAGCGTTCCAACTGCACGTCCTCGAAGTAAAGAGGCTTGTGGCATGTCCCGCTTGCTTTCCATGTTAGGATCGAATCGGCGAACATGCGTTCCGCCACACCTTGGTCACCCAGTGCACAAGTCACGGGAACTCCCCAGGCTTCAGACACGTACACTTGATCCTGATCGCTCAACCGACGGAGCAGATAAGTCATCTTGCTTCCGTCTTGCTTTTCAATCACTACGCTGTCAAAGACTAAGTCGATCAATTTACCGCGAGCGATTTCCTCGCCTGCGATCGAGTACCATGCACGAACCTCTGCTGCTGCGATAAAGTTCTCTTTGGTGTTCGTGTTGACTCGATCTTTGGAGGGATACCCTTCGACGAACTCTGGCGAAGAGTCGACTACAATCCTCTTGATGTCGAGATTCTCGATGAAATCCCGAGCGGCTCCGCAATTGGGCGTGGAACGCTGGACACCGCGCGGCGGTGTTGGTGGTAAATCCAACGGATCAATGATGGAGTTCGGCGGTGCGACTCGGTCGGAAGGTGACTCGCCGGGTAGATTCGGTTTTGGAAACGGGTTCGGAATAGCAGGGGGATCCGCAGTGATTGGTTGGGGGTCCTGATAAATCAGCGACTGCTTTTCCGAAGACAACGCTTTCAAACGAA
This sequence comes from Planctomycetota bacterium, assembly GCA_018970165.1. GTDB lineage: Bacteria > Planctomycetota > Planctomycetia > Pirellulales > Pirellulaceae > JBKCUI01. The sequence continues at coordinate 40,808 of JAGWWZ010000006.1, read as the reverse complement.
CCGGTTCCAGTGGGACCGATGCTTCTTGGGTTGGATCTTCCTGTGCAGACCACTTGGCCGCGACAACCGACTTGCGATTGCTCGATGATTGGTTGTCAAAGCGAACAGGCAATGCGGCCGCGATCGGGGTTGTTTCACGATGGTCCGCCGCAGCAATCGGAGTGATCGATTTGCGTGTCGGTTGAGTTTTCGCTTGACGCGAAATCATTTCCGTTTTCCGCCATCTCTGAACCGGAGCAATCGCCGGATCGCTGTCGCTGATTGCAGCCTTGCTTTGTGTTACCGAAGACGTGAATTGCGAGGCAGGCTTCACTTGATCTTCGGGTTGCTGATAGGGATGCGGTGACCACTTCGGATCCTGGCCTTGAGTCTCGGAAGTAGATGCAATCAGGCTTCCGGCCAACCCGACGGCAAGGCAAGTCGCGAGCCGATTCCTAAGAATCGCCTGAACTCGAGACCTCTGGGCTGTAGTTGGGTGCTTCCTGCGTGATGGCGATGTCATGTGGATGGTTCTCCCGAACCGTTGCGGCCGAGACCTTGATGAAACGAGCGGACGATCGGAGCTCCGAAATCGTCCGGGTACCGCAGTAACCCATGCCCGCACGGAGTCCACCAACCAATTGGTACACGTAGTCGGCCAACGGACCCTTGAACGGCACTCGCCCTTCCACACCTTCAGGAACCAATTTTGACAATTGGTCTTGTGTCCCTTGGCGATACCGCTCGCTCGATCCTTTGACCATCGCCCCAAGCGACCCCATCCCGCGATAGGCCTTAAACGTGCGGCCTTGATACAGGATGGTTCGACCGGGACTCTCGGCCAGTCCGGCAAACAAGCTTCCAATCATCACCGTTTGAGCTCCGGCAACGATCGCCTTGACGATGTCGCCCGAGTAGCGGATACCGCCATCGGCAATGGTTGGAATGCCAGCTTGCGAACAAGCCTTTGTGGTTTCGTAAATCGCGGTGATTTGCGGGACACCGACTCCTGAAATGACGCGTGTTGTACAGATAGAACCTGGACCGATTCCTACCTTCACTGCGTCTGCACCAGCGTCCGCGAGCGCCTTGCCACCTTCGAATGTCGCAACATTCCCGGCGATGACGTCGATCGACCACTGGCGTTTCAGGTTGCGAACTGTCTCGATCACGTTCGAAGAGTGTCCGTGGGCACTGTCCACCACAAGGATGTCAACACCACGACGAATCAACTGCTCGGCTCGTTCGTAATCGTGTACACCAATCGCTGCACCGGCCCGAAGCCGCCCCAACTCGTCCTTGCAAGCCGAGGGATAGCTTTTCATCTGGTCGATGTCTTTGATGGTGATCAAGCCCGTTAGTTTGTATTGATCGTCAACCAGTAAAAGTTTCTCCACCTTTTTATCCGTTAAAATTTTCTCAGCTTCCGCAAGCGTTACATTCCCCTGCGCCGTCACCAAATTCTCGCGGGTCATCACGGAAGAGATCGGCCGGTCGCTTGATTCCAGGAACCGCATATCGCGGCGGGTGAGAATACCAACCAATTTCCCATTGGATTCGACGATCGGAATGCCTGAGACGTTTTGCTTGCGCATGACGTCCTGGGCCGTTGCTACATTATCTGTGGGAAGCAGAGTAACGGGGTCGGGAATGATGCCATTGGCTGACCGCTTGACCTTCGTGACCTCGGCGGCTTGGGATTGGACATCCATGTTCTTGTGGATAATCCCCAGCCCACCCACTTTCGCCAGAGCAATAGCCATCTCGCTTTCGGTCACCGTATCCATAGGTGAGGAGAGGAGGGGAACTTCGAGCCGAATTTTCTTCGTCAGTTGCGTGCTGACATCCACTTGCGAGGGAAGAATCTCGCTGAACCGGGGCTCGACGAGCACGTCGTCGAAGGTGATCCCCTCATAAGCAAGCTTATCAATCATCGTTTTGTTTCCTGAAAGCTGGTTAAAACCATCCTGGAAACCGCCAGATTGTCGCAGAATCGCTAGCTTTCGCAACGCCACCCCGAGCCCTTCGAGCTCTCGAAAATGTGAAACTTTGCCAACAACGTTGAGTTGTTTACCTGGAGTGATGTTGCCGGCAATACCGATGAAACGAGTGAGGGGATCCCTGCGCTGTGGGCTCCCGCAATCGTTTACAACGAGGCATGAAAGTCGTGAACAAGCAAGCGAAAACGAAGGGGAGCCTCATCCGAGTTTGGTGTCTTGGGTGGGGTCGCCGTCAAGTGGTGGGTGCGTTGTGCCTAATGTCGCTAGGTGGTTTTGCTTCCGACTCACTGGGGCAGTCATCGCGCGCACAGCCTCAACAAAATGGTCAGAGGCCAGCCAATGCTCCGGCGCGATCGAGTGAGGCTCGGTTGCGAGTCTATGATTTGCCGACGGAAATGGTGGCCAATGCCGTGGCCGAGCTAACAGTCCAGTACGGCAAAGACTCCCGCGTGCGCATCACGACGGAATCCACCTCGGGGCGGCTGATGGTCATGGCTCCCGAAGCAACATTGACTCAGATCGACGCGACCGTCGAGGGTTGGCGTCGTCAGGTTCCGAACGTCGTCCGCGATGCGCAGACTGGTCGCGTGATGACCAACACGGTCCAGTCCCGGCAATACAAGTTGCAGCGGGTAACCTGGCGAGAATTGGAAGACGCGATCATGCGAATCGCTGGATCGCGCATGACACTCTCGACAACGAACAATGGCGAGATCGCTCAACTTCACATGATGACCCAAGAGGGCGCACGCGAACTGCTTCAAATCGATCGTCGCAACGACGAAGTGCGACTCCAAGGAACGCCGCAGGAAGTGCTGTCATGGACTCAAGTCGTTTCGGCGATCGACTTGGCAACCAGCGATCCGCAGCGCCCTACCCAGATCGTTCCCATCACGCCAGCAACTCCTGAGCGGATTGAGAAAGCGATCAGCCTGGTCCGATTGGCATCGTTTCAGCAACCTCCGCAAGACGAACAAGCCACCGGCAGCGCACGCGTTGGCAATCCACAAAACCCTCAAGACGACAACGCTCCGGGGATGGCCGTCGGCTCTCCGGAAGCGCTCAGCAGCGGCACCGGTTTGATCGGCGATGTCGATATCTCGTTCGTTCCTGAAATGGGATTGGTGATTGTCAAAGGGGGCAAGCGGGATGTGCAGCGCGTTCTCGAGGTGATCGAGCAGATCAAGAAGCAGAGCGCCGAGACCCAACCGGAAATCGAACTCTATCCGCTCAAGCATGTGAACGGCGTAGCCATTGAGCCAGTTCTCAAAGACCTCAATGACAAAGTCTTTTCGCCTCGGCAGGGACAAATCAGCCTGTATGCATTGGGCCAGCCCAATGTGCTCTTGCTGATTGGCCGGCCGGAAGCGCTTACCGGTATCAAGGAACTGATCGCCAAACTCGATCAACCGCTCGATCCGAACAATCAGCTTCGCGTCTTCCGATTGGTCAATTCCTCTGCGAACGATGCAGAAACGATCATTAAAAACTTCTTCAACGATCCAGGGACAGGGACGGGAACGACCGGTACGACGGGGGCAACTCCCAATACGCAATTGACGACTCGGGTCAAGGTGATCGCGGATTACCGCACCAACTCGTTGATCGTACAGGCGTCTCCTCGCGACATCGCCGAAGTGGCGAGACTGCTGCTAGAAATCGATGTCGAGTCGACACCTGCCGAGAGTGAGATACGGGTCTTCCCGATCAAGAATGCTGTTGCGTCCGAGTTGCAACCCGTTCTCCAATCCGCGATTACAGGAACATCGACAGGAACGACCACTGGCCAACAAGGGGGCCAGCAGCAACAAACGCAGGGTGGCACGGGATCGTCGCGAGCAAGCACCCCGAGTAGCAGGCTATCGTTTTCGCCTCGAGATGGCATGGAGGTAAACTCCGGTATCCTCACGGGTGTCGTCATCACGACCAACCCGAGCATCAATGCGTTGGTGGTGCGAGCACCATCGAAGAGCATGCCGTTGATCGCTTCGTTGATCGAGCAATTGGACCAGTTGCCTTCGGCCGATGCTCGCATCAAAGTTTTTCCAGTGGTCAACGGTGATGCGACTAGCTTGGCGTTGACCCTGCAACAGGTCTTTGGCCTTCCAGCGACTGCGGGTGCATCCGCCACGAGTGCAGCGACGATCGGTTTGCAGAACTTGGCCGCGTTGACCGGAGGTGGAGAAAGCTCGCTGGTGCCTCTTCGAATCTCCGCCGACACTCGAACCAACTCGATCATCGTATCGGGTGCAGGCTCGGATTTAGAGGTAATCGAAGTGCTCCTGTATCGATTGGATGAAACAGGTGGCCAACAACGCACCAATGAGGTGATCTGGCTAAGAAACGCGAATGCGTCGGATATCTTCACGGCCCTCAATAACTTGCTCAACACGCAGCGTCAGGTCATCACGCAGCAATTGATTTCGGGACAAGCGATTAGCTTGTTCGAACGGGTCGATCGCGAAGTGTTTGTGATTGCCGAACCGTCGACCAACAGTATTGTTATCAGCGCTACACCTCGCTACTTGCAACAGATTCGCGATGTGATCGAGCGACTCGATCGCCAGCAGCCGATGATCTTTGTCGAAATGCTGATCGCTGAGGTGACATTGGACGACCAATTCGAATTCGGCACGGAGCTAGGTCTGCAAGATTCCTTGTTGTTCGACCGCAACAGCGCATCGGGTGGAACGTTGGGAAGCCCGGTATTCAACATCCTTACACCGGCGTTCAATTCCGCAAGTACTCAGCGCCGTCCTCAAAATGTCGCTGGCCAGGGGTCATCCGGGTTCGCTTTGGGCAGAACGAGCGACTTGGGTTATGGAGGATTGGTTCTCGCCGCTAGCAGCGAATCGGTAGGACTCTTATTCCGCATGCTGCAAGATGCGAATCGCGCTCAGATTCTCGCTCGGCCGACTCTCACTACCATCGATAACAATGTGTCGGTGATTAACGTGGGCCAGTCTATCCCTGTTCTCGGAGGAACGGTCGCTAGTGTCAACGGAATTCAACAGAATGTGAATTATGTAAATGCGGGCCTGACCCTGCAGATTCAGCCTCGCACCAACGAGGATGGATTAGTCAACATGATTGTCGCGATCAGTCGCGCGACGATCGATCGTGCCAACGGTCTGGAGGTAGCGAACGGTGCTGTCGGTGGTGGCACCACCTTGACACCGGCGTTCAACCAGACAATCGCGCAGACTCGTGTCACCGCTTATGACGGACAGACCGTAGTTATCGGTGGGCTAATCAGCAAGTCGCGGTCTTCCACTTCGCGCCGCGTTCCGTGGCTGGCCGATATTCCGATTGCAGGCGCCTTGTTCCGATACGACAAAGAAGTCGAGAACCGAACGGAATTACTGGTTGTCATGACCCCACGCGTGATCAATTTCAATGATGCGAACAAGCTCGACATGATCAAGATGGTCGAGTCCTCTCGCATGAGTTGGTGTCTGGCTGACGTGCTGAACATCCATGGCGACAAGGGGCTGTCACCTGGCAATGGTCTTTGGGGACCTGCTTCCTCGCCAGTCATCTATCCCGATGAGACACCGACAGTCGAGTACGATTCCAATCAACCCGCGGTTAACTCGGGAAGCTATCCGGTCGAGGGGCAACCTCTGCAGGAATCTCCTATGCAGGAACCGGTCGATGGGCAACTCTACTTCGGTGACCCAAGCAATAATAGTGCGCCCTCGGCTCTCTTCCCGAGTGAGCCTACTTCGTCGCGAAACCCTCGTCGGAGTTTGATCCAAGGAAGCAGCTACACCGCGCCACCGGGAAACAACCCTGCAACGATCAACAATTCGTCCTATGTGCCGATGGGAGCGATGCCTAACAATGTCGCGCCGGTCGGCTATCGTCCGTTAGCGACACCTAGCACGCCAGTACCCACAACTTCTGGGACGACGACAACGATTCGTCGTTAAGACCCTCGTGTACTAACAACACCCACTGGATCTCACATCTCTACGACGCAACATGGAAGCAACGAACATGACAAAGGCCGCATGGTTTCATGGGTGCGCAGTCCTATGCTGCATACTCACGCTTGCATGCACTGGATGCTCATCGCTCACAACGGCGAAAAGCAAGAGTGGCAAAAAGGATTCCAGCTGGTCTTTCTTCAAGAAGAAACCCTACCAAAGTCCTCAGAGCATCAATGTCACATGGACGTATGACATCTACACCAAGGAAGGCAAGCCTCCGACTCGGGGATTCGGTGGTCGTCTCTATTTCTACAACGAGAAGAGCCAGGCGATTCCTGTCGAAGGGGAACTGACCGTCTACGGTTTCGATGATACCGAACGAAGCCATGACGGCGCGTCGATCGAATCGGCCGACAAACGGTTCCGATTCACGCCAGAACAGTTCACAACACACTTTTCCGAGAGCGAATTGGGGGCTTCCTACAGCATCTGGATTCCGTGGGATGCGGCTCCAGGCATGCAAAAGAAGATCATGCTCATCCCAACTTTCAAGACGAAGGATGGCCCTGTCATTCGAGGCAACGCAGCAACAGTTCTGTTACCGGGGATGACTCCACAGCAAGATCGTGAGCAGGTAATCCAAGCGTCGGCGCCGGGAGGAGTGCAACGTGCTTCTCACAATGGTTCAGCCAACCACTCAAGCGTTTCGCAAGGGTCAGGCAATACAGCACACCGCACCACAACGATTCAGCTCCCACCCCGCGGGTATTCGGCCAAGCCGGTGCTGTCTCCCGAACAAGCAGCGGCGTTGCTGCAGCAAATCCAAGAATCGCAAGTCCAGCCGGGGCCAATGATGGTTCCGCCCTCGATCAATCAACCCATTTCCGAGACTTCCGTGACGCACACCATAATGCCCGCCAATGAGGTCGCTTCGCCGACCCCAAGCTTCCATATCCCTCTGGGAAACCAAATAGGAGCGATCAACAAGCCATCGCTTCTCAGCGACTCGAAGAGCCCGGGATTTGCTCAAGTGTCGGCTGGGCAACGGCCAGTTCATTCCGGACCGAATTCACTCCAGGCTCCAACTGGATCAGCCGCTCCATCATCCGCTTATCCGCCTCGTTAGCCACCGTCCCGCGAAGAACGACCTCGCCACCTTCGATCGCGACTTGCGTTCCCTTGAGTCTTTCGGGCAGCGGCACTCGCGAGAGTCGCGTTTGCAGTTGAGTGGAGATGTTTGCAGTCCGCGCCCGATTCATCGGTATGTCGGGACGAACAGCTGCTCGAAACGTTCCTTTGCCCTGCCCTTGGCCTTGTCCCTGTGCGCCGCGACCGAATTGGTTTCTGCCGAGCCCGCCACCAAGACCACCAAGCCCGCCGATACCACCCAGGCCCAATCCACCTAGCCCGCCACCTAAACCACCAATTCCACCCGTGCTACCTCCGACTCCACCACCGGCATTCGAGGAAGGACCGATGCCAAACACTGTTGGTCCACCGATGCCTCCCGGCAACGGTTGGGTGAGGTAGTTCGGAAGGATGCCAGCACCGCTGACTCCCAAACCACCAAACTGGCCAGGAATGGTTCGGCCACCCGCTCCCCCCTGACCTCCACCGAAACCTCCCTGTTGACCAAAGCCCTGTTGACCAAAGCCCTGCTGGCCAAACCCTTGCTGGCCGAAGCCCTGCTGGCCGAGGCCGCTTTGGCCGAACCCCGACTGTCCAAAGCCGGTGTTTCCGAAACCGGTGCCTCCGAAGCCAGTATTTCCAAAACCGGAACCGCCGAAACCGGTATTTCCAAAACCGGACCCGCCAAAACCGGACCCGCCAAAACCCGTGCCGCCGAACTGTGCACATGCAGGTTGGTAAACAGCGGAAACAAGTGTGAGTGCCGCCGCCATGGATGCAACCATCAGACGCGAGCAAGATCGAAATCGCATAATGTTCATTCCGGTTGGTTGGAAAACCCCAGTGAGTATTTCAGTGAGTATTATGGTCCCGCTCGATACCGCCGAGCAATCGATGAACCGATGGTTTTTGTATCGATTTTGCCGACATCTCTAGGTCTATCGAGTGTTGGCATCACAACCCTGCACCCACTTCGTCAGGCTTCGGATTGTGACCCTTGAACCGAATGATCTCACGCATCCAGGGTTTGCCGATCGTATCGCTTGATCGGATCTCGCTGGATTGGAGCCTTTGGAGCCTCGATCCTTTCGCCCCCTAGATCCATTGTTATAATCCCGCGAGTTCTTAACCCGCATCCGGTGCGGTAAGTTTCGATCTTTTCCTACAGTAACTGCCACAAAGGGTTCCTCGTCTCGCAATGTTAGACCGTTGGCGTGCACAAGCAGAATGGTTCGATGCCCGGTTAGCTGAGCGTCTCGATGCGATCGGGCGGGACTGTCCGGACAACCTTCGGGAGGCCATCAAGTATTCCTTGCTAGCCCCTGGAAAAAGATTGAGACCGGTCCTTTGCCTAATGGCATGCGAAGCGGTGGGAGGGGCGCGCGAGGAAGCTTTGGCCAGTTCTATCGCCTTAGAAATGATGCACTGTTATTCACTGATCCACGACGATTTGCCCGCCATGGACGACGACGATTTGCGTCGGGGACGGCCGACCTGCCACGTGCAATTTGACGAGGCGACTGCGATTTTGGCTGGGGATGCCCTCCAGCCGCTGGCCTTTCAAACCCTGCTGGAAAGCCAGTTGCCCGCCGACGCAATCTGCGAAAGTTCGCTCGTTTTAGCCCGAGCGGTAGGAGCCGAAGGGATGGTTGGTGGGCAAATGGACGACTTATTGGCAGAGAAACGGGAGCCTTCCGCTCTCTCTTCGGACCAAAATGCCGAATGGCTACGGGCTATCCACCGCCGAAAAACAGGTGCGCTGATCCAGGCATCGGTAGAATTGGGGGGCATTGCCGGTGGGGCGTCGCCCGGAATTCGGCACGCTTTGGTGGAATACGGCCGCGCAATCGGCATCTCTTTCCAAATCGTGGATGACCTACTGGACGTGGAAAGCACGTGTGAGAACACTGGGAAGATGACGGGTAAAGACTCAGCACGTGGCAAGCTGACGTATCCCTCCCTGTTTGGTATCGAAGCAAGCCGCGAACAAGCCCGCGCATGGATCGCAGATGCTGTAAACTCAATTGCATGCCTGGGAAATAGGAATGAGCCCTTAGTCGGGCTGGCGCATTACATCCTTGAGAGGAGTTGTTGATGGAAGAGCATAAGCTGCTATCCAAGCTCGATTCGGCGGAGCCGTTGCTCTCGATGTCTGTCGAAGAACTCGACAGCCTCGCCAGTGAAATCCGGGATGTATTGTGCAATCTCCTAGCAACACGCACAGCGCACTTCGCCTCCAATCTTGGAGTCGTCGAATTGTGCTTGGCTCTTCACAGCGTATTCGACTTCCGAAAACATCGACTGATTTGGGACACCGGCCACCAGATCTATCCTCATAAATTGATCACCGGGCGTTACCACGAGTTCAAGACCATTCGCCTGCGCGGCGGATTGATGGGATACCCCAATCCCCACGAAAGCGAATACGACCTGTTCATGACCGGCCACGCGGGTTGCAGCGTGTCGACTGCACTTGGATTAAAGTCGGGGGATGATCTACTCGAAGCTCGCGATCGCAAGAGTATCGCAGTCATCGGAGACGGCGCATTCCCGTCGGGCATCGTCTTTGAAGCGATGAACAACGCAGGCGAACTCAATAAGGATCTCATCGTCATTCTCAATGACAATAAGATGTCGATCTGTCCTCGTGTGGGCGCAGTGGCCAGCTACCTCGATAAACTCCGCACCAACCCGTTTTATACCGGTCTCAAGAGCGAAGTGGTCAAGGTTCTGAACCGTTTGCCCGTCTTCGGCGATCCCACCGAGAGACTCTTGGCTCAGATCAAGGAGGGTGTCAAAGCCGGCATGGTCGGGGGCATGCTCTTTGAAGAGTTTGGCTTCCGATATATCGGTCCGATCGACGGCCATGACATCCGTCTGCTTCGCAAGTATCTCGAGATGGTTCGCGACCAAAAAGGCCCGACGCTCTTGCATGTGGTCACGGAGAAAGGTCGTGGCTACAAACCCGCAGAACAAGATCCGGTCTACTTCCACACCCCACCTGCCTTCGAAGACGAAGACGGTAGCCCGCGTGTTCTGACGCTCGGCGAGAAACCTGCCTTCACCAATTACGCTCGCGACGCGATCGCCAGCCAAATGCGACGCGATCCACGAGTGACGGTCATGACCGCAGCCATGTGCCAAGGGAACAAACTCGAACCGGTCCGGGATGAGTTTCCGGATCGATTCTTCGATGTCGGAATCTGCGAATCGCATGCAGTCGCCTTCGCCGCAGGACAAGCCAAGGTCGGCTTGCGCCCGATCGTCACGATCTACAGCACCTTCCTACAACGATCCTACGATCAGATCTTCCAAGAGGTCGCCTTGCAAAACTTGCCGGTCACCATGATGCTCGATCGCGCAGGGCTAACCGGACCAGATGGTCCCACGCACCACGGCGTGTTCGATATCGGATACATGCGTGTGTTTCCGAACATTGTGATGATGGCTCCCGGGGATGCATCCGAAATGGAGCCGATGCTTGAGTTTGCACTCAAGCAAGATGGCCCAAGCTCGATTCGTTATCCGAAAACCAGCGCACCAACCTATGAGCGGCCACATCAACCCATCGAACTGGGCAAGGCTGAGATTCTTCGCAAGGGTACCGATGGCGCAATCGTCGCAATCGGAGCCATGTTGCAACAAGCGATCGCGGCCGCTGATCTCCTGAAGCAGGACGGCATCCATGTCACCGTGGTCAACGCTCGCTTTATCAAGCCTCTCGATGTCGATCTGTTGGGCCGTTTGTTTGATGAGTCGCGATTCATCGTCACGGTGGAAGAAGGCGCACTGGCGGGAGGTTTCGGGTCAGCCGTACTCGAAGCCGCATGCCAACACGGTTGGGATACCCGCATCCTGCGAACACTCGGTCTCCCCGATCGTTTCATCGAACATGGCGATCGCAATGAATTGCTGCAGGAACTTGGATTGGACCCTGCAGGGATCGCTCGAACGTGCCGACAACTCTCGGAAAACTTCTCGCACGTTCAGGCGACGGGAGTCTGATAGTGACAATCGCACCCCCGCGATGGATCGTCGAAGGAAGATCGCGGCCGCGAGTGGTGGTTCTGGCTGCTCCTAACCAAACTAGGCTGGAACGTCAAACTCCGACCTGATGAATAGCTCTTAGAAATAGGACAGCGATGGAACATGGTTTTATCGCATGGGCGAAAGCTCGTGCAGCGCGATTACCACAAATTCGCCTGGGTATCGGCGATGACTGTGCACTCATCGCACCCTCACAAACCGATTCGGTAGTGACCACCGATTCGTTGTGCGATGGAACGCACTTCATTCTCTCAGAATGCGGTCCTCGCGCAGTGGGGCACAAACTCGTCTCGGTCAACCTGAGCGATCTAGCCAGCATGGCGGCCGAGCCGATCGCAGTTTTTCTATCGTTATGCTTGCCTCGACAATCTTCTGGTGAAATTGCTTCCGAGATCTTCGAAGGGGTCTGCGCATCATGCGAAAGATACTCGGTCGCTATCGGTGGCGGTGACACGAATGTCTGGGATGGTCCACTCGTGGTCCATATGACCGCGATCGGCTCTGCACCCGCAGGTGGCGCATGGCTACGCCAAGGGGCTCAGCCCGGTGATGCGATCTTTGTCACTGGTTCACTGGGAGGGAGCATCCTCGGTAAGCATCTCGACTTTCAACCTCGGCTTTCCCTCGCTCGCCAGTTGCATCCGCTCGGGATCGTGCGGGCAGCGACAGATATCAGCGATGGTCTGGGGATCGATCTCTTGAACGTGACCGTGGCTAGCCGATGCGGTGCCGAAATCGAACTGGACCGCGTACCTATAAGTCAAGCAGCTCACGAACGATCGACACAAACGGGACGCCCCTCGATCGAGCACGCACTCGGAGACGGCGAGGATTTCGAATTGTTGTTGGCTATTGCCGCCGATAGCGTGGATCGAGTCCCAAAACAAATCGATGGTGTTCCGCTGACTCGTATCGGTACGTTTGTCTCGCGTACTGGCTTGTGGTCGAAGACCAAGCGCGGCGTAGAGCAGTTGCCCCCTCGCGGCTATGTGCATGGTTGAACCGGTCCTCAATCACCCGGGTGGCACGTTCCTGAGGCTTTGCGAAGGGCTTGGTGTCACCTAGACGGCACTTCTAAAACACCCTACGGATCGCGCCGGCGCGATCCGTAGGCCGGGAACTGTGGCAAACATCGCAATGTGTTGCTCGCTTCAACCCGGATGCTTGCGCATCTCGGCTACTAGATTGCGGGTGCTTTGGGGCACCCGATAATCATCGCCGTTGGGCTCGCACCCTACCGCTTCTATCAACGCTCGGCGATTTCTTTTTCTGCAAGCAACGTTCCCTCGTGATCTGGTTCATGCATTGCGAACCCGAGTGCATTGAGAATGCCTCGCATGCGAGGCTCGTCGAAACGAGTCTCCGCAACAATCCGCTGAACACCCCAATCCCTTGCTACATTCATGCAATGCGTTGCGATCTCGAGTCCTAAACCGCGGCCTTGCCAAGCGTCTTCAACCAGAATCGCGAACTCGGCTACATGGCGATCTGCATCGGTAACCAGTCGTCCCACTCCGAGGATCGGAGCATCCACATCAGGCATCTTCTCTCCCACCGTCTCCTGAGCAACGAACGCAAGTTCCCGATCGTAATCGAGGAAACAAAATCGCGTCGCCATCTCGTGGGTGGCTTCCTTGAAGACCGTCCGAAAACGGGACTGCAGCGATTCGGGCGAACAACGCTGCAGCATCGCTCGCCACGACGTCTCATCCTCGGGCCGTATCGGACGCAAAGAGATCTCCGCACCATCTTCAAGCCGAAAACGGGTCTCAAATTCACTCGGGTAGGGACGGATCGCGAGATGCGAGTAGGGGCGAGTAGCAGCATTGGATGGCGGTGCAATGACGAACCTCGCGTCCAAGGCCAGCAACTGATTCTCCGCGATGAGAAGCGGATTGATATCAGCCTCGAGGATGCGCGGCTGTTCCGTGATCATCGTCGAGAAGCGGAGCATGATCTCGATGATCTGATCGATATTTGCCTTGGGCCGCCCTCGATAACCGTTCAGCAGAGGCCACGAACGCAAGGACTCGAGCATGCGCAGCGCGAGTCGATGTTGAATCGGCGGTAACTCCAACGCTCGGTCTTGGAACAACTCGGCCGTAATGCCGCCCAATCCCACCATTAACACCGAGCCGAAGATCGGATCCTGTTTCGAACCGAGAATCAATTCAGCACCATGCACGGCCGTGATCATCGGTTGAACGGTCGCTCCCAGCAGCACTGCATCGGGCCGCTCGCGAGCAGCCCTTGCCATCATCTGCTCAAACGCGGTTCGCACTTGACTCTCCGATTGGAGATTGAGCACCACGCCACCGACATCGGTCTTGTGTGTGATCTGCTGCGAGTAGATCTTCAGTACAACTGGATAACCCATGCGCGATGAGATCGCGACTGCAGCATCTGCGGTGGGTGCAACCTCGATCGGTGTGGTGGGGATGCCATACAAGGTCAGCAGACGTTTCGAGTCGACTTCGGTGAGGATCGCGCTAGAGCTGTGATGCTCGGAAGTGTAATCCAGCGACAAGGCGTTCAAGAACGACTGACGCTCGTTGGTTGAGGCAGCAAAATCGGGCACGATGGTCTTGGGGGTTTCGTAGAGAACTTCCCGCGTGCGTGAGTAGGCCGCTAACTGCATCATCCCATGGATCGCTTGCTCGGGTGTCGTGAAGGTCGCGATCCCTGCGTTTTGCAGAATCTCGCTTCCTTCCGCCATGAGTGCGCCTCCCATCCATGCCCCCATCAATGCCTTGCCAGTCGGGATGGTGAGTTGCGATACGCGACGAGCCGTATCACTGGGATGGGTCATCGCTTGTGGGCTGAGGATCGCCAAGACCGTATCGACATTGGGATCTTGCAGCGTGACGTCGACCGCTTTGGAAAAGCGTTCGGCATCGGCATCTCCGATCACATCGATCGGGTTGCCTCGCGACCAATTCGGAGGCAGGAACGCACTCAAACGTTCCATTGTCTCGGGCGCGAGTTTGGCCAGCTTGCCCCGTTGTTCGAGCAACGCATCGGTAGCCATCACCCCAGGGCCACCCGCATTGGTAACAATCGCCAGTCGCGATCCAATCGGATTGGGATGCTGAGTCAGCAACTCCGCGCATTGAAACAGAGACTGCATCTCGAACAGTCGTACGATCCCCGCTCGCTCGAGTGCCGCTTGATACACCGCATCGACACCTGCCATCGCTCCGGTATGCGATGCGGCCGCCATGGCCGACTCGGCGAATCGTCCGGCCTTGTATGCCACCAGCGGTTTGCGGCGCGAGAATGCGCGGGCCGCCGACATGAAGTACCTCGCATCCGCGATCGACTCGATGTAGAGAATCGCCGAAGCGGTATTCGGATCCTCTGCAAGGTAATCGAGCAGATCGCCGAACCCGACATCGAGTTGATTACCGAGCGATAGGAAGTGAGAGAATCCGATCCCTTGCGATAGGGACCAATCGAGCACCGAGGTACACAGTGCACCCGATTGCGACAAGAACGCCACGTGGCCTGCCCGAGGCATCCCAACCGCAAAGCTCGCGCTCAGTTGGATCCCCGGATTGATTAATCCCACACAATTAGGACCGAGAATGCGAAGGCCCGGGTACCGACGCTGTTCCTCCTTGACTTGATACTCGAGCTGTTTTCCCTCTTCACCCAATTCGCGAAAGCCGGCGGTCAATACTGCCAAAGCTCCTACACCCCGCTCACCGCATTCGCGAACGATCGATGGAACCGTATGTGATGGAGTACACACGACCGCCAAATCGATCACTTGATCGATCGCACTGACATTGGGAAATGCTTGTTGACCTTGAACGGTATCAGATCGACTATTGACCGGGTATACCGCTCCGGTGTAGCCGTTAGTGATGATGTTCTTGAGGGCGGCATGGCCAACTTTACCGGGTGTGTCGCTGGCGCCGATAACGGCCACCGAGCGAGGGGCGAGCATACGATCGATATTGCGAATGGACATGGTAGGACTCAAAGAATTTGGGTAGCGACTTGGACCCAAGCTGGGTCACCGAGCAGTTCCGGAAAGTGTTTCCGGCCTTCGGTGATGTGCGATGTCTGACCATGCTTCTCGAGTGCTTCGCGACTGGCCCATTCCTCAATGAACGTGAAGCGGCCAGGATGATCGAGGTCGAGAAACAGATCGTATCGGATGCATCCATCTTCTTGCCTAGTTGGGGCAACGAAGCCTTCGAGGATTTTTCGCAATTCAGCTTCCTTTCCAGGCTTGGCGTGCAAGTGAGCGACAACATCAACTTTCATGGCAGATACTTTCTATCGCGAGGCGACATGGAGTAGGCTGAAGCGAGACAGAATCGCATTGTCTAGCATGGAACAGCAGATGCCAATCAAGGGCTCAGAGACAGAGCCAGCAAAAACCCGAAAGAAACGATGAACCGTTGATGAAATCGATGGGTTTTACCCGTACGACGGACTTCCTAGTCGGTCGTCGTGGCAGTCAACGGACTGGAATTGCGTTGTACGAAAGTGCTCGTCGATAACATCCCAACGATAACGCCCCAACGACAACAACTTTCCGGCTGGCAGCCTGCCATGCGTGACGAATCTATCTCACCCATGACCCTGCACTCGGACCGACGCACAAGCCACTGCAGGAACAGCGAGAGATTAAATACCAGAAAGGTCCGTGAGTCACACACAGGAATATCACAAAAGGAGAAAAAGCCACTTGCAATTCGACTGCATAAAGATAGGATCAGGTGGTGCAGTCCGTTTATGCAAGACATGGACTTGCGCATTCGGAATTTTCTATTTGTTGCCATCAACCGATTAAGAGTTGGCGAGCCATGAGTCGCGAATATCGTTCTTTCTCTCGTAACATGCTTCCGTTCAGCGTGCATCGAAACGGAGTTGCGAACAAGCGGTCGATGGCCGGTTTCACGTTGGTGGAACTGCTGGTCGTGATCGCGATCATCGGCGTTTTGGTAGGGCTTCTCTTGCCAGCAGTGCAAGCCGCTCGAGAAGCAGCTCGACGGGCCCAGTGCTCGAACAATCTTCGGCAGATCGGTTTAGGATTGTCGAATTACGAGAGTGGTTTCCGAAGATTCCAGCGAGGATGGGTCGACAACAATGCGTCGACGCGCCCCGGGTGGGCTTGGGGGCATGCGTTGTTGCCGTTCATTGAGCAGAATTCGCTCTACCAACAAATCGATCATCGCTTTGACACTACGTCCATCACAACACAACCGTTCTTGACCGCAGTTATCCCAACTTTCCAATGTCCATCCGATCCCGGTGGACCCACGTTCGAGATTGGGGAAGAGGAAGAGGGTGACGATCACGACCATGATGAAGGCGTGCACAACGTCGACGAAGGGCATAAGCTTTTTCGCATCGCCAAGTCGAATTATGTCGGTGTCTTCGGGACACTGGAAATCGAAGAGCATCCTTACAACGGCGATGGCGTATTTTTTGGGAACTCCATGATCCGAACGCAGGACATCGTCGACGGTTTGAGCAACACCATGATTGTCGGGGAGCGGGGGAGCAAGCTGGGTGGTTCGGTCTGGCATGGTTGGATCCATGGAGCGGCCGAGGCCTCGGCTCGTTTTTTGGGATCGACCGATCATACCCCGAACAGTCCGGTGGGACACTTTGACGATTTCTCGAGTTTCCACTCTACGGGTGCTCACTTCATCTTCGCGGACTGCTCGACGCGGCTCCTGTCCAACAGTATCGATCTCGCGGTCTATCAAGCACTCGCGACGCGGCGAGGCGGAGAGATTAATCAATCGATTGACTAGCAGTGAAGGCTAGTAGCAGGGTCCTATGGAGTAGCGGCGGCTCGTTGCTAGACCGACGATAGCGTTGGCGGCAGATTCTCGATGGTGACATGTCGGCAGGATGGATCGTTGGAATCGAGTTCCAAGGTGATCCAGATCGTTTGCTTCGGCATGAGATCTCGGAAGCGATCGGCCCATTCCACAATCGTGATCTGTTGGGCATCGAACAACTCTTCGATACCAAGCTCTAGGAATTCGTCGTCATCCTTCACGCGGTAGGCGTCCACATGATGAATGATGGGTTCGGAATGGTAGCGATGGATCAGGACGTAGGTCGGGCTGGAGATCTCTTCTGCTTGTGCACCGAGCGATTCGGCGAAGAATTTTGTCCACTGCGTTTTGCCAGCCCCGAGCGTACCGACCAAGCCGATCGTGATCGGTAAAACAGATTTCGATTGGCGGGCAATTTGGCGAGCCAGTTGGCGAGCCAGATCTCGACAATCGTCGAGGTTGTGTAGCTCTCGCGATACGTTCATGGCGATGCTTCTTTTGCAGCACTCGTTGGGTTGGTGGATTTCAGGGAGACTCGAGTTGTTCCTGAAGTTCTGTCCATCGTGTTTCGGCGGTTTGCAGTTCGTTTTGGATAGCGGTCAGTTCTTCGTGTAGTTTCATCGACTCGGAGGGATCGGAGGCCTGCATCCAACGTTCGTGAACCGATTTCTTCTGAGCATCGAGCTTAGCGATTTGTTTTTCCAGTTGACCGATTTGTTTTCGGACTTGTCGTTCATCGAGGATGGGGGCGGATACTGGCTTCGCGGAACTTTTCGTCGTTTGTTTGGAGGGATTGGGTTTTTCTGCTCTGCGACGTGATTCTTCGTCATCGATTTCCTTGCTGACCATGTACAGGTAGGCATCGTAGTCGCCGCGATAATGAACGACGGTTCCATCTCGCACTTCCACGAAGGCGGTTGCGACTCGCTTAAGAAAATGTCGATCGTGAGATGTGAAGATGACGGTCCCTTCGTAGGCGATAAGGGCGTCGGCCAAGGCTTCGACGGTTTCGACATCGAGGTGATTGCCAGGTTCGTCGAGGATCAGCACGTTAGCTTTTCCGAGCAGGATGGCGGCCATGCACAATCGAGCGCGTTCACCTCCGCTGAGGACCGGAATCCTCTTGTTGACCGCCGAACCACGAAACAGCATCGCCCCAGCGACATCGAGGATGGTTTGGTTTTTGGTACCTGGGATGGCTTCGTATTCTAAATAATCGAGGACCGTTTTGTTTTCGGGCAAGCTGGAATAGACGTGTTGTGCGTAGGTCGCGATCTCGATGCCGTGTCCCCATTTGGCGTCGCCGTGGAGAGGTTGCAAGGATTGAACGAGTGTTCGAAGGAGTGTCGTCTTACCTTGCCCGTTGTCTCCGACGATGGCGGCTCGCATACCGTGATCGATCTCCAGTGAGATATCCTTGGCAACGACTCGTTCGCCGTAGCCGATCGCCAGATCGCGGCATCGGACGGCGGGTCCTTGGCGGCGTTCCACTTGCGGAGCCCGGATCACTGCGCGAGCTTGTTCGCTCGAGAGTTCTTTGAGTTCCAGTCGGTCGAGCATTTTGCTTTTGGACTTGGCTCGCGTCGCGGTGCTGGCCCGCGCGCGATTGCGATCGATGAACTCCTGCAGTTGTTTTCGTTTGGCGGCGATGGTTGCGTTGACGCGTTGATCGTGATCGTTGAGTTCTTGCTGGTATTCCAAGAACGCATCGACCTTCCCTGGGTAGAGCGTCAACTCACCCATCGACAGGTCGAGAGTGTAGTCGCAGGTCGCATTGAGGAAGGCGCGATCGTGGGAGACGATCAAGCATGCTTCTTGGAAGGATCGCAAGAAGTGTTCGAGCAGGATCTGGGTACGAAGGTCGAGAAAGTTCGTCGGTTCGTCGAGGAGTAGGAGATTGGGTTCATGGAGCAACAACGCCGACAGCTTGACTCGCGTTTGCCATCCTCCGGAGAGTGATTGCAACGGGCACGTCAGATAATTTCCTTTGATCTCGAATTCGCCCGCGACTTCGCCGCATTTCCAGTCCGGTTGGCCGCTGTCTCGCATCAGGAATTCTAAGGCGGACTCGCCGGGCAAGAACGGGTCGTGCTGTTTGAGGTACCCGATCTTCAATCTTGGATGACGGATGATTTCACCCGAATCGAGTTCATCATCACCGAGGATGCATCGCAACAATGTCGACTTGCCAGCACCGTTGCGTCCGATGAAGCCGACCTTGGTATCGGCCGTCAGCGTGCACTCCGCTCCATCGAGCAGGACTTGGTCGCCGTAGCGTTTGTGTGCGTTGCGGATTTGGAGCAAGACGGACATGGAGTCGAATTTCAAGAACGTTGATTAACCGAGGTTGAACAGTGGACGAAGGATCGGGCGCTCGTAACATCGGACGCTAACTCTGGTATGTTATCAGTGAGTCCTAAAAATCGTAAGGAGAAACGGATCCATCCATGCCAGAGATCTCCCAATCCGTGACGGAATTGATTGACCAACTGGGGCGTCTGCCGGGCATAGGCAAGAAGACCGCCGAGAGATTGGCCTATCATTTATTGCGAGTTCATGTTTCCGAGGCGATGGCACTATCGGATGCGATTCGCCGGGTTCGTGAAAACGTTCGCTACTGTTCGGTTTGCTTCAATTTGGCCGAGGGGGAACTGTGCGGGATTTGCCAGGATCCCAAGCGGGATCCCGTCCTCTTGTGCATTGTCGAGCAACCCCGGGATTTGATGGCCCTTGAGCAGGCGGCGGTATTTAAGGGGATGTATCACGTTTTGCTGGGGAGAATCGCTCCGCTGGATGGGGTCGGCCCCGACCAGTTGACGATAGAGCCTTTGGTGGATCGGGTGAGGACCGGAAATTTCTCTGAGATCATTATGGCCACCAATCCGAACGTGGAGGGGGACGGCACCGCGCTGTTCATCTCCAATAGGCTGGCGGAGTTTCCGGTCCGATTAACCCGCCTGGCGCGGGGAGTGACCAGCGGGAGCGTGCTGGAATTCACCAACAAAGAGATCCTAGCCGATGCGTTAAATGGCCGACAGAAACTCTAGTCAAATCAGAAGCAAATGCATGTCGGGCCAAGAGGAATTGGACTTTTCATGTTGAAAATAGTTTGACCAAGGGCACTTTCCAGACTTCTGTGCGTTAAAGACAATAGAGTCGAACCACAAAAATCAAACGAGAGATTTCATGTCTAGTACACGAAAAATTGGCATGACGGGAACTGACCCCTCGCAGCAAACCGTTGGGATAAAGCGTTTCCTCGCGTGGTTTGCTCTCGTTGCGTTGTTAAGCGGATGCTTTGCAATCGTGTTGTCCCCTCGGCAGGCATTCGCTCAAGAGGATACTGCCTCTCCCACGAACTTGGACGAAGTGCGCGACCAGATCAAGCGAGCGGGGGAAGAATTCAAAGCAGAGAATTACGATGCCAGCGCGACTCGCATCTCCTCGGTCTTGAAAGTCTTCGAAGACCTGGTTCTCGAAAGCGACCGCAAGCAGTTTTCTGAGTGGGAGCGAGTCCATCGCCAACTTCGTTCCGCTGCGGATGCTTTGGCGATCCAAGGTGCGGAATTCGAGCCGATTCCCGAATGGAAAGAGATCCAGGAAAAGATCAAGGCGGGGAGCAAGGCCAAGAAAGATAAGATGCCTTCGGAATCGGCCAAGCCCAGCGGAGATGGAGTTCTATTCAGCAAGCAGGTTGCTCCGATTTTGGTGGAGCATTGCGGACGATGCCACGTCGACAAAGCGAGCGGCGAATTCACGATGGGTACCTATGAACAATTGATGAAGGGGTCCAAGGCAGGAGTGGTCTTGTTTCCAGGGGATCCGGTGAGCAGTCCGCTGGTATCCGTCATTGAATCCGGTCAGATGCCGCCGAATGGAAATCGGGTGCCTGCGGAAAAATTGGCATTGATCAAAGCATGGGTTCAGCAGGGTGCAAAGTTCGATGCCGCGGACCCAAAGGCCTCCATCAAGTCGTTCCAGGGGGGTAATGGTGTTGCAGCGATGGACAAGCCGGTCGAGGTAAAGGAACGGACGGGTAAGGAGACTGTCAGTTTCGCGAGTGACATCGCGCCCCTCTTGGTCGCCAACTGCAACGGGTGTCATTACTCCGCCAACAACGTGCGGGGTGGCCTCCGGATGAACAACTTCAGCGAGATTCTCAAGGGTGGCGACTCCGGTGCGATGATTGAGCCCGGTAAAGGGGACGATAGCTTGTTGGTCAAGAAACTCCTCGGGACATCGGGGCAGCGCATGCCAGCGGGCGGGCGTCCTCCGTTGAGCGAGGCTCAGATCAGCCTCTTTAAAAAGTGGATCGATGAGGGAGCGACGTTCGATGGCGACAATCGCGATGGCCGATTGGATTCGGTGATCGCACGAAGTTTCATGGCGAATGCGAACCATGAAGAACTATCAGCGCGACGGATGGAGCGAGCGCGAGCGAACTGGCAAATTGTGGCTCCCAAATCGCAACCCGATGAAGCGTTCGATTCCGAGTTCCATGTTATCGGAAACATCGGCAACGCCAACGCCAAAAAATTGCTTGCTCAGGTGCAGCAAGTATCCAAGACGTTGAAACGCAACTGGAAAATGAATGCCAAGGATCCGTTCGTCAAGGGTGGGGTCACCATCTTCGCCATGAAGTCGCGCTACGATTACAGCGAAATGGGCAAGATGCTCGAGAAGCGAAGTTTGCCAGCGGAATGGTCGGCACACTGGCGAAAGGAGGCTCCGGATTTGTATGTCGCTATGGTGAACGATACCAGCGACCCAAAACTCAATGAATCAACGCTCCTGCACCAACTGACCAGTGTGTGGGTGGCATCGCGCGATGGAGTGCCGCGATGGTTTGCCGAGGGAGCGGGACGAAGTGCACTGGCGAACTCGGTCGGTATGAATGATGCTCGGGTGCAACCTTGGGTGCGACGCTTGCCAACGGTGATCAGCGAACTGAAAAACGTTCAACCCATTATGGAAGGGAAGATGAACGACGAAGACGAAGCCATTCTCGGTTTTGGCGTGATTCGTCAGGTGCAAACCGGCCCTCTCAAAAACAAGTACGAGATGACGATCAAGCAACTAGTTGCATCGCCATCGTTCGACGAGGCGTTCAAACGCCACTTTGGCCCAGTCGACATCTTCCTGAAGCAAGCCTTGAAAAAACCCTAAGCCACACTACCTCGGGCCTGTTGTGTAGCCTGGAGGTACGGGTTGGCCAGGAGCGAATGCAGGATACGCGGGAGCACCCCCTATCGGTTGTCCCATGATAGGTGGCTGTGCCATAGTGGAACCGACCGGGGGAGCACCGACCGTTGGAGCACCGACCGTTGGCACAGTGGTACCCGAAGGCAGAGTGTACGCAGTAGGATAGCCAGGATAAGACGGGTAGTTTGGGTACGGCTGGCAATTCTGCGGACTAGTGCAGCCTCCAAGAGAGCCGACCATTCCGAGAGCAAACAGCAATATGCCATATCGCAGGGCTTGGCACTGTATCGACCCTGGGTTGCATGCCATGCTGGTTTCAAGCAGTGGTTGTTGAGTTCTCATCGTTGTTCTTCCTCGCATGGATGGGATTCGCACAGCGCCGGACATTTCCGGCTTTTTGACATGCGGATCAACTCAGGGATATTCGTGATTTCATCCTCCTGAGTCCATGCCAATTCCCGAGTGACCTTGCGAAATCGGAGGGAAATCTGGTATCCCCAACGTGCTGGTCGAAACATAAACAACGAGATGACCGGAGAAAAAAATAAGGTGGCCGGATGGTGGTGTCGTTTCGAATTTTGTTCTCCATGTGGCCAGGGGCTTTGGGCGCGTGGAGGCACGGCGACATACGCTCGGTATTGATTGCGATCTCGTTTGGGTTGCTTCTTTCGATCGGTTGGACTGCGACCACGATTTGGCCGTTGTGGTTATCCCCATGGCGACTGGGATTGTTGTGGTCGATTGCTGTTATCGTGGCGGGACTGTCGGTTGTGCACAATGCCGCCCGCGGATTGCTTCGAGCGCCCACGTTGCGAAGCGGTTGTCCTGACGCCGCGCTCGTTGAAGCCCAATCGCTCTATTTGCAGGCCAGTTATTTCGAGGCGGAGCAGTTGATAGCCCCCTACTGCCGACCGGGTGGTTTCGATGCTGAAGCGGCTATTTTGATGGCGAGTATATTCCGTCGGACCGGTCGGTATTCCCAGGCATTGTCTATCTTGGACGAATTGTCGCTGCGCGATTGCGGGTTGCTGTGGGTAGAGGAAATCGAGTGGGAAAAGAAATTGTCCCGGCAGCAAAAAGTGCGATCGCAGACCGAAGGGGTATAAAATCCCATACAATCCTCCCATTTGATATCTTTGGAGAAATCCTATAATTCGTAGGCTTGGGTTCGATTGCCAGGCAAACCTCCATCGAAATGAGGGTGTACATAGTCGGATCGCTTAAGCGGTGTTGTGCATGTGCAAAGCTTGGAAACGTCAACCCTGCCCTGAGACAGACCTAGTCTGCGTTGGCGAATACGATACGATCGTATCGTGAGCCCAATTGGAAAGGAACAAAAACATGTACGAACGATTTACTGACCGCGCTCGAAAAGTAATGCAGCTAGCCAATCAAGAGGCGCAGCGGTTCAACCACGAATACATCGGCACCGAGCACATTTTGTTGGGGCTCGTGAAAGAGGGTAGCGGTGTCGCCGCGAACGTTCTCAAAAACCTAGATGTCGACCTGCGCAAGATCCGACTCGAAGTTGAAAAGTTGGTGCAGAGCGGACCTGAGATGGTCACCATCGGAAAGCTGCCTCAAACTCCTCGAGCCAAGAAGGTCATCGAGTACTCGATGGAGGAAGCGCGAAATCTAAATCACAACTATGTCGGCACCGAGCACATCCTCCTTGGACTGCTCCGCGAGCAAGAAGGTGTCGCCGCCCAGGTATTGATGAATCTGGGAATGAAGCTCGAAGACGTGCGCGAGGAAGTTTTGAACCTGCTCGGACATGGCATGGAAAGTTCGGACGTTGAGCGAGGGGGACGGGAACCGGCAAGCAGCGGTTCGCAAAGCGAGGGAGGAACTTCGACCAAGGGTGGCAAGAGCAAGACTCCGGCCTTGGACAGCTTTGGCCGCGACCTGACGGAACTAGCCCGTCAAGGTAAACTCGACCCTGTTATCGGTCGCGAACGCGAAATCGAACGAGCAACACAAGTCCTGTGTCGCCGAACCAAGAACAACCCCGTTCTTCTCGGTGAAGCTGGCGTAGGAAAGACCGCGATTGTAGAGGGATTCGCACAACGCGTGGTCAACGGTGAAGTCCCCGAGATTCTCGCCGAGAAGAGGATCGTCGTTCTCGACTTGGCGATGATGGTTGCGGGTACGAAATATCGAGGTCAATTCGAAGAGCGTATCAAGGCGGTGATGAACGAGGTTCGACGCGCACGCAACACGATCCTGTTCATCGACGAACTGCATACGTTGGTGGGTGCCGGTGGAGCAGAGGGAGCGATCGACGCTGCCAATGTTCTCAAACCCGCACTCGCCCGCGGAGAAATCCAATGCATCGGTGCGACGACTCTCGATGAATACCGAAAGTACATCGAAAAGGATAATGCACTCGCACGACGATTCCAGGAAATCATTGTCGAGCCAACCTCGAAAAATGAAACGATCCAGATCCTCAAAGGGCTCAAAGAACGCTACGAGGAGCATCACCGTGTCCAGATTACCGACGATGCGATTGTCGCAGCGGTTGAGATGAGCGAGCGATATATCACCGCTCGCTGCCTGCCTGATAAGGCCATCGATGTGATCGACGAGTCCGGTGCACGTGTTCGCTTGCGAACGATGGCCAAGCCACCCGATCTCAAGGAAATCGACGAGGATGTCGAACGTTTGAACAAGGAAAAGGAAGAAGCCGTCGCAAACCAAGACTTTGAAAAAGCGGCGGCTCTGCGCGACCAAGCAGATAAGTTGCGTCGCAAGAAGGAACAGATCACCCGAGAATGGCGTGAAAAGAGTCGCGAAGCGGATGGAGTAGTCGATGAAGAAGTGATCGCTGAGGTTGTGTCCAAAATGACCGGCATTCCCCTCACACGACTCTCTACTGAAGACTCGCTACGTCTGATGAGCATGGAAGATGAACTCCACAAGCGAGTGGTCAGTCAAGACCAAGCCGTGTCGGCAGTTGCTAAGGCAGTGCGACGGAGCCGAAGCGGACTGAAGGATCCCAAGCGCCCCACCGGATGCTTCGTCTTCGCCGGCCCAACCGGTGTGGGTAAAACGTTGCTCGCCAAAGCTTTGGCCGAATCGCTCTTCGGAGACTCGGATGCGTTGATCCACATCGACATGAGCGAATACATGGAGAAGCACAACGTCAGCCGATTGATTGGTGCCCCTCCGGGCTACGTAGGTTACGAAGAAGGGGGACAGTTGACCGAGAAGATTCGTCGCCGCCCCTACGCGGTTGTGCTGCTCGATGAAATCGAGAAAGCCCACCCCGATGTTTTCAACATGCTGTTGCAGGTGATGGAAGAAGGTCGTTTGACCGACAGCTTTGGACGAAACGTCGATTTTCGTAACACTATCTTGATCTTGACCACCAACGCGGGTGCCGAAGCGATCAAGAACGAATCGGCCTTCGGTTTTCAGAAGCCGAACGATGATGCTTCCTATGAAAGCATGAAGACGCGGGTCATGGATCAGATCGAGCGAGTGTTCCGACCTGAATTCCTAAACCGATTGGATGATGTGATCATCTTCCGTCACCTCAACAAGGAAGACTTGAAGAAAGTCATCGATTTTGAATTGCACAAAGTTCGCGAGCGATTGCGAGAACGCGGTTATGAAATTGATCTCACGGAGGAAGCCAAGGAATTCATCATCAAGCAAGGATCGAACTTGGATTACGGTGCCCGGCCGTTGCGACGTGCCATCGAGCAGCGAATTGAGGATCCTCTTGCGGAGGAATTGCTACGGGGTGCTTTCGAAGGAAAGAACACCATTGTGATCGATGCCTTCAAGGATACCGATGGCAAGGTCGTTCGCTTAGAGTTCCGCGGCGAGAATCGCGAGAACAATCAGGCCACCGAACCGATGGCCGCCAGCGCGTCCTGAAACAAATCTATTCGGATACCTGACTTGTTTTCAGCCTTCGAACTAATTCGTCGAGGGCTGGATTCGGGGTCCAAGTACATTGAATCAACTCGGACAAGTTGATCTGTTCGCCGATTGAGAAAATCGAACAGCGAGTAGGGATTGGGTCCGAGATGGTCGTCGCCCGACAGTTTTTGATTTGCTGGAAGTGGGTTGGCTCCAAGATCGATTCAATTCGGCTTCCAATCATCAGAATGTTTCGCACCGCACCTCCACTCTTCATCAACTTTGGCAGAGCACGGCGGAATTCGTCGGTCAGGTTGGAATTGATCGATTGGGAGGCCTCGCTATTTTCCGCTCCATCCTCCGTGTTGTCCCCTTCGCTTCTAGACCGGAAGATCGCATTCCAGCCAAAGCGATCCTGAAAGAAATTCATGTCGCCAGCAGTCCCTTTCGCTCTGCTCGGCCCATTCAAGATCGTGGAATCGGAATTGGTCTCATCCGGAGGCTGAGTGCAAGCAACGTGTCGAACCAATCCTCGAATCTCTTTGCACTCGGGAGCAACACGACGTCGGGAATCCGGAGGCAGATTCCAGCAGTCCGAAAGTCTGGAATACGAGGAATCTCGCAGGAACTTGATCGCCTCGCAGTAAAACGGATTGAGAATCAACCCGGTGATTTCTTCCTCGTCTTCGAATCCAGTTTGCTGAATTCCCAGCTCGGTCATCAGCTGGGCCGTGACCTCCGTCATTTCACCGAGCATTCGGAGCGATTGTCTGAGCCAACGCGCGGCAATCTCGTTTAGATTCGTTTCGAGCTTGCTCTGAAGGTTGGCGGCTAGCACATGGAATCGGATCTCGAGCAGCATGGTATCGAGCGTGAGATCGACATCGGGGATGCGAGCCTGGTCGGAGTAGTAGACGTCCTCCAAGATGGCTTCCCGTTTCTCTTTGATCTGTCGTGCAACTGTCGTGATCCTCTCGATATTGAGATCGAAACGTTGCTCGATTCCCCCCATGATTTTTCCGAAATGCTTCCAGCCCGAAAGTGTACTCAGCACGCTCTGTTCGATCCAAGCCCAAAGCTGAAGCGTGGATGAGGAAAGCAAGTACAGAATCGCTTGCTTTGCTTTTTCGGGGTCGTAATTCAATTGCGAGGCAATGGCTTCGATATCTTCAATTTCATCATCGCTCAGGCCCCACTCCATGGCGGGAGGTTGATCCGTGACTCGCGTAGATGGTGGATCAGGAACGGTCAATAGAGGCTTGTTTTCAAGAGGTGCGAGCGCAGCGATCACTCGACGAATCCAAGGAGTGGGTGATAGCTGTTGCCCACGAAACAAGTCGTTTGTCCAAGCGAGATCTGAGGGTGCGTTCTTTACGATCTTGCGATGATGCTCCAGCGCTTGGGTATCGCCGATTTGTTTTTTGATGAGGGTGGTCCAGTTGTTCAGAGCATCCAAGCAACCTCGGTTTGCCAATCCGATACTGTCGCTGTGGGAAGGGAGATTCAAGCGTCTGAAGCCGACGGCGCTCAACCAGTGATGATCATGCTGCTGTTCTTCGTCGCTCGCTGATTCTTTCACTCCCTCGCGTGCCTGCAAGAGTCGCTTCCCCAAATCGGTTTGCTCTTGGGAGCGAACGTAGTCGACGAGATTTTCGATGGAAGTGAGCCAATCCCTTTTTTGACCAAGGACTCCACCATACAGCAGGGTCACCTGATCGAATGGAACTTGATTGAACGACTGATAGTGCGGGATGCTTTGAAGAGGTTCGTGGAGCCCTCCGACACTGAAGTGTTTTTCGATTTCCTCCAGGCATGCTACGGCGGATGCTACTTCCAAGCCTGCGGGGCCTTTTTCAGGACTCGACGCGCACAGTAGCATGGCTTGGATTTCGATCGGTAGTTCCAGGGACAGAGCGATGTGTCGGAGCAAGTAACCGATTTCGCAAAGGATTGAGCCGCCGGTACCGCCATGCGCCGATGTCATCAAGTAAACCTTGAGCGCGATGCTTTCGGTACTGTCTTCGAAAAGGCCTTCTATCGACCTAACGAGGGTCTCGTAACACTGGCGGGCGTTGTCCAGGAAAGCGAGTAGTCCGAGCGGGCGAACACCCTCGGTCTTTTGGGATCGCGGGATGTTGTAGATCCATCTGCGAGAGATCCGATTCACATCGGGAGATTTGCAATGCCGAAAATACTGCGCCGACTGCAGTCGAATTGTTAGAGTATCCTCATGAGGTATCGCTTGAAGATTTCTCATGGATGTCAATTGCTCAATCGATTCCCCATCGGTATCGATATACAGCGTTCTCGGTTTGCGATTGGCGGGTGCGGTAGGATTGCTCTGTTCGTAGCGCATGCGGAGCAGTTGAATCGCTGAACCGCCCGTGCCGCCGAGTCCGATGAACAGAACCTTCTCATCTTTCGTCTTGTCATTGGATGCTAGGGGCGACAAGGGTGAGAGGAGTCGAAGGGGCTTTGCGTTCTTTGCTCGAATGCCATCGCTTTGTTGAACACTTTCGGGCGATGGGTTCGCGTTGTCTCCTTGATCGGGGCGTTTACCACCTTGGATGTCACCGGCGTTTCGTGATTCACCCGGTGCAAATCGTGATTTCAACTTGGGGCCGGGTGACTTCTTTTCCGTTCGGCAATCCTCGAGAGCACGTACGAATTCACGGCAGGAACCGAATCGCATGATCGGTTTTTTGGCGAGCGCTTTGGCCAAAACGGGCCGTTCGATGACAGGAATCGAATCGAGGTTAGGAGCTTTGTTCAAATGTTCGTTGGCGAGTTGCGCGCAGGTTCTACCACGGAATGGTAGATTGCCCGAAAGGAGTTCAATGTAGGCAACAGCGAGCGAGTACTGATCGCTACTTGGGCTTGGGCGACCGTCGAACATTTCAGGTGCCGCGTACATAGGAGTCAAGCCATTCTTTGCGGACTGGCTGACTGTTTGTAGATTTTTAATCAGTCCGAAATCAGCGACCTTCACCCGATCAGCGACGAGCAGCAGATTGCCCGGCTTAACATCCAAATGTTGAAGACCGTGTTCCTGACAGAGATAGTCTAAGCCATCGGCCGCGTCGGCGAGGTAGCGCAGTAATCGTTCTTGCGGGATCCCGATGTAGCCTTTCTCGCGGTACTCTAAGAAACGGTCGTAGAGAGAGCCTTGCGCTAGTTCGGTTACGATAACCAATTGCGAGTCGACGACCTCGACACGTTCGATAGAAAGTAGAAAAGGATGGTTCAGCTTGCGCATTCGGTTCAAACTGCGCAGTTCGGTTGATCCCCGTTGGTCATCGATGCTTCCGAAGACGAACTTGATCGCCTTGGTCAGTCCCCCAGGGGCGTCGGCGGACCATACTTCTCCATATCCTCCCGAGCCAAGCTTGTCCTTGAGCACATAGCCTGGGAAGGGTTCGAATCCTGGTTGAAGTACGAGACACGTCATCGATTGAGCTTACGTCGTGGAGGGTCTTCGCGGGGAGTTCGTTTCAGCATCCGTTGGGACCTGCGGGATACTCGAACGTTGGCTGGTTGGCGAGGGTTTCATGCGAATTTCCGGACGGTTGGTTTCCAGCGAGGGGAGTACGATGGTTTTGTCGTGCCGCTCGAACGTCGGTTGCGCTGTTCCTTGCGTGCTTTGGGTCCGATTGCTTGAGTTGCCAACTCCAAACTTTGTATTTTGTCCGCTTGAACCGAAGTAGTTCTGGACCGCTTTATCCACCAGATCGTTCCGTAATTCCATTGGTTCACCTCGGTAGGCGCACAAGCACTCGATTTGATGGACTAGGTCTCTCGCATGGCAGCGCCGGAACGGGCGATTTGCCTGTCGATAATGCTTCTCAATCAGACGTTCAATCGCGGCGAGACTCCAGGGTATCTCGGAGCTCTCACAAACTCGCCTGAAAAGTTCGATGAATTCCTCTTGGCTCGGGTCACCAACTTGGATCTTGAAGGGAACACGTCGCATGAATGCTTCATCCACCAACTGATCCGGTTCGAGGTTGGTCGAGAAGAGAGTGATTTGTTCAAATGGCACGCAGATCTTTTTGCCAGTAGGGAGCATCAGGTAATCTTGACGGCTCTCCAGTGGAACGATCCAGCGATTGAGCAATTCGGCTGGCGCGATCTGTTGTCGGCCGAAGTCGTCGATCTGGAGGCACCCGCAATTGCTTTTCAGTTGCAGCGGGGCCTCGCAAACATTGCTTCGTGTATCGTGCCGGATTTCCAGGCTGTCCATCGTCAACTCTCCACCTACGATCACCGATGGCCGCCGTACGCGAATCCACCTCTGGTCGTGTTCCTGAGTCGCGATGAAGTTGTCGGTTTCGGATCGCATTCCCGTTGGCGTATGATATGTCTGGTCGAAGAACTTGATGATCATGCCGTCATCGATGATCGCGTAGGGGATCCAAATGTCATCGCCACGACACGTGGCAAGGCACCTGGCGATCGTCGATTTGCCATTGCCCGGGGGTCCATAGAGGAAGATACCCGAGTTGCTATTGACGGCAGGCCCGAGGAAATCGAGCAGACTGGCATCGAAGGTCACTTTGTTCAGGGCTGCCCGAAGGTGTGATTCTGTAACTGGCGAAAAATTGCCTGCCTGGGCCTCGACGCTCAAAACATAGTCCATGAGCGGTACCGGCAACGGCCCAGTGTAGGACATTGTTTTTTGACAGTTCAGAGCTCTCTGAAGACCTTTCTCCGTGATGCTGTAATAGAAGTCGTTCAACGCTGCAGGGCGTGCATGCGCAACGAGTTGCCGCATCCGCAACTGCGATAGCTGCTGCTCAATGATCGGGAACGGAAGCTTGATCCGATCTCCCAGACCGCGGCCCGTCATGGTTCCAACACTAAGAAATATCTGCAGAACGATAGATTCGACAAATGACTCGGGAACCCCGCAGTCCTCGATCGTTTTGGGTTCGAACGGCCAAAAGGAATCATCGTTGAGTACGGCCGGCAAAGCCGGCATACTCAAGCGTTGCGTTTCTTGAGGTTTGAGAAGTGAGTCCATGATATCGGGCAATCCCATGTATGGTCGATGTATTCGATACAACCGGTACAAGCTGATCGAGTTACCAGCGCGTGCGCTGTGGAAGTTCATCGGCGAGCGAAGGTGATCTCTGGATGTGTTCCCCGGACTTGCTTCAATAACGGGAATTGATTGCCGGAAAAATCCTAATCTTTTCTCCTCGCCCAAAACATGGCCTAGAATTCCGTTGACTTGGCTTCGGCCAGGGGTCCCTTGAAGCAATCGTCAAAATCTTTTCATGGGAACACGTCCATCGTTTGTGATAGACAATGAATAGTCAGAATGTTTTGTTTAACTCCAGTCCTAGGGCATCACTGCCTCGCCGATTCGGCGTCGGGAATTCGCATTCGGTGTGGATTCTCGCTAGCCTTGGGGAACAGCCAACAGAAGAACTCACTGTTATCCATCCATTTCCCTTTTCGATCGGCAGGAAAGTAGGTTGCTGTCTTCAGATACCCTCGAAGACCATCTCCGGACATCATGCTGATTTGATCCTTAAAGAAGGCGAGCTGTTTGTGATCGATCGCGAAAGTACTAACGGAACGTATGTCAATGGTCGTCGCACCACGGAGGAAACCCCAGTTGCGGACGGAGATATGCTACAGTTCGCGGATTTCGCGTTCCGCTTGAAACAGGACGTTCAAGGTGCGATCCCTATGAACACTCAGTGCGAGGATGTTTGCGATCAAGCGCTCGCACTCGTCCAATTCGATCGCCTGATGGAGCAGCGGCTCGTCACTCCGCACTATCAGCCGATTGTGCAAATTGAAGATCTCAAGACCGTCGGATATGAAGTTCTTGCTCGCAGTACCGTGTACGGCCTAGAAACGCCAAAAGCCCTGTTCGGTGCGGCAGCCAAACTGAACATGGAAGTCGAATTGAGCCAAATGCTCCGCTGGGAAGGTGTTCGCGAAGGAGCGAAACTCCCCAAGTCCGCCAGTATCTACCTCAATACACACCCGCTCGAAATGACCCGGCCAGGACTGATCGAGTCGATGCAACAATTGCGGGAATTTGCTCCCGAATCGGCGATCACTCTCGAAATCCACGAAAGCGCGATCACCAACCTGCGAGACATGAACCGGCTTCGCGATGTACTCGATGAACTCAAGGTGCAATTGGCCTACGACGACTTCGGCGCAGGTCAGAACCGGTTGCCGGAACTCTGTTCCGTTCCTCCTGATGTTTTGAAGTTCGACATGAGCCTAATCAAAGGTCTCGATCGCAATTCGCTCGATCGGATTCAGTTCCTGAGCAACCTCGTTCGCATTTGTCGAGACATCGGAATCGTGCCGCTGGCCGAAGGGATCGAAACACAAATCGAAGCCGAGATGTGCGCTGAGATCGGTTTCGTGCTCGGACAGGGCTACTATTATGGACGACCTGCTCCCGTCACAAACTTCAACTCAGCGAATTGAGAACGCTGCTAGTTCGCTAGGTTGCCAGTTCGATCACTTCATCATCAGCACACGCAAAGACCCGGTCTCCCGACGCAGGAGAAATCGGCTTGGTCCCCGTCCATCCTCCAAAAGCCGGGAGGATCAACTGCGACGCATGGAGCCAAAAGCATCTCAGCAATGTCTTCTCTCTGACGCTCAGCGAGATACGCACCGACGGATGGAGATGGCCAGAGATCAACAAAGACGATTTGTTTCTCTCGGAATCCGGTGCATGCGTCATCTCGACCCCGTGGTATTCCACGAACTCGTCAGCGATCTGCCAACCGCATTGCTGTAAAGCATTGATTCCTCCGCGGTCGTGATTTCCGGGAATCAACATCCATTCTCGGCAAATTCCTTCTCCTACCAACGCAACGATTTCCTGCTCGAGTGCAGAGGTCAAGCCAATCTTTGCGTGAAGGAGATCTCCTAAAACAATGACGCGATCAGGCTTCCATGCTTGGACGAGAGTTCTGAGGACTCGAAGCGTAGCATTCGTAGCTCCACTTGGGATAGCCACACCAGATTGCTGGAAAACCGATTCCTTTCCCAAGTGAAGGTCGGCCAGCAAGAGGCTTCTGGTTTTCCGCCAATACAATGCGCCGCTGGGATGAAAACAGAAGGCGTTCCCTTGAAGATCAACCTCCATCGGACGCAACTCCAAGACTCAATTCGGTCCCCATCTCCTTCATCGCTGCTCGTTCGAGGGGAGCCTGAGCCTTGCGGACTCGATCGGCTAAGGACTCGGAACTGATGCGATCGCGGATGCGTTCGACATACAAAGGAAATGAGAAGGGTGTCCAACGAGTCAGGTGCCGCACGACCCAGGCGCTCTCTTGCATGCGTTGCAATGCGCCCCGCATGCGTTCCAATTCCAACTGGTCGCGAGCCACCTCGTCGCTCGCTTGTAGCAAGAGGCGATTTTCTGGATCATATTGTTGAAGCGCATCAAACACCATACTCGATGATGCCTGCAAATGGCGAGAACTCTTGGCCTGCCCCGGCGCACCCTGATGTATCAACCCAGAGACGCGGGCTATATCACGAAATACGCGGCGACGCATCTCACTCGCGTTGAGGCTCTCATGAAGATCCTCCTCGAGCCTCGCCGTCGAAAACCAATCGCGGATGTTCTCCCAATCGACGCTCGGTGCGCGGTCGCTGTGAATCATGAATCCATAATCGTTCACAGCGATAGAAAACGAAATCCCTTCGTTTCTCGAAACTCGATGCGCAAACAACGCAGCCAAACCTTCGCTCACCGATCGTCCCTCAAACGGATAGACCATACAAGAATGCCCATCCCGATTCGTGCAGGTCTCCACGAGCACCTCGCCCATGCTGGGTATGTGACTCCAACGCTGCTGAATGCGAACCAAATCCGAGATTGCCCTCAATCCGTCCACCGAGCGAGTGCCGCTAGCTACTTCGCTCAACAACGCCCTCACTCCAGATGCCAATTCAGAGGAGAGAGGCATGCGGCCACCCATCCAACGCGGCACGGCTGTGGGAGCCCCTTTGCTTCGACGTACCCATGCCGTTCCATCGCGCAGGATGACAAGTTCTAAGAGCTTTCCACCGAGCAAGAACCGATCTCCGGTCTTTAGCTTAGACGCAAACGATTCTTCGACAGTGCCTATAGCCCGGCCATTCATCGTCTTGACCTGAATGGATAGATCCGAAGCGATGGTGCCGATGGCGATGCGATGACGCTTGGCAATGCGAGCATCGCATACTTGATACTGTTCTTTATCGAGGGCGACTCGATGGTAGTCCGGGTAGGCATGCAAACTGCCCCCCGTGGTCACAAACTCCAAGACCCAATCGAGTTCCTCGTCAGAGAGTTCGCGATACGCAAATGCCTGTCGGACTTGATTGGCCAACATGCTTCGCGTGTAGGGGGCTGCCAACGCCATCGTCACTGCATGTTGCACCAAACAATCCAGTGGCTTGGCGAGTTCCGTGCGAGCTTCCACAGCAGACCGAGATATCGCGCGGCGAGCCGCCTCCCACTCGATAAGTTCTAAGGCATGCGATGGTACGAACGTCATGCGGCTTGGTAAACCAGGTCGATGGCCGGATCGCCCGGCGCGCTGCATGACGCGAGCAACCCCTTTCGGAGAGCCGATTTGAATGACCTGATCCACCGGTGCGAAATCCACCCCCAGATCGAGACTGCTTGTGCAAACCACCGCAATCAGTCGCTCCTGGCGCAATGCCTGCTCAACCCAGGAACGGATCTCGTTGGACAGAGAGCCGTGGTGGACCGCGATCCGACCAGCCCAGTCGGGCCTCGCTTTTAAAATCGATTGATACCACAACTCGGCTTGATTGCGTGTGTTCGCAAAGACCAGTGTCGTTCGCGCCTTCTCAATCGTATCGATCACCTGCTGCAACATCGCCAAACCAAGATGCCCAGCCCAAGGAAACCGCTCCACCGATGAAGGGGCAAGCAACTCAAACTCAAACGCCTTGGTCGAAGGGGAACGAAGGATGGTCGACCGACGCGCTGAATCATTACCAATCAACGAAGATAATGCAAATTCCGGATTCCCAATGGTTGCCGAGAGCCCCCAACGCTGGTGGTTCGGCGCTAGTTCGCGAAGCCTCGCTAAAGCCAGTTCCGTTTGAATACCCCGCTTGGTACCCATCAACTCGTGCCACTCGTCGACCACAACACATCGTAGATGTGAAAACGTCTGGAGCGACTCTGGATAAGACAGCAGCAGCGTCAGACTCTCAGGGGTGATCACCATCGACGTCGGGGGCGAATGACGCTGCCGAGACTTGGTCGATGAAGAAGTATCTCCCGTCCGTTGCTCAAGGGACCAGGGAAGTGAAAGACCTTCGATGCATTCTTGAAGGGCCTGGCATGTGTCGGCAGCCAACGCTCGGAGAGGCGTAATCCAAAGGGCCAAGAGTGGTGGTGCTGCACGCCGACGCGGACCTCGACTCCAATGCGACTCGGCCACGGGCTGATCCAACCATTGAGCCAATGGGCCGAGCCACGCCCCCTTGGTCTTTCCCGTCCCGGTACTGGCCAGGATCAGTCCGTCGAAACCATCGCAGTAATCACTCCATGCCCGGCGTTGCCAGTCAAAAGGCTCCTGGCCGGTTTTCCGCATCCACTCCTCAACGCTTGCCAAACCTGCATACTGACCGGGTTGAACAGGTTGGCCTGTCGGTCCCTCCCCGGTCAAATCCAGCGACATGGTCTTGGGAACAAGAGATTGAGTCACAAGAAAACGACACTTCCCGAGAAACGGTGTGCCCGATGTGGCAAATCTTTCGCATGGCGCAAGAAATGGGCTCGGGACTGGGATTCAGTCCGATACTGTAGCCAGCGATGCCGCCAGGACAAGTCAGTCCGCGGCGAAGAGAATCGAAAGCCGAACTCTAAACCCTAGATGACACCGCCATGGGTGCGGTATGGCGTCATGTGACTGGGCATATCGAGAAACCAGAAACGCTCCCACTCTTGAACCAAGGCCCGTAAATCTTCTGATGTGTAAATCAGTTGCTCCGCCCGTCGCGATGGGATCGCGGAATAAATCGGGAGTGCACAGCCGATGGTAGGCAGTGTGGAAACAACGAGCAAAACAGTCATCATGACTCGGCGACGCATCGGTTCTCACTCCATGAACAGGATTAATCTTTCGTCTCGTCTCCCTCCGCGACGGAATCCGAATCGTCGTCTGCTATGTCAGAGTCCCCTGACGCAACATCGATTCGAATCTGCTCGGCGAGCGGCGTTCCCTCAATCGAGTTCACACGCTCCTCCATAATCTTGCCAGGCTTGAAGCTGACCACGAATTTCTCGGGCACTTCCACCTGTCTGCCGGTTCGCGGATTTCGGGCCTTCCGGGCCGCACGCGGGCGAACCTGGAAAACACCAAAATTCCGTAACTCGATCCGGCCCTCCTCGATCAGCGTTGCAATGATCGAGTCAAACGTCAACTGGACGATTTGCTTGATCTGCTGCTGATTGAGTCCCGTCTCGTCGGAAATCGTTTTCACGATCTCTTTCTTTGTCACGACCGAACTCCTAGAAACTTCGAAATCGACCTAAGTCGTTTGTGCAATTCACTTTATTGCATCGAAGTCTAGGATAGCTCGGGCTGCCCGTCAAGGTAGTCGCACGCGACAGACCTACCAACGGAGACATTCCAGAGAATCGCTAAGACTAGTTTCGACCGCATAAACGGAAAATCTTGACACCAAACCCACAGGACAGACGGAATTTGTTCCAAAGGCATCCCGCTCCGCAGAAATCCCAAATGAACCACAAGACGATTGCAATAAGTCTAGCTTATGTAGATTTCGGGTGCCGAGGAAGTGCGATCCCAAGGAGTCCAAGGAGTGATCGTGCGGATCGCTCTGCTTGGGGGTTGAGATGGAGCCTATACTGCAGGGACCCAAGGGGAGTCGATTAAAGGTCGTATCCTCGAGTTGGAAAATTAACAAGACACTGCGCCGAAGTAAGCACCGATCCTCGCTAAAAGAGGATGGTAGGTAAAACTCAAGTTGCCGAGGAGTTTTGAATCAAAAATGGGAATGCATGCATCTAGAAACCAGGTCGTCGCTTTATTTATCGGCCTATTTGGTTGTGCTCCCTGGGGCAGCATTGGCATTGCGATGGAGCCGATTCGAACGGAGTACGTTACGAAGAGGAACGCGGCTTGGGTGGAACTCTATCGCGAATTGCATGCATCGCCCGAATTGTCGTTTCAAGAAACGAAGACTGCGGAGAAACTTGCTGCGAAGCTGAGAACCTTTGGGTACGAAGTCGTGACGGGGGTGGGGAAGACAGGATATGTTGCGGTTTTGAAGAATGGCCCTGGAGCGACGCTGATGTTGCGAGCGGATCTCGACGGGCTGCCTGTCGTCGAGCAGACCGGTTTGGATTACGCCTCGAAGACGAGGGCCCGCGATGCGCGGGGAGTGGATGTCGGAGTCATGCATGCATGCGCCCACGATATGCACATGGCCTGCCAAATCGCGGCGGCCGAGTATCTTGCGGAGCATCGCGATCAATGGTGTGGTACGCTGGTGTTGATTGGTCAACCGGCGGAAGAGATCGGTGGCGGTGCGAAAGCGATGTTGGCTGATGGATTGTTTGTCCGTTTTCCTCGCCCGGATGCAGCGGTCGCTCTGCACGTCGATCCGGAGATGGAGGCTGGGACGGTTGGTTATCGGGCCGGAAATATGTACGCAAGTGTGGATAGTGTGGACATCGTGGTACAGGGCAAGGGAGGTCATGGCGCCTTTCCGCAGAGCGCCATCGATCCCGTGGTACAGGCCGCTCATTTGATTGTCGACTTGCAAACCCTGGTGAGTCGGGAGAACAACCCACTTGAGCCTGCGGTGATAACCGTGGGTTCGATTCATGCCGGAACCAAACACAACATCATTGACAACACTTGCAAATTGCAGCTCACCGTTCGCGCCTACTCCCCTGCTGTGCGAGAGCGTCTCAAGGAAGGCATTGTTCGCAAGGCCAAGGCGGCGGCACTGAGCGCCGGGGCTCCCGAACCGAAGATCGAATTCTCTGACGATACCCCCGCAACGATCAATGACACAGCGTTGGTAGAGAGGTTGGTACCGGTCTTTCAGCAAACGCTAGGCGAGGAGAAAGTGATCGAGGTTCAGCCGGTGATGGGGGGCGAAGACTTTTCGCAGTTCGGTTTGGCGGGCGTTCCGATCGCGATGTTTCGATTAGGAACGCAAAGCTCGGAGCGGATTAAGGCTTTTCAACAGAAGGAGCAATCGCTCCCGTCGCTTCACTCGCCATTCTTTTACCCCGACCCGGCAGAGACACTAGAAACGGGAGCCAAGACTCTGATTGCCGCGGCTTTAGAGGTTATGCCCCCGAAGTAAACGTGACTCCTCGCTTCTCGGCGAGCAATCGCATGACCGTTTCGAAATAAGGGAACGGAATGCGAGGGTTCCTTTTCCGAGCCCATACAAAGACAACATTGACCATTGCTCGCGATAACTCGCCGCTGTCGACTTTGGCAACCACTTCATTGACGAAGGCTTCCTGTTCTGGAAACGCGACTCGCAGCCCGAATTTTAGCTGATCTCTCAGTTCGACCACATTATACGAGAACATGTTCTCGGCTTCATTGAAGTCGATACTGTCTTGGGCTTGGGCAGTCGGAGTCCAGCAGACAAGCAACAGAAGCGAGAGAGGTAACCATCGAAGGATTCGAATTGTCATTTTGCGTGCATTCCGTGGATGTCTTTAAGGGTGGCGATTGCCAAAGGGCTCTCAACAGATAGAGTTACGACGAACGCGGAAATCGAATCAAGGTAAACTGCGAAGGTGACGAAGGGTGGGGCAAATCGATAATCAAGAAAAGCCATGGCCCGACAGCGGACGACTGGCTGGGATCGATTACGGCACGGTTCGGATCGGGGTCTCGATTTGCGATCCGAGTCGCACGTGGACCAACCCCCTGTTTACGGTTCATCGGCAATCGCCCACGTTAGAGGCTTCCCAATTTCAAAAAATGGCGACTGACAACCAGATCGTCGGCTGGGTGGTCGGCTTGCCCATTCACTGCGATGGACGGGATAGCTCCAAGGCGAAGGAAGCCAGGGAGTTCGCCAGATGGTTGGCCGAGGCGACTGGACTACCTATCCGCTTCGTTGACGAACGCTATTCGACTGCGATGGCGACCCGATTGCTGCGCGAAGCCGAGTTGACCCACAAGCAGCGCAAGAAGCAAATCGATAAAATAGCAGCACTGGTGATATTGGAAGCGTACTTGGAATCATCCAAGCATCCCGATTATCGCCCTATCACATTGGAGAACAACGGCGATGCCTACGTGCCTTTGGAGAACTAGTTTTTGGAAAACTGGTCGTTGGAAAATCAATCGACAGGTTCGTGTCGCTCTGATTTCAGCCCTGGCTGTGATGATGACGGTTCTGCATGCGGGGGCTCAACAGGAAACCGCACCCGAGCCGTTGACCAAATACCTTGGTCGCCGCATCGCGCAGCCGATGAGTTATCATGGCATTCCATGGCTCAATCGACCGGAACGGTTGCAAGAAGAAAATCCGCAGGAGATGCTGGAGCAATTGAAAGTCGAGCCCAACATGACGGTTTGCGACATGGGTTGCGGCGATGGCTATTACACGGTGGAGCTAGCTCGTCGGGTCGGGCCCGAAGGGAAGGTACTCGCTGTCGATATCCAGCCCGAGATGCTGCAGGAGTTATCTCGTCGTTGCGAACGGCTCGATATTAAAAACGTCGATATGGTCCTTGGGTTGCCGCACGATCCGAAGCTTCCGGATGGAAAGGTCGATTTGATTCTCATGGTCGACGTGTATCATGAGTTCTCCAACCCGGTGGAGATGCTGGATGCCATGCGTCGTTCGCTCAAGCCGGGTGGGCGTATCGCGCTGGTTGAATTTCGGGGTGAAGATCCAACGGTTCCGATCAAGCCGGAGCATAAGATGACCAAGAAGCAGATTCTCAAGGAGTACAAGGCCAACGGTTTCAAGCTCGTTTCGCAGTACGACAAACTTCCCTGGCAGCACTTGATGTTTCTCAGCCCGGGTACTGAGTCGGAGTAGATCGATCATGTTGCATCTGCAGAGCGAATCGCAAGCCCGTTGGTTGCGTCAAGTCGACGAGAATTTGCCCGAGATTTTGATCGACCATGCGCATTGCGAACACAAGGCGGCAGCCACCGCTATGAGTTTGTTTGGTTCCTACGTCGATTCCCGCGAGTTGACTCGCGAAATGACCGTGATCGTTCAGGAGGAACTGGAGCACTTTCACATGGTCTTGGATCTTCTCGAGCGTCGGGGTATCCCGTTTCGCAAACTGAGGCCGGGAGACTATGGCCGGCGTCTCAATCAATTGATTCGTCCCCATGAACCCGACCGCGCGGTCGACCGGTTGCTGATCGCAGGATTGATCGAGGCTCGTTCGTGCGAACGTTTCAAGTTACTGAGGGATCATGTGGCGGATGCAGAGCTTCGTGATTTCTATGGTTCACTCTTTGAGTCGGAAGCCAGGCATCATACGACGTACGTTCGTTTGGCTCGTTTGTTTCAGGATCATGATCTGGTCCGGAATCGGCTTGAGGAATTGTCGTCGGCCGAGGCGGCGATCATCGCCGAGGGGAACCCTCTTCCTCGCATGCACAGTTGAGTCCTGCGGTGACATCGAGTGTCTCTAACCGCAAGATCGCCTTCATCACCTTGGGCGCGAATGTTCCCTCGACGAGATTTCGTTTCTTACCTTATGTGCAACCTCTTCGGCAACGCGGACATCGCTGCCGAGTGTGGACCTCGTATCCGAGTGTCTATGACCAGTTGCCCTACATCGGTTGGCGAGCCAGCCAGTGCGTCAA